>CAIQYP010000112.1 GCA_903876045.1 uncultured beta proteobacterium | reverse complement strand
GACTTCAAGAACACCCTGATTCTGCTGACCACCAATGCGGGCACCGAGCTGATTGCCAGCATGTGCAAAGACCCGGAACTGCTGCCCGAACCAGAGGGCATGGCCAAGGCGCTGCGCGAGCCGTTGCTGAAAATATTCCCACCCGCGTTGCTGGGCCGGTTGGTGGCGATTCCCTACTACCCACTATCGGACGACATGCTCGGCCAGATCGTCAAGCTGCAACTCAACCGCATCAAGAAACGGGTCGAAGCACGCTACAAGATTCCGTTTGCCTATGGTGACGATGTGGTCAAACTGGTGGTCTCGCGTTGCACGGAAAGTGAATCGGGTGGCCGCATGATCGATGCCATTTTGACCAACACCATGCTGCCCGACATCAGCCGCGAGTTTCTCACTCGCATGATGGCCGGCAATGCAATTGAACGGGTGACGGTGGCAGTGGAAAACGACCAGTTTAGTTATGCTTTTTAAACTGAAAAATGAACCAAGCCACTGCCAGCCAAACCGAAGCTAACCAAGGCTTGGCGTCAGAAAGAAAAGAGTGCTCTGTCGAATTGACGCTCGAAGAGTTGCTGCCTTTGGCAAGGTCTCTGAACCGTGAGGGCCGCCTGGACGCTGCCTTGCAATGTTGTGAGGGCTATTTGCGGCGAGCAAGGCATCGTGCTCCATGCCACCGCGATCCTGCAAGCGGAAGGCAAGACCGTTGGAGCGGCCCAACTCGGGGATGGGTGGATTGTGCTTTTTAGCCGGGACTTGGATTGCGTTTTCGGGCCGGATTTTGGGCATTCTTCGTGCTTGCTCGGTTACCAAACCGGGCGGCATGTTTTCATGAATAGGGGTAAGGGATGGCAGATAAAAATTTAATGTCGTTGACCAGCACCTCTGGCAAAGAGTTGCTGATCAGGCACCTCTCGGCATCCGAGGAGATGGGGCAGCTTTTCGAATTCGATGTGCATGCTGTTTCTGACAGCGATGCCATCGAGGTGGAAGATTTATTGGGCAAGCCAGCCTGTGTGTCATTGGAGTTGGCTTCCGGCGATAAGCGCTATTTTCATGGCCTGGTATGCGCCATGGGAACCGATGATGTGGATGAAAAGGGCTTCGGCTACCGTCTGGTGTTGCGCCCCTGGTTGTGGCTGCTGACGCGGCGTAGCGATACGCGGGTGTTCCAGGGCGAAACCATGGAGCAAATACTGAAGAAAGTGTTTGAGCCGTTCAAGGCCGATTTTCAATTCAATCTGACGGGGTCGTTTCCTACCTATGAATACTGCGTGCAATACCGGGAGACTGACTTCAACTTTGTAAGCCGCCTGCTGCAGCAGGAAGGTGCTTATTATTATTTCAAGCACGAAGCTGGCAAACACACCATGGTGATTGTCAATTCACCCAGTGCCCATGAGCCCAGCACCCAGCAGTCGAAATTTTTGTTCCGTGCCTCGGTGGATTCACACCTCGATCTGGAGCCCATCACCAACTGGACTACGCATAATGAAATTCAGTCGGGTCAGGTGGTGTTGCGCGATTACGATTTTGTGAAACCTCAGCTCACGCTGGAAGCGCTTACCAAAGCCAGTCGGCAGAGTGCATCCACCTTGCTTGAGGTCTATGACTACCCCGGAGACTACAGCGATAAACCTGGTGGCGATCGATACGCCAAGATTCGTATGGAAGAGCAGCAGGCCGGTTTTATGCGAGTGACTGGCCAGGGCTTGAGCCGTGCCTTGGCTTGTGGTAACCGGTTTACGTTGGCGGACCATCCCCGCGCAGATCAGAATAAGGCTCACGTGGTGCTGGCGACGCACATCGACTGCTCCCTGAGCGGCTATGAGTCGGGTGCGGGTGAGACTTCGTTTCATTGCAGTTTTACCGCGCTCGATGCCAGCGAAATATACCGCCCCAAACGTACAGCACCCAAACCGGTTGTAGCGGGATTGCACACCGCCGTGGTGGTGGGGCCTTCCGGGCAAGAAATTCACACCGATGCGCATGGGCGCATCAAGGTGCAGTTTCATTGGGATCGACTGGGCAAAAAGGACGAGAAGAGTTCATGCTGGGTGCGCGTAACCACGCCGTGGGCGGGGCAAAACTGGGGCATGATTTCGCTGCCGCGTATTGGCCAGGAAGTGGTGGTGGATTTTCTTGAGGGTGACCCCGACCGGCCCATGGTGATCGGCTCGGTCTACAACGGTGAACACAAACCCCCTTACGCGTTGCCCGATAACGCCACGGTCAGCACCAGCAAGAGCCGCTCCAGCAAGGATGGCTCGGCTACCAACTTCAACGAGTTGCGGTTCGAAGACAAAAAGGGTGACGAATATATTTGGCTGCAGGCAGAAAAGGACTTTCACCAGTTGGTGAAGAATGACGCCACGATGCAGATCGATGGAAATCAGGAGCGCCTGGTTACCAAAAATTTGACTGAGAAGATTGATGGCGATGTGAAGATCAAAGTTGGCGGGGACTCTGTGCAAGAGGTCACCGGCAGCCACAGTGTGAAGACGTCCAAGGATGCCATCACTGAAGCGTCCATGTCGATTTCACACAAGTCGGGTACCAATATTGATATCAAGGCCGGGACGGCATTCGCTGCGGTGGCAGCCACCAATGTGCATATCAAGGGTGGGGCAAACGTGGTGGTGGAGGCTGGCGTCATGCTGACACTCAAGGCAGGTTCATCTACCGTTGTGCTGGGGCCAAGTGGTGTGATGATTGTGGGCTCCATGGTCATGATCAATTCAGGTGGCAGTGGTGGGGCAGGCGAGGGTGCGAACCCCAAGGCCAGCCTTACCGTCACGCCGCCTGAGAAGAAACCCGATCCATTGAAGTGAACACAACTACATGGAGCGCCATTCTGGCCGCGCACTGGCCAGAGTTATCGGCTCGCCTTGGAGCGCGCCTGGAGGATTTCGTCACTGCGGCGCGGCAAAAGGCCAGTCTTTACCAGTTGCAAATGGATGCTGCCGTGGCCCGCTATGTCAATCTGTGTTTTGCCCTGGGGCCGAATTTCGAGGACAAGGCCGAGAACGAATGGGCGCTAGCCCTGCTGTCCAACGAAACGCTGACCGACTGGGTCAAGGTGCATCAATTGGTGGTGCGGGCGGCTGCTGAATTGCGCCGTAGTCAGGCCGATGGCGGACGCGCAGCTTTGCAATTGCAGCATGCCGACGCAGCCTTCATGGATGCGAGCGATGCGCTCCCCCGGGCTGACGACGTTGAACCTTTGAGCCGCGTGGCATGTGATGTGGATATTCTGGATATCAGTTTGCTGGAGCACGACTGGCGGCGTGAATATACCCATGCCAATGACGTTTGGGCGATGACGCCTGTAGCGCCCATAGCCAATGCATTACGTCTCTCTGCAGGCACACCGATACCGCGACAGATTACGGTGCTGTCTCATCTCGCTATTGGGGCGCCCAAGGCGCGTGTGCAGGTGCGACAACTAATGCACGCGTGCTGCGATCAGGATCGGCATCCGGCCCTGTCGCTGATTGGTCCGCGGGGATTGACGCGGTGGCAGGGTTATCCGGCACGGGCGGTCAGTTGGGACGTATTTCCCCATGCGCCGGAGCCCGCAAACCGGTTGAGCCCCTTGCTGCTGGAAGAGACACAAGCGGCCATCTCTGCCCTCAATGCACAGTGTTGCGGCTTGCGTGACACGGGCGTGCCCATAGGCGCCTTCCAAACTTGGCTCTGGTGCTATCCCGCCGACCAATATCTATTTGTCGTGAAGCGCAGCGCAGAGCCGGACTGGCACTGGCCGCTGGAAAAGAATGCTGCAGCCCAGCCGCTGCAATCGCAAACTACCTGTACGGTTGAGCGCGACCGCACTGCGCTGCCTGGCAAAGCGTGGGACGCTGGATTTGACCAGGATCTGCAGCAGCAGTTGTTCAACGGGTTGGAGGGGCTCTTTGCAGATTGGTCAGCGGTCACGAGCAACAGCACCATGCACGCTGCGATCGGCTTGCTCAATGGTCAGGCCGCTCTAAGCTGGGGCTGGCGTGAGTCCGCACAGGGCATGGACGAACCGGCGGTGATGCGGGTTGTCGGGCAGGTGGATTTCAACCAGCCGTTTGAGCTGGAGCTGGCGGGTGACGTCACGCTGGGTATTACGCAAACACGTATGCGCCTTTCGATCCAAAGCAATGTGCCCATAGCGTGGAGTTTGGAACGCGCAAGGCCGCAAGACAACTTGTTGGAGACCTTGGTGGCAAAGACAGCGCAATGGAAACTAGATTTCCAAATAGCTTTCGACCCGATTGCCGTAGAGGACGCTGCCATGGTCAGCACCGTGAGTGGGTGCACCGGCAGCCTGACCGGCGAGTTCGGGCTGCGTCCCAGAACTCAGGGTGGTGGTGGTTGGCAGTGGTACATGCGCATGCAAACCACTTCGGTGGCAGTCGATGTGGCGCTGCATGACCCGGTATTGGGGGTGTCGCGCAAGACCTTGTCTCTTTTGCCTGCGATCAAGCTATTGGATTGGAGTCTGGGGTGATGGAACGCTGTCTGATGTTACGCCTGCAGACCCAGGGCTGTGCCGCAGAAGTTTGGCTGAATGATGTGCCCATTGGTCGCGTCAGTGCCCGGACTTCAACCTTGTGCCTGCCGGTGCACGAGTACCTGTTGGCAGGCAGCAACCGTCTGGAAATGGTGATAGACCCACCCATGCCCGGCCAGCCTTCAGCGGCGCCCACGGTCAAGATTACCGATGGAGTGGTGGGCGCTTGCGCCCGCTTGCTGCTACCGCGTGTCGGAGGCGTGGGCCATGAAAGTCAGGCACGCACATTGGCTGAACTGGTGTGGGCTGCAGCCGATGGCGACGTATATCAAAGCGGACATCGTGTTTCAGTGAATGCGGACTTGCCCGTTAAGTTTCCGCGCTGGCGCTGGCTGGATGCACCGCCCATTGAGGTGGCCGGCCAGTTGGATGACATGAAGCCCCTGGTCGCAGGTTTCCTGCAGCGATTGGCCATCAGTATGGCCAAGGGTGATGTGGCCAGTTTCGTGCTCGCATCCCGCCTGAAGCTGGAGGAGTTGGCGTTGGCCTATCAACAACCGGTGGCTGATGTCAGCGCCAGACTACTGTCCAGGCTGGAACTGTTGCACGTCACCAAGGCACTCAAGATGGTCATTCCCGATGCTGACATGCTGTGCCTGCGCGCGTGTGCAAACGGCCGCTTGTTGGAGTGCCTTGATAGTCAGGCTGAGCCAATACTCAGAACAATGCCCGCACCCGACGGTTCCCATACCAGTTGGCCGGTGCGTATTGCCATAGTGAACGCGCAATGTCACATATTGCGCTGATATTGTTGCGTTGCTGCAAGCCGCACAAAGTCCCAGGAGAAGTCGGATGATTGTATTAACCGTGATTAGCCACAATGGATTGCCCAGCAACATTGCGGCCGTGCAGATCGATGAATTGGGTGGAACCATCGGGCGCGCAGATAACAACCAGTTAGTGCTACCCGATCAGGATCGCACCATTTCCAGATTGCACGCGCAGGTGGTGTACCGCTCTGGTCATTACGCGGTGCTTGACTTGGGTGCCAACGCCGTATTGCACAACGGGCAGCCCATTGGCCACGGACGCGAGGCACCCATCCAGCCCGGTGATGAACTGGAAATTGGCGGCTACAAGATCGCAGTGGCCAGTGGCAATGCAGCAGTTGCCAAGGTGGATGATCCTTTCGCCGGCTTCGAAAGCGCTATCGCTGCACCACCCCAAAAATCACCGCCTGTATCCCGTGCTCCGGTGCCCGCACCGCCTAAACCAATACCGCAAAGCTCGCTGTCGGGCGGCATTCCGGACGATTGGGATCCGTTTATGGCAGACCGGCCGAGCCAGCCGATCAACCCAACGCCCTTTGCTCCCGGTAGCCCCGCGGCACCACCTTCGGTGCAGTTTGGCGAGCCTTCACTGGATGACCTGTTTGGGCTCGGCGGAAGCACAGCCCCAAGTGCGGCAATACCACCAGCGACCCGCGACGACCATGCTTCTGAAATGAATGTGCCCTGGACCGGGGTGTTCGCCAAACCAAAGCCTATCGCGCCGGTGCCCGCGTTGCCCATAGAAGATTCAGATTTGTTGTTGAATCGGCCACCCAAGGCCGAATTGCCCGGGGATGCGCAGGCGTTGATAGACGCATTCTTGCAAGGTCTGGGCGTGGATGGGCTGCGGCTAAGACCTGTAACCGTAGAGAGCATGCACGAGTTGGGGCAGGTATTGCGCGAATACACGCGCGGCACCATCGAGTTGCTGATAGCGCGTGGAGCGCTTAAAAAAGAGGTGCGTGCCGACGTCACCATGATGGCCTCGCAAGCAAATAATGTGTTGAAGTTTTCACCAACGGTCGAGTTTGCACTGCAGCATTTACTGGGTACGCCCACTCCTGGTTTTATGGGTTCATTGGAATCTCTGGAAGACGCATTTGAAGACTTGAAGTCCCACCAACTGGGTGTGATGGCCGGTATGCATGCTGCCTTGCAGGGTGTCTTGAAGCGCTTCGATCCGGTGGAAATTGAAAGAAAAGTGGGTAACCAGGGTGGCCTGTTCAATCTGGTGCCATCCAGTAGAAAAGCCAAACTGTGGGAGCTCTTTCAGGAAATGTATGGCCAGTCTGCCAGCCAGGCGCGCGAAGAATTTGATGAGTTGTTTGGCAAGGCATTTGCGCGCGAATATGACCGGTTTATATCTGAGCTGCACTCCAAGTAAGTGACAGACGTAAGCAAATAATTAAGGAATTCACGATGCCACAGCAAACTTGTATGGGTGCAATGATGAAGTGTACTTTTGGCGTGGCACCCAGTAGTCTGGTGCCAACGCCCAAGACGGTTATCACCAGCAACATGATGGCCGCCAACATCATGGACCATGTGCCAATAATGAACATACCGCCGTTTGGCATGTGCCAGTCGCCTTCCAACCCGATGGTGGCAGCCGCCACTGCAGCAGCCTTGGGTGTGTCAACGCCCATGCCCTGTATACCCAACACGCCGGCACCGTGGGTTCCCGGTGCCCCCACGGTGATGTTATGTAACGCCCCGGCACTGAACAACACGAGCCAACTGATGTGTATCTGGGGCGGGGTCATAACTTTTGCCAGTCCCGGTCAGGCAACCCACATGATTCCATGACAGAAAATCCAGATCAGATTGGTCGGTGTGAGGCTATCATTCAAGCCATACCGTGGGACGGAGGGGGATTGCAAATGCCGAAAGGCTGCAGTTGTCTAACTATTTACATTAATTATTCGGTATGACCTGGTACAACAAAGTAGTCTGGACTGAGGGCATGTTCCTTCAGCCACAGCATTTTCAACAACAGGATCGATATGTTGCGCATGCCATGGAACTGCGGGCCCGCTTTTCTGCGCCGTATCAATGGGGATTTTTTTCGCTGGGCCTTGATGAAACAGCTCTGCTGCAGGGCAAGCTGGCCTTAACCCACGCAACGGGTTTGCTGCGCGACGGTACGCCGTTTTCCATTCCAACTGATGATTCCGCACCCCTGTCTCTTGACATCGGTGCCGACGTACGGGACGAGCGTGTGGTGCTCGCCCTGGCCCAGTTGCGGCCCGGTGTTGCGGAGAGCGATGTGGAGTCCCAGGCGGGTGCCATGCCTTCGCGCTACCACGCGGTGGATATGGACGTGGCGGACAGCCATGCCGCCAGTCTGCGCCTGGCACCTCTGCAAATCGGACGACTCAATTTGCGCCTGATGCTCGAGCGTGATGCAAACGAGGGCTATGCCCATTTGGGTGTGGCGCGCATTGCTGAGCGCCGCAGCGACGGGCGCGTGCTGCTCGATAGCCAATACATTGCGCCCCTGCTGCACGTGACTGAGCATCAGGTTGCCGAGGGCTATTTACGCGAGGTCATGGGCTTGTTGCACCAACGCGGAGATACGTTGGCGGGGCGCCTGGCTCAGCCTGGCCGTGCCGGGGTGGGTGAGATTGCTGACTTCCTGTTGCTGCAGATTTGCAACCGCTATGAGCCGCTGTTGGCCCATCTGCGGCAATGTTCCGTGTTGCCCCCGCAGGATTTATATGCGCATTTGCTGGCCTTGGCGGGCGACCTATCGACCTTCCGTGAAAGCAAGCGGCCGATCCAGTTCCCCAATTACGACCACGACGATCTCGCCACTTGTTTCGGCACGCTGATGAGCGACTTGCGTCAATCTCTTTCCATGGTGCGCGAGCAGTCCGCCATACCGATTGAATTGCAGGAGCGCAAATACGGCATACGGGTAGCCATCATTGCGGATCTGGAATTGCAGCGCACCGCGACTTTTGTGTTGGCCGTCAATGCGCAACTGCCTAGTGAGCAGGTGCGCTCTCGTTTTGCGGCACAGGCCAAGATTGGACCTGCAGAACGCATTCGCGACCTGGTCAACCTGCAACTGCCCGGCGTGGGTTTACGGCCCCTCCCGGTAGCCCCGCGGCAGATTCCGTTTCACGCCGGTTTTTGTTATTTTGAATTGGAAACGCGCGGCAACGACATGTGGCGCCAGCTGGAAACTTCCGGCGGTCTGGCCATGCATATATCGGGTGAATTTCCAGGGCTTGAACTGGAGTTTTGGGCCATACGGTAGGGCTGACTTCCATTGATGAAACAGGCGGATGACCTATGAGTGAAAACAATCCTTTTTCTGATTTTGAGCAAAATCGCACTCTGATCAAGCCGTCGGCGGGGCGGACCACGCGTCCCAGTGCTGCTTCGGCGCCAGTCCCGAATGCTGCACCTCCGCTGCCCGAAAATTTGACCGTGCCGGAGGCTCCAGGCAGCACCGGGCAAAGCGCATTGTTGCAATTGGCATCACCTTTGTTGATGGCTGCCTCCCGTCTGCGGTACATGAGTAGCCATGCGAATCCGGCAGCCCTGCGTGATGCTTTGGTGGAGTCTGTGCGCAAGTTTGAAGCGAGTGCCCGCGCCAGGGCCCTTACCAACGAGCAGGTGGTTGCGGGGCGGTATTTGCTGTGTACCTATATTGATGAGTGCGCCTCCAGCACACCCTGGGGTGGCTCTGGAGCATGGGCATCGCAGAGTCTGCTGGTGGCGTTTCATAACGAGTCCTCGGGTGGTGAAAAGATATTCCAGCTGCTCGCCAAATTGAACGAAAACCCGGCTGCCAACCGTGATCTGCTGGAGCTCATATATGTCATCTTGGCCTTGGGCCTGGAAGGACGCTATCGGGTCATGAACGAAGGTCGTCAACAACTGGACGCGGTACGTGAAAAGCTGGAGCAAACCCTGCGTGCGCAACGCGGGCCGGCTGCCGCAGACTTATCCGCGCATTGGGCCGGCGTGCCAGCCGTGGGGCGTCGCCTGCGCGACGACCTGCCTGTCTGGCTGGTAGCCACCGTTTCGGCTTTGATACTGGCGGTGCTTTTTGTGGCCTTGCGCATCGTTATGGCCAGTCACACCGACGGCATATTTACCAGCCTGCAGGCACTTGATGTGAAGGCAGCCACCATGCCACCGGCCGCACTTGCCCCATCTAAACCCGCAGCTCCCAGACTGTCGGGCTTTCTAAAACCTGAAATAGATGCCGGGCTTGTGGTGGTTAGTGATCTGGCTGATCGCTCCAAGATCACTATTCAAGGCGATGGCCTGTTTGCCTCGGGCAGCGCGGATGTAGATTCCAAAGTGCTGCCGTTGTTGAATCGCATAGCGCAAGAGCTGGCACGTATTCCAGGCCAGGTACGGGTGACTGGTCACACCGATAACCAACCTATACGTTCCATTCGCTACCCTTCGAACTGGCAACTCTCAACCGACCGGGCGTTGAGCGTGCGCGAAATTTTGGCAAGCCTGGTGCCACCCCAGCGCATCCGATCGGAGGGCCTGGCTGACTCCCAACCGGTAGGTGACAACAGTACGCAGGCCGGACGTTCAAAAAACCGCCGCGTGGAAATTACTTTGCTCGTGGCGCAGGCTGAATAGCCCGCCGTTATCACTAACTTTGCTAGGAACTTGCGATGAAGCGATGGTTGCAATGGCTGATTCGGCCAGTAGTGATTGGTACGGTGGGCATATTGATACTGTCCGCGCTGATATGGTGGGTAGGCCCATTGCTTGCCTTGGGAAGCTACCGGCCCTTGCAGGGTGTTTGGGCGCGCTGCTTGTGGATTGCGCTGATGTGGGCGCTGTGGATCGGAAATTTTGTTTGGCAAAGATTGCGTCAGCGTCGCGCCAATGCCCTGCTGTTGCAGGGGATGTCCAGCGATACCGGCGCCGACCGCGAAGGCGAGGTGCTCAGGCAGCGCTTTGATGCTGCACTAAGCAAGCTCAAGTCCTCTGGAAAGGGGCTGTCCTGGTTGAAATCCGGAGCGTCCTTGTATGAATTGCCCTGGTATGTGTTTGTGGGGGCCCCTGGCTCCGGCAAAACTACTGCGCTGCAAAATGCCGGGCTGCATTTTCTGTTGACGGAAGGCACTGCGGTTAGCCCTGTCAAGGGCATCGGTGGCACACGCAACTGCGACTGGTGGTTTACCAGCGAGGCGGTGCTGATCGACACCGCCGGTCGCTACGCTACCCAGGAGTCAGACGCCAGTGTGGACAGCAAGGCCTGGCAAAATTTCCTGAATTTGTTGCGTAAGAGCCGTCCGCGTCAGCCTATCAATGGCGTGCTGTTGACCATCAACATTCAGGATTTGCTACAACAAAACGTCACCGAACAAAAGCAACACGCGCAAAAGTTACGTGACCGTCTGAGTGAGCTGCAAAGCCGGCTCGGTGTGCGTCCACCGGTTTACGTTATGGTGACCAAGGCTGATTTGATCGCCGGTTTTCAGGAAACTTTCGAGTCCTTCAGCAAGGCACAGCGTGACCAGGTTTGGGGCTTTAGTTTTCATGCGGACCTGGAAGCCAGTAAGGCTGTTAGTGCCTTCGACACGGAGTTCGATGACCTGGAGAAAAGCATTAACAGTGGCCTGTTCGAACGCATGCAGGCCGAGCGCGATCCCGCCAAGCGAGCAAGCATCTTCAGCTTTCCCATGGCGCTCGCAGATGTACAGCCGGTGCTGCGCGACTTTCTTGCCATGGTGTTTGCCAAGGGAGGACCGCTCCAGGAAGACCCGCGCTGGCGCGGTGTTTACCTCACCAGCGGCACCCAGGAAGGTGCACCCATTGACCGCGTATTGGGCGCCTTGTCGCGCTCCTTCGGGTTGCAGGGGCGGGTGTCATCTCCCCAGGGCCAGCGAGGCAAGAGCTTCTTCCTGCAGGGGCTGTTGCAGAACTTGATATTTACGGAACAACACCTGGTCGCGTTCAATGCCGCCCATGAAGCGCGGCGCAAATTGATTCGTTTGTGCGGACTGGCTGCCGTAGGCCTAATTGCTGCCAGCTTGCTGGTGGGCTGGGGTGTCAGCTATGTGCGCAATAAATCCTATGCCCAGGAGGTCGCAAGCCGGGTGCCTGCCTTGCAAAAGTTGGTAGACGCTGTGCCACCGGCGCAATCCAGCGATCTCGTGCCGGTAGTGGGTGTGTTGACGTCCGTGCGCCAGGCCGCAACCGTGGAGCAGTATCCTGTGGACAGCCCGCCGCTGCTGAATAGTCTGGGTCTGTATCAGGGCGACAAGCTGGATGCTGCTGCGCAGATTGCGCACCAGCGTTTGCTGGAGCATGCGCTGTGGCCGCGTTTGGGTCGTCGTCTTGAAGAACGTTTGAGGGCCAGCAACAAGGACAACTTGGAGCAGGCCTACGAGGCTTTAAAGAGCTACCTGATGCTCTATACGCCCGACAAATTCGATGCTTCCGCTTTGAAGCCCTGGATTGCGGTAGATCTGGACAGTACCTACCACGATGCCCTTTCGCAACAGCAGCAAAAGGATCTCAGCGATCACGTGGACTCGTTGCTGGCCCTGGGTGCGCCCGCTAACGCCGCGCCGGTAGACAAAGTACTGGTGCAATCGGTGCGCGACATGCTTAGCAGCTATCCACTGGAGTACCGCATCTATAGCCGCTTAAAGCGTCAGTATCGCGGAGACCTGCCAGACTTCTCGGTTGCGCGGGCTGGTGGGCCCAACAGTGCACAGGTGTTCGGGCGTGCAAGCGGTGAACCCTTGTCCAAGGGAATCTCCGGCTTCTATACCAAGGACGGTTATCAGAAGACCTTCCAGGCATCGGTGCAGACCATGGCACTGAAGTTGGCCGCCGAAGAGAGTTGGGTGCTTGGAACGCGTGCCGATGTGACACTTTCCGATGTTGCGGGCAACGCACTAGGGCAGCGCGTGCGTCGCTTGTATCTCACTGAATACATTTCGGTGTGGGATAAATACCTGGCTGATGTGCAACTGATTAAGGCTGCGGGATTGGCTGCCAGCATGAATGTTGCGCAGGTACTGGCATCGCCGGATTCGCCGTTGGCGGCCTATATGCGAGCAGTGGCCAAAGAGACCACTCTGGTGCCAGCCGCAGGCGCCGCGCTGCCGGCCGCGATAGGTCAGTTGGCCGACCAGGCCAACAAGGCTAAGGAGGACATGGCCAAACTGGTCGGTGCGCAACCCGTGGCCGATGCAGGTGCCAAAGGCCCGATTGAGCGCATGGTGGATGATCACTTTGCAAGCCTGAACCGATTGGTGCAAGGCGCGCCCGCGCCGATTGATGAAGTGCAGAAAATGTTTGGGGATGTGTTTGCCCAACTGCAGGCGGTCGACGCAGCGCAAAAAAGCAAAACACCGCCGCCCGCAGGTGGTGGTGATCGCCTGAAGGCCGCCGCGGGCCTGCAGCCAGAACCTATACGTTCCATGCTCAACACGCTGGTCGATACGGGTACCAATGGCAGCCGCGACAGTACGCGTGAGGTACTAAACGGCGAACTCAAACCGATTACCGATTTTTGCAACCGCGCAATTACAAACCGTTATCCGTTTGCGTCCGGCTCTAAAGCGGATGTATTGCCTGATGATTTTGGCCAGCTATTTGGCGCCGGAGGAACGCTGGACGACTTCTTCCAGCGCCAGTTGCTCAGCATTGTGGACACGGGTACCAATCCTTGGAGCTATAAACCGCTGAGTACCGGCGTGAAGCCGCCATCGGTTGCGGCGTTGGCAGACTTCCAAAGAGCTGCAAAGATTCGCGATGGCTTTTTCCGCAGTGGTGGCAAGACCCCGGGGTTCAAAATTGAAATACGCGCCGCTGAAATGGGGGATGGACTGAAAGAACTGGCACTCGATGTTGATGGTCAAGTACTGAAATTTGTAGCTGGCAATACCACTTCCGTTGTTTTGAACTGGCCCAGCCAGAAAGTCAGTTCTCAAATTGGCGTCAGCACCCTACCGGCGACGACACCGTTGAATTTTGAAGGACCGTGGGCACTGTTCCGCCTGTTTGACCGGTTTGACGTCCAACCTACGGCGCAGCCCGAAAAGTTTTCGGTCAACATGAACCTTGATGGAAAGCGGGTACGCCTGGATGTCATTGCAAACAGCGTGATGAATCCCTTCCGCATGCGGGAGATGCAGCAGTTCCGTTGCCCCGGTTCTTTATGACGCAGGCGGCTTCTTCAACAGGAACCGACATTGCCGGTTGGCACGGCAAATTGCCTGTGGCTGGCGACTTTGTCACGCGCCGCTTACATAGTGTGTTCGTGGAAGCCTGGGATAACTGGTTGTCAAATGGTTTAACCGGATTGCAGGAACGCGATGCGGCCCATTGGCGGGAACACTACCTGGCCAGTCCACCTTGGCGTTTTGTCATCACGCAGGATTTCATGCCGAGTCCGCTGAATGCGGTGGCCTGGGCCGGCGTGATCATTCCTTCCATTGACAGGGTTGGCCGTTACTACCCTTTGACGCTAGTGTCCCGGTTGAATGCTATCCCGGCAAGCCATCGGGAGCAGGCAGGACTGTGGTCCTGGCTGCTCCAACTTGAAGATTTGGCGGTTGATGCAATGCAGGACGATTGGTCTATAGAACAATTAGACGCTGAACTGCTAAATCTGGGGTCGCCGGATAGGGTTGGCCCCATGTTGGGTCAGCTCAATGAAGATGGCCCTTGGACTAGCTTTTTTGATGCCTGCCTAAGCTCACGAGCGCCATCGGGCGACGGTCGCTGCGTCTGGTACAGCGGTTCCGGATTGCAGACAAACAAGCTCATCGTTACAGAGCGTCGGGATGATTCGGTGGTGGAGCTGTGGAGTTGAAACAATCCAGGGTGGTCGATTAACGGAGCGAAATATCAGTACCAAAACTTCCAGATATATTGCAATGGGTGTCGGACTGGTTTTGCTGGCAACCGTATATGTCTATGTTCTCGACACCGGGTTTAGCGGTGCGGATCACGTCGTATCTTCATCGAAAGTTGAAGTTGAAACGCATCCACCGCCATTGCAAATTCAGGGCGCAGCACCCACCCCAGCCGCTGTGCCAACAGTCGAGACGCATAAGCAGCAACTGGGTGTACTGAGTGCGGCGACAGTTTTAAATGGCAATCTGAAAGATTGGTTGATCGGTACGCTGGACACAAATCCGGACGTGCTCATCATATGTTTCCCGAAGTTGTCAGAGCAAGGTGTGACAATGAACCGTCTGGCAGCCTATTTGGAGAAGGCCAGTGCACCGCGTAATCGTCTGCTAAATGATGCGGAACTTAAGTCCATCATCGCGCGCGCGGGGGATTTGCCCGAGACTTTTTACTTGGGCCACGACTATCGTATATCGGACGTTGCACGCTTTTTCGATCAGGCGCAGCAACAGCAATTGATATTGCAACCTCAAGAGCAGCGTTTGCTTGCCACGCTAATTGGCGCTGGATACATCAAGAAGTCAGCGCACTACGAAGTTTCTGAAGTTGCTGAAGCTGCCAAAGATGCCAGGGCCTTGATAACGGTCAGTCAGTTAACACCGGCGGACCTCAGGCTCTTAAACCTTGCGCAAAATGACACAATTCTTGGCGCTGCCATTCTTGCGCATGAAATTGGTCATGGTGAGTTTTTAACCCGTGAGGCTTACCACCAGCAAAGCTGGTCATTCTGGAAGACGGTTCTGACCGAAAATGAACGTACAAAATGGAAGATCCTGCTAAAAGGTTTGGACTACGACCTGGGCAATGAGGAGCTATTGGTGAATGAAACACAAGCCTTGCTATTGCATACCCCTGACACAAGGGTTTTTAACGCGGCGCATCTGTTGATTTCTGAGCAAGAGCTATCCAGTCAGCGCATTCGTTTTGCCCAGGCTGGCAATAGCGCCCACAAGTAAGCCAGCGATGCCAGTTAAAGCGAATACGACCTTTACATTGAATTTGGATAACTGATCATGAATCAAAATAATTCCGACGACGATCGCACGGTCATGCGACCCGCCGCGCAGACCGCCAAGTCGTTTCCCGCAACCGAACATGTTTCACCCAGTGCGGTCGACACCTCTGCCGGTAACGATGGGAATTCCCTTCCCATTGGAACCTTGCTCGGGGAATTTGAGCTGCTTGAGGTGATTGGCGAGGGGGGCTTTGGCATTGTGTACCTGGCGTTGGATCACTCACTTCATCGGCGCGTGGCAATTAAAGAATATATGCCACAGACGCTTGCCAAGCGCACCCAAACAAATGTGGATGTGCGACACCAACGCAATCTTGATAGTTTTCAAGCCGGGCTGAACAGCTTCATCAATGAGGCCAAACTACTAGCCCAGTTTGACCATCCTTCACTGGTAAAAGTACATCGGTTCTGGAAAGCAAATGGAACGGCATATATGGTGATGCCGCTTTATGTTGGTCCAACACTCAGGGAAGAACTAAAGCGGCGAAGATCAGAATCGGAGATCATTGATCAAGCATGGTTGTTGGAGCTCCTGGATTCATTGACTCAGGCCATGGCGGTCATGCATGCAGAAAATTGTTATCACCGAGACATTGCGCCGGACAACATATTGTTGCTGGAAGGAAGTGGCAAGCCTTTACTATTGGATTTCGGTGCTGCACGAACCGTAATTGGCGACATGACACAGTCACTTACCGTGATTCTCAAGCCTGGCTACGCGCCGATTGAGCAATATGCCGAAGTTGCGGATATGAAGCAGGGCGCATGGACGGATGTTTACGCACTCGCTTCGAGTATTCACTTTGCCATTCGTGGCACTACGCCACCACCAGCTGTGGGTCGCCTTGTAAACGATAGCTTCGTGCCATTGGCCAGTGCGTCTTTGTCCGGTTATAGCCGCAATTTTTTGGCTGCCATAGACAACGCCCTCAAGGTGCGTCCAGCGGATCGGACCCAATCGATGGACGCGTTTCGAACTGATTTAGGTTTGCCTGACTTGGGTTCCAGCGTGTGGTCGAACTCATCTTTCTCCGATAGCACGCTGCAGCAAGCGACTAGGCGCCCCAAGGATGCGATAGATGCCACGCGCATCGGTCAGGCCACTAGTGCCAAAAAGGGCAAAAGTAAGACTGCTTTGCTTTCATTGGGTTTTGCAGTTTTAGTGGTCGTATGTGGCCTGCTCTATTGGCAGTTCGGCCAATCAAACACATCGACGAATGACGCAAAAATTGCAATTTCAACGCCAACGCCAACGCCAACGCCACAACCAATAGCACCAGTGCAGTTGCCTACTGCGACAATCGCTGCACCACCTGTTCAGACCCAGCCGGCGGTACCAAAAAGCGAGAAGATGTTGATGGATGAGGTGGTGGCAAGTCAGACCTTGGGTTTCACCGTCAGCGCTAACCCGGTGCGACCCACTTTCCGGATTGATAAGGACAGGCTGTCGTTTTCAGTAACGTCTGAGCGGGACGGCTTTGTGCAAGTGCTGTGGCTTGATGCCGAAAAGAGTTTGACCGTACTGTTTCCCAATGCGTCGACCGACAGGATTCGCATAAAGGCAAAGCAAACTTTGACGTTGCCACCCAAGCAAATGCCCTTAGTAGCCAGCAAGCCTGAAGGCAAAGAGCATTTCCTGGTTATTGTTAGTTCGCAGCCTCGCGACTTTTCTAACTTGTCTACCAAGTTAGTGGATGGCTTCAAGCAGATAAATATAAATGCCGAATATTCAAGCGGAGCAGCAGGTCAACCACCTTTGGCGGGTGTGGCCAAACCATGTGATGGCGGATTGTGCCAGGAGTTCGGTGCTGCAATGTTTAGCATTGACGTTGTCCAATAGGATGTTAAGCCGTAAATGGAAACAGTTGAAAGGCCATGCATTCCGTCGAGTGGTTAAAGTACAGGGCGTAATGCACTAGGAGCGTGGGCGGCAGAAACTAGGGTTGTCACTAGCAACGTAGTGTGAGCTGGAGCGTTAACTGCGAATGAGCACTAGCTACATTCCATACCAGCCCGATCAGCAATACCTTTTACCCTGTGCTTTGCAGGAGTGGTTGCCGCAGGGGCACCTGGCGTACTTCATCAGTGACACCGTGGACAGCCTGAACCTGAGCGCCTTTCATGCGCGTTACGCAGGTGGCGGATCACGTAACCAACCGTTTCACCCAGCCATGATGGTCAAGGTGCTGGTGTACGCGTACGCCACAGGTGTATTCAGTTCACGCAAGGTTGCCAAGAAACTTCATGAGGATGTGGCATTTCGGGTGCTGGCGGCGGACAACTTTCCGGCGCACCGTACGATCCGGGACTTTCGGGCGCTGCATCTGTTGGAGTTCACGGATTTGTTTGTCCAGGTCGTGCGCCTGGCGCGCGAGATGGGCCTG
>CAIQYP010000111.1 GCA_903876045.1 uncultured beta proteobacterium | reverse complement strand
TTGGTAATCTGCTCAATAACATCTTCGGACCCAGCGGTTTGAATAGTCATGCGCGACAGACTAGGGTCTTCCGTAGGCGCAACGGTGAGCGACTCAATGTTGTATCCACGTGCCGAAAATAAGCCTACTACACGGGAAAGAGCTCCAGGCTCGTTTTCCAGCAAAACTGCAATGATATGTTTCATAAGAATAGATTCCTCTTCTCGCCGCCCTCCCCCTGACGCGGTAACGTCAGGGCTTGGCGGGCAATAGATTCGTCGAAAGTTGATTGTTGCGGGAGCTTTACAGGTCCTCAGACCCGAGCAGCATTTCAGTGATACCCATTCCGGCCTTGACCATGGGAAAAACGTTTTCTGTCGGATCGGTTCGGAAGTCCATAAACACCGTGCGGTCCTTCAGTCTACGAGCCTCGCGCAGCGCGGGTTCTACATCTTCGGGACGCTCAATCAGCATACCTACGTGACCATAGGCTTCGGCCAATTTCACAAAATTAGGCAAAGCATCCATATAGCTGTGGCTGTAGCGGCCCTCGTACTCAATTTCCTGCCACTGGCGCACCATACCAAGGTATCGGTTGTTCAACGAACAGATCTTGATCGGCGTGTTGTACTGCAAGCAGGTGGACAGTTCCTGAATACACATTTGTACGGAGCCTTCACCCGTTATACAAAACACTTCACTCTCTGGCTTCGCTAGCTTGATACCCATGGCGTAAGGAATGCCCACACCCATGGTGCCAAGACCACCGGAATTAATCCATCGGCGGGGCTCGTCAAAGCGGTAATACTGCGCGGCCCACATCTGGTGCTGACCCACATCGGAGGTAATGTAAGTGTCGGCGTCCTTGGTCATGTTCCACAGTGTTTCGACAACGAACTGGGGTTTGATCACATCGCCCTTGCCATGGTCGTATTTCAGGCAATCACGCTTGCGCCAGCCTTCAATCGTGTCCCACCAGGACCCCAGCGCATCAGCATCGGGTTTGGTGGTGCCTTCTTTGATCATGGCGATCATTTCACTCAGCACTTCCTTGACATCACCCACGATCGGAATATCTACCTTGACACGCTTGGAAATGCTGGATGGGTCAATATCGATGTGGATGATCTTACGTTCGTTCTGCGCGAAATGTTTGGGATTACCAATCACTCGATCATCAAAACGTGCACCCACGGCCAACAAAACATCACAGTTTTGCATGGCGTTATTGGCTTCCACTGTACCGTGCATGCCCAGCATGCCAAGGAACTTACGATCACTAGCAGGGTAGGCACCCAAACCCATTAAGGTGTTGGTCACCGGATAACCTAGCATGTCAACCAAGGTGCGCAATTCAGCAGATGCATTGCTCAACAACACCCCACCGCCGGTGTAGATGTAGGGGCGTTTGGCCGCCAACAGAAGCTGAAGTGCCTTGCGGATTTGACCGCCGTGGCCCTTTCGCACCGGGTTATAGGAACGCATTTCGACACTGGATGGATAACCGGCGTAGGGCACCTTCTTAAAGGAAACGTCCTTCGGAATATCTACCAGTACCGGTCCGGGGCGGCCGCTACGGGCGATATGAAACGCCTTCTTCATAGTCTCAGCCAGATCCTTGGCATCCTTGACCAAGAAATTGTGTTTGACCACCGGGC
>CAIQYP010000110.1 GCA_903876045.1 uncultured beta proteobacterium | reverse complement strand
CTGGGAGACCCTGCCCTACGACACCTTCAGCCCGCACCAGGACCTGATCAGCGAGCGCCTGGCAACGTTGTGGCGCATCCAACAGCGCAGCAAAGAAACCGGTGCGGATGTGATCATCGTCCCGGCCACCACCGCGCTGTACCGCCTGGCACCACCCAGCTTTCTGGCCGGCTACACCTTTGAATTCAAGGTCAAGCAAAAGCTGGACGAGGCCAAGCTCAAGAGCCAACTGACGCTGGCCGGCTACAGCCATGTGACGCAGGTCGTTAGCCCCGGCGAATACGCGGTGCGTGGCGGCCTGATCGACCTGTTCCCGATGGGCTCGCAAGTGCCCTACCGCGTGGACCTGTTTGATGACGAGATCGACAGCATCCGCACCTTTGACCCCGACAGCCAGCGCAGTCTTTACCCGGTGCCCGAGATCCGGTTGCTGCCTGGGCGCGAGTTCCCGATGGACGATGATGCGCGCGCGCGCTTTCGCAGCCGCTGGCGTGAACTGCTGGAAGGCGACCCGACCAAGAGCCGCATCTACAAGGACATCGGCAATGGCGTGGCCACCGCTGGTATCGAGTACTACTTGCCGCTGTTTTTCGAGCAAACTGCCACGGTGTTTGACTACGTCGGTGCCGACGCCACCGTAGTGCTGCACGGCGACCTGGAACCTGCGTTTCAGCGCTTCTGGCAAGACACCAAAGACCGCTTCCGCCTGGTGCAAGGCGACCCCGACCGCCCTGCCTTGCCGCCCGAGAGCCTGTTTCTGGGCACCGAGCAGTTTTACGCCCTGGCCAATGGACATGCGCAGTTGGCGCTGAAACCAAATACAGGCGAAGAATCCGCCGCAGCCTATGCCGACATCAGCGTGCTGCCGCCCATGGCGGCGGTGCGCGGCACTGAGGACCCTCTCCTAAAACTGAAGGAATACGCCCGCAATACCCAGCAGCGCCTGTTGGTGCTGGCCGAGAGCGATGGCCGACGCGAAAGCCTGCTGGACTTTTTACGCGCCTCGCAAATCAACCCGCCCAGCTTCGACTCGCTGCAGGAGTTCATCGACAGTTCTGAAAAATGGGGCATAGCCACCGCCGGCCTTACCGTTGGTTTTGGCTGGCTGGAAGCCGGTGTCGACCTGATCACCGAGACTGAACTGTTTGCCGCCGGGCCTGTGACGCGCAGGCGCAAGAAGCAGGAGCAGGTCAGCGATGTTGAAGCCCTGATCAAAGATCTGTCGGAGCTAAAAGTGGGTGACCCGGTCGTGCACTCCTCGCACGGCATAGGCCGCTACCGCGGCTTGATCCACATGGACATGGGCAATAAGGACGCCAACGGCGAGCCCGAATTGCAGGAGTTTTTACATCTGGAATACGCTGACGCCGCCACGCTGTATGTGCCCGTCAGCCAGTTGCAACTCATCAGCCGCTACACCGGCGTCTCTGCCGACGAAGCGCCATTGCACCGCCTGGGCTCCGGCCAGTGGGAAAAGGCCAAGCGCCGCGCCGCCGAACAGGTGCGCGACTCGGCTGCCGAGTTGTTGAACATTTACGCCCGCCGCGCCGCACGCGAGGGCTTTGCCTTCCGCTTCTCACCCGGGGACTACGAGACCTTCGCCAACGACTTCGGTTTTGAAGAAACCGCTGACCAGAAGGCTGCCATCCACGCCGTCATCCAGGACATGATCAGCCCGCGCCCGATGGACCGGTTGATCTGCGGTGATGTGGGCTTTGGCAAGACCGAGGTGGCACTGCGCGCCGCCTTTGTGGCCGTGACCGGCGGCAAGCAGGTGGCGTTTCTGGCGCCCACCACCCTGTTGGCCGAGCAGCATTTCCAGACGCTGACGGACCGTTTTGCCAAATGGCCGGTAAAGATTGCCGAGATGAGCCGCTTCCGCTCAGGCAAAGAAATCACTGCCGCGCTCAAGGGTGTGAAGGACGGCACCATCGACATCGTGGTCGGCACCCACAAACTGCTGAGCCAGGACACGCATTTCAAGGATCTCGGCCTGCTCATCATCGACGAAGAACACCGCTTTGGCGTGCGCCACAAGGAGGCCATGAAGGCCATGCGCGCCGAGGTCGATGTGCTGACGCTCACCGCCACACCGATTCCCCGCACCCTGGGCATGGCGCTGGAAGGCCTGCGCGATCTGTCGGTGATTGCCACCGCACCGCAAAGACGACTGGCCATCAAAACCTTTGTACGCAGCGAGGGCAATGGCGTGATTCGCGAGGCCGTGCTGCGCGAACTCAAGCGCGGTGGCCAGGTCTACTTTCTGCATAACGAGGTGGACACCATCGAGAACCGGCGCGCCAAGCTGGAGGAACTGCTGCCCGAGGCCCGAATCGCCGTGGCTCACGGCCAGATGCCTGAGCGCCAGCTTGAGACCGTGATGCGCGACTTTATTGCCCAGCGCTACAACCTGCTGCTGTGCTCCACCATCATCGAGACCGGCATTGACGTGCCGACCGCCAATACCATCGTCATGAGCCGTGCCGACAAGTTCGGCCTGGCGCAATTGCACCAATTGCGCGGTCGCGTCGGGCGCAGCCACCACCAGGCCTATGCCTATTTGATGGTGCCGGACATTGAGGGCCTGACCAAGCAGGCCCAGCAGCGGCTGGACGCCATCCAGGCGATGGAAGAACTGGGCAGTGGCTTTTACCTGGCCATGCACGATCTGGAAATCCGTGGCGCAGGTGAAGTGCTGGGTGAAAACCAGAGCGGCAATATGCTGGAAGTGGGCTTCCAGCTCTACAACGAGATGCTGAGTGAGGCGGTACGCTGCCTGAAGGCCGGCATCGAGCCCGACCTGCTCAGCCCGCTCAACGTGGCCACTGAAATCAACCTGCACGGCCCGGCCCTATTGCCGGACGACTACTGCGGCGATGTGCATTTGCGTCTGAGCTTCTACAAAAAGCTGGCCACGGCCAAGACCACCGACCAGATCGATGCCTTGCTGGAAGAAATTGTCGACCGCTTCGGCAAGCTGCCAGCCCAGGCCCAGACCCTCATCGACGTGCACCGCCTGCGCGTCATCGCCAAGCCCTATGGCGTGGTCAAGGTGGACGCCGCTCCCGGCGTGATTACCATCACCTTCAAGAAAGACCCGCCGATCGACCCGATGCGCATCATTGCCCTGATCCAGAAGAACAAGCACATCAAGCTGGCCGGGAATGAAAAGCTGCGCATCGAGCGCAACCTGCCTGAGGTGAAAGAGCGGGCCCAGATGGTGCGCGATATTTTGAAGTCGCTAGGGCAGCCGTTAACGATGGAGGCGGCGGCGTGACATAGGCCTAGGCATATGCCAAAATAGTCGCTTCTCAATTTGGAGGTGCGCTATGCCTGCTACCACCCACATCACCGCAGAAAAAGTGCCAGATTATTTGTCGCCGGCGGCCGAACATGTTGGCGCCGAAACCTCGCGGCATGTTCGCCTGTTTCGCAATGGCGCGAATCAGGCTGTGCGTATCCCTAAAGAGTTCGAGTTGCCAGGCAAGGAGGCTATCCTGCGCCGCGAAGGCAACCGCCTGGTACTGGAGGCCATACCCGACAGGCCAAAAAAGGGCACTGCGGCGGCCTTGGCCGCGGCCTTGGAAAGCATGAAAGACTGGCCCATTGTCGATGAACCGTTCCCTGACGTGAACGAAGGTCTGCTGCCGCTTGAAGACATTGATTTATGAATATCTACATGCTGGACACCAACATCGTGTCAGACATGATGCGTAATCCGCAGGGACCAGCGGCACTGCGCGCCATGGCACTTAGTCAGGCCGCACCCGATGTGCTCATGCAAATCAGCGTCATCGTGGATTGCGAGCTGCTATTTGGCCTGGAGCGAAAGCCCAACCCGCGGCTCCGCGCTGCTTATGCGCGAACGACGTCCAACCTCACCATTTCAGGGTTTGAACCGCCCGTCGCACCGGTGTATGCAAGCCTTAGAGCCACCTTGGCCAGCGCCGGGATTGGACTGGATGCTAACGACGCGCTCATCGCCGCCCACGCACTTGCGCAGGACGCCACGCTGGTCAGCGCCGATGCCGCCTTTGCCCGTGTGCCCGGCTTGCGGCTGGAAAACTGGCTGGAATGAAATCAAGAAAAATAGAACCAACAACATGACCCATCAAAATACCATCCTCAACGCCCCGAGCCCCGCCGCGCAAAAGCTAGAACTACTGCGCCAGCTCTTTCCGCAAGCCGTGGAGGTGGACGTAGATGGCCGGGTGCGCGTCAACGCAGCCGCCATGCAACAAGCCCTGGACCCGGCCAACCCGGCGGGTGTGCGCGTGGAGGAAGATGGCTTTGAGCTGCGCTGGGTGGGCAAGCGCGAAGCCTTTCACAACGCCTTTGTACCGGCGCAAAAAATCGTGCAGCCCGCGCCCGAACAAAGCAAAAACTGGGACGACACGGGCAACCTGCTGATCAAGGGCGACAACATCGACGCCCTGCGCCTGCTGCGCCACAGCTACTTTGGCAAGATCAAGCTCATTTGTATAGACCCGCCCTACAACACCCAGAGCGACGCCTTTATCTACCGCGACGATTTTTCCGCCAAACAAGGCGAGGTGCTGACGCAACTGGGCTATAGCGCAGACAACATCGACTACATCAAAAACATTTACGGCGCCAGCCTAGCCCAACTGATCAACGAAATTGACCCGTCCCTTGTATCCATCGCACCGTAAGTTGATCTAGGAACACCTATGCAAGAAGTCGTCATTGACCTGACTCCGGACCAGCTGCACTTCGCCCAGCAAGCGGCGTTGCGCGAAAATATGAGCCTCAGCGAATGGTTCGCACACAAGGCCAAAGCGGAAATAGCCCGGTTGACGACTGCCACAGAACTCCACCACACCATGTCATTAAGCCCCACCGAAATCGAACCCGGCCTGATCCTCCAAGGCATCACATCAACGATGCGTCTGAAAGACTTCAAGCTCATCGCCTTTGACATGGATTCCACGCTGATCAACATCGAGTGCGTGGACGAGATTGCCGACGCCGCCGGGCGCAAGGCCGAGGTGGCAGCCATTACCGAGGCTGCCATGCGTGGCGAGATTGCCGACTACAAAGACAGCCTGCGCCAGCGCGTGGCCCTGCTTAAAGGCGTGACCGTGGCGCATATGGAAGAGGTTTACACCCGCCGTTTGCAACTCAACCCCGGCGCTGCCGAATTGGTTTCAGCCTGCAAGGCGGCGGGCCTGAAAGTGCTGCTGGTGTCTGGCGGCTTCACCTTTTTCACCGACCGCATCCGAAACCTGCTGGGCATCGACTTTGCCCGCTCGAATGTGCTGGAAGTGGAAAGCGACCCCTCTTGTGGCGTATTGACGGGGCGCATGGTCGACCAGCCCTGGGGCGACATTTGCGACGGCAATGAAAAACGCCGCACGCTGCTGGAAGTCACGACCCTGCTGGGCATCGAGCCCGCGCAGACCATCGCGGTAGGCGACGGTGCCAACGACTTGCCAATGATGGGTGTCGCCGGTCTGTCCGTTGCTTATCACGCCAAACCGGCAGTGCGCGAGAAGGCCAATGTGGCGATCAATAGCGGTGGACTAGACCGCTTGCTGACGGTGCTGCGTTAAGAGCGCTACCCAAGGTTCGCAATTTTTGCGATGTAGTCGAAAAACAGGCAATAGACTGCAATCGGCAGTGGTAGTCCAAGCAAAGTTGCCACCATATATTGCCTGAATCCGATGCCCGACATGGCCAGCGTGTAATTCAATGCAGCAAGTGTCTGGAATACGGTGCGCAGCACGATCACATTGCGTATGGGATGTGCGTGCAACTCGGACAGCATTCGTTGCGCCAGTTTGCCGCGCAATTGCTGGACAGCATCGCCGCCCACCCAGCGAACACTCAAGAACGTCACGGCACAAGAGATACAGGCAGCTAAGTAAGTCGCGATCCCACCGTCCAACTTGCCCAACACCAGCACCGCCGAGGCCAAAAAGATCCAGCCCGGAATTTGCACCAGATTGCCGAGGGAAAACAGCAGTACAAACAACGCTAGGCCTTCCCATCGGTTGCCCGAAAGGGTCTGGCGCAGGAATGCCAAGCTGAAGTTTTGCCTCAGACCCGACCACTGCACCGCAAGCAGCAGCATTGCAAAAAAGACAAGGACAAAAACAAGCCGTCGATACCGGCTCCAGAGGCTTGCGATATTTACGTGCATTGCAGACTCACTGCTTGCAAGGGCTCACCGCTCTGAACGTCGGAGACGATCAGGTTGATTTGGCGCGGATGGTCGGCTTGCGCGGCAATGACATAAAACTTCAAAGTCTGGACGCCTTCATAACGACCCACCGGTACGTATTGCCTGACAACAAAATCGTGCTTCAAAAACTCACCCGCATTTTCACCGGCCTTCACGCGTGAGCTGTGGTTGTGCTCGGTCACCGTCCAGTAAGCAGTCCAGGCGCCAGCTGTAGCCCCGGGCGCTACCCGCGCCTCAAAAGCGCCGACGCCTTCACTCTGTCGCATGTTGATGGTCGCCCGGGCCGGTGTATTGAAATCGATGGCACGCAAGGGCTGCCGCCAATCGCTCCAATCGCGCCCGTTGCGCACCAGTTGGGGGGTGTAAATGCCGCTCAAGCGATTAGTGGCGGCCACTTCTTTCTGCCGCGCTGTGAAGGCCGGATTCGCGTATTGGTCTTTCCAGCCGATGTAATCCCAGTAGGCCACATGAAATGCTTGCGCCACGACTGGCTTGCCCTTCAAGTTTGACAACCACTGATCCGCCGGTGGGCAGGAACTGCATCCCTCCGATGTGTAGAGCTCAATTACTGGAGTCAGCTTGTCACCGGACACGACTTCACAAAGCGATGGCATCGCCAATGCGGAGGCCGGAAGCAACATCGCGAAGGCGGCTTTAATTGGTGACGTACGTGCATGGAGACGCATAAAAAACCTCTTGGGTGTGGATCTAATGGTTGGTCGCACGAGAACCAAAATCCTTACACCCGTTTGGCGTATTCGGCTAAATTAGCCAAAAACAAGCCTGGCCAACGCTATCAAAGCCCCCCCGATTCAGTGGATCCCACTACAGCGGGCATCTCCGACTTGGAGCCGGCCGGCGTTAAAGTCCGGCGATTTGGCGCAGCGCCTGTTCAAACACTTCGGGTGGCTGGCCGCCGGATATCAGGTGCTGGTCGTTCAGGATGATGGCAGGCACCGAGTTGATTCCTGCTTGTTGGTAAAAACGCTCTTGCGCCCTCACCTCTTCGGCAAATTCGTCGCTATCCAGAATAGCTTGCGCACGTTCAGCATCGAGACCGACAGAGGAGGCCACGCGCACCAGCAAGGCCGTGTCGCTGGGATTTTCGCCATCGGTGAAATACGCCGTTAGAAGCGCTTTCTTCAAGGCGGTTTGTTTGCCCTCGGCTTCAGCCCAATGCAGCAACCGATGCGCGTTGAATGTGTTGTAGATGCGGCCGCGCTTGTCCATGTTGAAGGTAAAGCCCAACGCCTCGCCGCGGGCACGGATGTTTTCGCGGGCAGCAGCGGCCTGCTCAGGTGTGGATCCGTACTTTTTGTTCAAGTGCTCGGTGATGTCTTCACCTTCGGCCACCATCTGCGGATTCAGCTCAAACGGCTGAAAGGTCAGGCTGGGGGCCAGTTCACCGTCCAGGCGTTGCAACGCGGTCTGCAAGGACTGAAGGCCGATCGCGCACCAGGGGCAGGACACGTCGGACACAAAATCGATCTTGATTTGCTTTTTCATAGCTTGAATTGGACCCTATTTAAAGAAACCCTTCACGGCGTCCACTACCGATGCGGCGCCCTTTTTGATGCTGCCCACCACGCCATCCAGGTGCAAAGGGTTTACCGCACGCATCACCGATTGCCGCACGCCCGCCACAATCTGCGAAGTGGCGGCTGCAGGCGACACACCGCCTGATTTTTTTCCAATGTCGTTGAGTTGTACGTCGGCCAGCGCCAACGTCACACCTTGGCCCTGCAACACTTCTGCACTGACATCGGCTTTGGCGCCCAACATGCTGAACTGGTCAATGATGACTTTTTTCTGTGCTGTGCCCACGCCTTTTTCAGCGCCCTGCCCGCCCGTGCTGTGGGCAGCGATGTAAGCCTCCACATTGCGCTGAATCGCGTCCAAATTGCTACCGCCAGAGGCGTGTTCGTAGGCAACTTGAGGCTGTGCAATCGTGACCCTTTGGATGTGTATAACGTCCTGGGTCAGACTGCTCACGTCGAGCTTGATTTGCAGTTGCTGCACCACCAGCGCATGCGGAGTTTTAAACCCCTTCGGGTTGCCCAACTCCAGTTGGCTGATTACAAATGTGCCCTCCGTGGGTTCCAGCTTGACCCCGCCCAATTTGACAGACACGCCGGTAATCTGCGGGCCATAGCTACGAATGGCGTCAGCAATGAGCGCATCCTTGGACTGATAGACCCACCATGCACCACCTGCCACTGCCAGCAGCATCAACAGCAAAAAACCCCACAGAAACTTCTTCATGCAAGCAATGGTGTCACAAAGCCTGCGCCAGACGAGCAACACCTTCCTGAATGCGCGCCACATCAGCCGTGGCAAAACTCAAACGCAATGTGGAAGGGTCCGGGTCAGCGGCATAAAACGGCAAACCGGGCACAAAGGCCACGCCCTTATCGATGGCGCGCTTGGCAAATTCGGCGCCGTTGCTGATCTTGCCATTCGCACCCGTCAGACGTGCCCAGACAAACAAGCCGCCTTGCGGTTGCACAAAGTCAATCGCATCACCCAGTTGCTCGCGCAATGCATCGCCCATGGCCAGCGCGCGCTCGGCATAAACCTTACGCACATGGGCCAGTGTGGCGGGCATGCGCCCGGCCTTGAGGTATTGCGCGGCCGTGGCCTGCGCAAATGTGCTGGTGTGGGCGTCGCTGAACTGTTTGCACATGGTGGCCTTGGCCAACAACTCAGACGGGGCAATCATCCAGCCTACGCGCAAACCAGGGCTCAGCACCTTGCTCAAACTGCCGCAATGCGCCAGCAACTCGCGGCTGCCGGGCACCTGACTGCTTAGCGTGAGCATGCTGGGCGGTGGGGCCTCGCCAAAATACAGATCGCCATAGGGGTCGTCTTCCACGATCAAGGTCTGGTACTTGACCGCCAACTCCAGCACGCGCTTGCGTCGCTCCAGGCTCAGCATCGCGCCACTCGGGTTGCCGAAGGTGGGGATCAAATAAACCATCTTTGGCTTGTGCTCGGCAATCAATTGCTCGAGCTTGTCGGTATCCACACCGTTGCTATCCACCGGTGCACTGATCAAATGCGCGCCGTACAAGCGGAAGCACTGGATGGTGGCCAAAAAGGTGGGGCCCTCCACAATCACCTTGTCGCCAGGGCTGATCATGGTCTTGCCCAACAAATCCAGCGCCTGTTGGCTGCCGGTGGTGACGATGAGTTGATCGGGGGCCACATCCAGCGCACCCTTGGCCTGCATGAAAGCGGCCAGTTGTTCGCGCAGGGGTTGATAGCCTTCGGTGGCGCCGTATTGCAAAGCGGCACCGGGCTCTTCGTCCAACGCCTTGTTGGTCGCTTCGCGAATTCCTTCCACATCAAACATGGCACTGTCCGGGAATCCACCGGCAAAACTGATAATCCCCGGCTTGCCAAGCAGCTTGAATAGCTCCCTGATGGCGGAGGTTTCTACGTTGTTAAGTCGGTCGGCGAATTGCATGGTGTTGGGCTCGGTTGTTCTGGGTGGATTTTGCCTGAATGTAAGTTGAGGAAAGTTCGACGGAGTCGCCAACCGCCTGAAGCGCTCTAAGGCAATTGCCGTCGCCTTTCCCACGCGCAAAAAGTTTTGTTAACGTCAAGCCGATCGTTAAACCTATGCGTTAGCCCGTTCAGGGTTTTCATTAAGACAACCCGGTGCCAGACCCAACATGAACACTGCCCAAATAGAAACCTTTTTCGCCACCCTCAAAGCCGCCAATCCACATCCCCAAACAGAATTGGAGTTTGCCTCGGTGTTTGAGTTATTGGCGGCCGTGCTGCTGTCGGCGCAGGCTACAGACGTGGGCGTGAACAAAGCCACGCGGCGCTTGTTTGTGGTGGCCAACACGCCGCAAAAGATTCTGGACTTGGGGCTTGAAGGGCTGGAGCAGTACATCAAAACCATCGGGCTATTTCGCAGCAAGGCGCGTCATCTGATGGAGACCTGTCGCATTCTGGTGGAGCGCTTTGATGGGCTGGTGCCGCGCACCCGCGAGGAACTGGAATCCTTACCCGGCGTGGGCCGCAAGACGGCCAATGTGGTGTTGAACGTCGCCTTTGGCGCGCCGACCATGGCGGTGGACACGCATCTGTTTCGGCTGGGCAACCGCACCGGTCTGGCACCTGGCAAGACGCCACGCGAGGTGGAAGACAAACTACTTAAGCGTATCCCTGCTGCCTATATGGTGGATGCGCACCATTGGCTGATCCTGCACGGTCGCTATATCTGCCAGGCGCGCAAGCCACTGTGCTGGCAATGCGCGGTCAGCCATGTGTGCGACTTCAAGCCAAAGACGACTGCTTAACCCGCATAAGCCCAGCCAACACAAACGCCAGAACCAAGGCGGCTGCAGCGATTGACCACATCAGGGCATCGGTGTCGCTTGCATTCATTACGGCCCCTGCAATCAAGGGCCCGGCAACGGCGCTCAGCGTGTAGAGCATGGAAATCAGGCTGACATTGCTGGCCATGCTGCCGGACTGGGTCGTGGTGCTCGCAATCAGGGCCAGCGTCAGAAACGCGGTGATGAGGCCGCCCAACAAAAAGACCGCAAACATCACCAACATGTAGCCCATCGGCAGTGCCAGCGCTACGCAAACCAAAGCCGTGCCGATGGCACACCACAAGGCTGCCACGCCCACCCCCCGGTGATCCGCCAGCCAGCCGACCGGGTATTGCAGGAGCAAGCCGCCAAGACCAAACAGCGCGAGCAAATCGGTGGTCTGGCTGCCGGTGATGCCGCGGCCATGCGCATAGAGCGCAAAGAGACCCGACAAGGCCGCTTCCATCATGCCGCCGACTAAGGCAATCGCCACACCGAATTGGAAGACGCGTTCACGCAGTTGAAGCGCTAGATCAACATGAACGCCGCGGTGGGACGCCGGAGCGGAGTGCGCAGGTTCTTTTCGGGCCAGAGCCAATGGCAGCAAAGCAGCCAAGGTAAACACGCCGCCTATCCAGAACAAGGCCATGCCGTGCAGGCCGAAAGTGCTCGCCAAGGCGGGCGCCACGATCGGGGCCAGCGCAATCAGCGTTTCATGAAAACCCACCAACCTGCCCCGCGCCTCGGCCGGTGCGATGCGGTAAAGCCAGGGCTCGAGTCCGATCCAGCGCAATCCCAGGCCAAACCCGGCCAACGCGCCGCCCATTAACCAAAAGGGCCATGCCGTCAGAGCAATCCCGACCAGCGCGATGACCGTGCACAGCAACGATAAAACGATGACCCGGCGTGCGCCCAGGCGTTGACACAGCCACGGGGCCACGGCCAAGCCGGGCAATTGACCCAGCCAGAGGGACGAAGCGAACAGGCCCAATTGCGTGGCATCCAGCCCCTGCTCCGCCAACCAGACTGGCAGCACCACATAAGCGACGCCGAACTGCCCCACCTGCGCCAAGGCGGAGACAGCGTTCAGCGCAGCAATCGTGCGCCAGTCAAATTCGGTTTGGCTTCTGTTCAATGCTTCATGCCACAGAATTTGCCGATGGCCACGCCTTTGCAAGCGGCAAGCAAAGCACCCTCACAGACCTCGTCCGGCTTGCCATCGCGCAGGCACTTGGCGGCCTCGGTATGCGCCGCTGCGATTTTTTCGTGCTTGGCAATGTCGTCCAGTGTTTCCTGGCTTAGCGCGGCGGATGAGGCCGCAAAAACGTGCGCACTCAGCGCCAACGTGACCAACGTGACCAACGTGACCAAAGCGACAAAAGCCAACAACCCATTTTTCATAGACTCACCTTGCTTGAAGAAGTTCCAACACGCTGACGCGGTAGGCGCCCACAGCGGGCAATATGGCCGCCGCCAGCGAGACAGCGCAGGCCAAAGCCGGCACCCACAGCAACTCGATGGGCCAGACCAGACCACCGATCAACAAGGAGTTGTCGAGTTGCAGCATCCAGCCAATCAGTGCGGTCAGCGCCTGTCCACCGGCCACGCCAATAATGGCCGACAGCACCCCCAGCCAAAGCGCCTCGCCCATCAGCAGCGCGGCAATCTTGGACGGTGGCGCGCCCAGCATGCGCAACAGCGCCAGGTCAGACCGGCGCTCGCGCACTGCGCTCCACAGCGCGATAAACACGCTCAGGCCCGCCGTCAGCAACAGCACCCCGGCGAAGGCGCGCAGCACATCGGTGCCAATGCCCAGCATATTCAGCAGACGCGAAATTTCCACTGCGGGTGCTGCTGCCTGCATCTCGGTGGTGGTGTTCACCATGCGTGGGAAGCTCATGGCAGCCAGCGGTGTTTTGTATTTGATGAGCGCCATGGTGACTTCGCGCTCGTCTTCCATGATCTTCCGATCTTCGTCGTCCACGGCGGTGTAGTCCTCGTGCACTTTCCAGACGGATGCCGTATCGGTCACGATCAGCCGGTCGATCACGGTGCCGCTGGGTTGCAAGATGCCAACCACCGTGTACGGGTTCTCGCCGTGCAGGTGCCCACCGGCACCCAGGCCATGCGAACCGATGAAGGTGTTGCCGACCTGAATGCCCAGCTTTTTGGCCACGATGGAGCCCACCAACACTTGCATAGGTGCGTCCCACATGCGCCCTTGCGCGAGCGTGGCTCCGTAATGGTCCACGTAGGCATGCGAGGTGCCGACAATACGAAAGCCGCGCAGGTTGTCACCCAGACTGATCGGGATGACCGACGCGATCATCGGGTTCTTTTCCAGTGCCTTGACGGCCTTGAGCGGGATGTTGCCGGGTGGCACATCGATGTGAAACACGCCACACATAATCAGTTGCATGGGGCTGCCCTTGGCACCCACCACCACGTCAATGCCCGCCAGGTCCTTGTCAAAAGCCTTGCTCAACTGAAAGCTGACCAGCAGCAAGAAGGTGATGGAAGCCAGGCCGAGGCTGAGCAGCAACACGTTCAATGCGGCGCCCAGTGGTCGTGACCACAAATAGCGCCAGGAGAGTGCAATGGTTTTCATACGGCGGCAGCTGCGGTCTGGCGGGAAAGCTTCAATGCGGTGAAACCGTAACCACCGCCGTCAGTGGAGGAAATAAGGGGCGCCACGCGCGCATCATGGGTGGCAATCACCAGGGTCGCTGCTTGTTGTTTTGCGGTTTGCATCAGCAGAGCAACCGCAGAAGCTGCCGCTTCATCGTCCAGACTGGCGGTCGGCTCATCCGCCAGGATGACCTTCGGCTTTAACAACACGGCACGGGCCAGGGCCACGCGCTGGGCCTGACCACCGGAGAGTTGCGCGGGCTTGCGCTGCCCCAGGTCTGCCACGCCCAGCGCAGCCAGGGTCTCGGCAATGCGCATCGGGTCTTCATGCTGCCCTGCTGCCCATTGGGCCATACCCAGGTTCTGCGCTACGGTGAGCGCGGCACTCAGGTGCAGTTTTTGCGGCAGGAAGCCGATGCTAAGGGCGCGCCACGCATCCGCAGCCACGCCGTTGAGGCTTCCCAGCGCTTGACCGGCAACCGTCAAGGTTCCTGCTGCGGGTTTGACCAGACCGGCGACAAGCGCCAGCCAGGTCGACTTGCCACAGCCCGATGGACCGCTCAGAAGCACCACGCTGCCTTGCGCAACCTGCAGGTCCGGAAAGTGGATGGCTGCGCCGCCCGGGTAAGCGTACGAAAGTTGTGATGTCTGAATCAATGCTTCACTCCGATGGTTCAATTTGGAATTTCATCCATGCTCCGTATTTCAAGGTGCTGGTCGGCCAGTCTTTAGCCTGCTCGACATGGCGAGTGCCCCGGTGCAGCAAGGTCGCGACCTGGGCTACTCCCGAGTGGGTAATCCAGAGCGTATCACCGCGCGGTGACAGTTCATCCCAGGCACCGGCGACCCGCACCAACACTTCGTTGGCAGACTCTTTGCCGCCGAAACGGTGGGTGGCGAAATCGATAGTCCAGGCATCAATCACAGCGCGCGGAATGTCGGCCCAGGCAACACCTTCCCAATGGCCAAAGTCCATTTCACGCAGGCGCGGGTCGTTGTCAAAGCGCAGGTCAGCACGCAATTCACCCAGTGCATGTGCCAGTTGCTGACAGCGCCGCAAGGGTGAAACCCGCACATCGAGGCCGTGCGGCAACTCCAGCGCCAACGCTTGTGCAGCCACCTGCGTCGCCCCCGGGTCGGCATCCATATCGAGCGCGCCATAACAAATGCCGTTCGCAATCAGCGGTTGAGCGTGGCGCACCAGCCATAGCGTCACGGGGCCAATCCCCAGGCCAGCAGAAAGCCCAGGTAAAACGCCAACTCGCAAATTTGCTGCGTGGCACCCAGGCAATCACCCGTAAAGCCTTGCAAGCGCTTGGCAAACCAGCGCCCCATCCAGACAAAAGCCAGCGCACTGGCGGCTAGTGCGCCTGCCAGTCCCGCCTCGAAACTGGTGGTCAACTCGGCGGGTACCAGCCATTGCAGGGACTCCTGCGCCCACACTACGAGTCCCAGCGCAGCGATACACCAGACACATGCAACCGCCAGCGCTGGCAGTGTGATCTGGTCTGCCAGGGGTTTGGATTTGGAGCCTGCGACATCCCCCACATGGGGCAGCAAGCGGATCAACAACAGTGGCCAGGTGCGCGACACCACATGGGCCAAAAACAACGCGACGCACAGCAGGCCGTCGTCCATGGAAGCCAGTTGTGCCACCAGCGCCACCTTGACCAGCAGCGCCATGACAATGGCAATGGCCCCGAAAGCGCCGACGCGCGAGTCCTTCATGATCTCCAGGGCACGCTCGCGCTGCAGGCTACCGCCCAGTCCATCGGCCACATCGGCCAGGCCGTCTTCATGAAACGCACCTGTCAGCAAAATGCCAAACGCCGTGCCCACCGCGGCCACGATCAGGGGCGAGAAACCACCGCCGGGCAAAGCCAACAGCAACCCGCCACTCAAGGCAGCCACCAGCAGCCCCACCAGCCAACCGACGCCGGGAAAATGCGCCGCACTCGCACGCAGCATCTGCGGGCTAAAGCCAACCCACTCAGCCAGGCGTCCCGCCACCGGTATGCGGGTAAAGAACTGCAGTGCGAGCAGATAGTGGCGGATAAATTGCGTCATGTTTCGGCGGGTGTTGCGCGAGGTGACTCGTGCTTTTGTGCGGAGACTTTAAACCGTGACCGTGTCAGTCGACTTTTCGGAAACACCAGCCGAGGCGAAGCTGGCCATCTCGCGCAGGATGGTGCAGGCGGATTGCAGCAGGGGCCATGCCAAGGCAGCGCCAGAGCCTTCGCCCAGACGCAAACCCAAGTCCAACAAGGCTTGCACACCCAGATGCTGCAGCATGAACTCATGGCCACGCTCGCCCGAGCGGTGCGCAAACATGCAGCGTTGCAGCACCAGCGGTTGCAAGGCATTGGCCACCACCACGGCGCTGCTGGCGATGAAACCATCCACCACAATCACGCGGCGCTCAGCGGCGGCTTGCAGCACGGCACCCACCATGGTGGCGATCTCAAAGCCGCCCATGGCCGCCAGCACCTCCAACGGTGCGACGGCCTCGGCGTGCTTGTGCAGCACCTCGCGCAAAACGTCGGTCTTGCGCTGCACGGCCGGGGCGTCCAGGCCGGTTCCGGCACCGGTGCAAACCGAAATATCCAGGCCGGCAATGCGCGCCAGGATGAGCGAAGCCGCCGAGGTATTGCCAATGCCCATCTCGCCCAGCAGCAAGGCGTTGCCCGGCAAGCCTTTGACCAACGCCACGCCTTGCGCCATCGCGGCATCACATTGGCTCGCTGTCATGGCCGGGCCCGCGGAGGAATCCGCCGTGCCGGACTCGGCACCGGCCACCTTGCGCACCTGCAGACCCGGGCGCTTGCTGCCTCCGGGCATGCCGGCCAGAAAGTCGTGATTGACACCGCAGTCCACCACGGTGAGGGCAATGCCGTTCTGCTTGGACAGGACGCTAACTGCGGCACCACCAGCCAAGAAGTTCTCCACCATCTGCCAGGTCACATCGCTTGGAAAAGCCGAGATGCCGCGCGCGGTCAAGCCATGGTCGCCAGCGAACACAACCATTTGCGGCGCTTCCAGCACCGGCGCTGCGGTGCCCAAAATCTGACCGATTTGCAGTGCCAGCAGTTCCAGACGGCCCAAGGAGCCTTGCGGCTTGGTCTTGTTATCCAAGGTGCTTTGCAGCGACTCGGAGAGTGCTGCGTCGTGGATGTTGGCGAGGGTGGGCAATGCGAGGGTCATGGGTGCTCCAGTAGATAAATGGGGTGAGACAAAGGTGTCAAAAAATTGCAAAGTTAGTGCGGAATCGTTGTCAATTTGGTTTGAGCAGGGCTTGCAAAGCACCCGACTCGAAATGCTGCTCAATGAAATCGGCCAGGCCGTCAAACACGCTGTCCAGCGTCGGCACGGGTTTGTTGAAGCGAGCGCCAAACAGGGCTTGCAAAGCAGCGGGGTCTTCAAATAGACCGTGCAGGTACAGGCCCAGCACGTTGCCTGCCGGGTTTTGCCAGCCCAGGCCACCGGCCAGGACTTCCAGCGCCACATCGCCCGCGGCCTGCATGGCGGCATGCGGTTGCGTCTGGCCGTGGTGAATTTCGTAGCCCGAAACTTCGACACCAGCCAAAACGGACCAGGGGTCGTGGGCCGCCAGCGCCGCAACCGGGCGGGTCGCACTGGGGGCATCGACATAGCCGCTTGTAGTTGCCGCAGCAATGCCTTGCGCAGTCATCTGCGCCGAAAAGCGCGTCTGCGTATGGCGCACGGTTTTGTCAGCCTCAAACACGGTGACGAGGGGCAGCAGGCCCAAGCCCGGCGCATTGCCATCCACCCCATGCGGGTCGATCAGCGCCTCACCCAACATCTGCAGTCCACCACAAATTCCCATAACGGCCCCGCCCTGCCCCGCATGGCGCGCCACCGCCGCATCCAAGCCTTGACTGCGCAGCCAGGCCAGGTCGCCACTGGTGTTCTTGGAGCCCGGCAGGATGATCCAGTCGGTGGGCTTCAAGGAGCTGATTTCGCCCGGGCTGCGCACCCATTGCAGCCGGACGCCGGGCACGTTTTTAAGCGGCTGGTATTCGTCCAGGTTGCTGATGCGGGGGTAGGCGACGATACAAACCTGCGTGAGCGGCGCTGGGCCGCCCCGAGCCGTGAGGGCCCCCTCGGGGGGCAGCGAGGACACGCCAGTGCCGAGCGTGGGGGTCATATCAAAGACGCCGTCTTCTTCCGGCAGACCGTGTTGCCACCACATCGGCAGCGTAGCCACCGTGGGAATGCCGGTCAGGTCTTGCAACATCTGAGGCGCCGGTGCCAGCAAGCCCGCATCGCCTCGAAATTTATTGAGTACGAAGCCCTTGATTAAAGCGCGCTCGTTTTCCGGCAGCAGCGCCCAGGTGCCATACAGGTGGGCAAAGGCGCCGCCCCGGTCGATGTCTGTCACCAACAAACACGCGGCTTGTGCATGCAGCGCGACCCGCATATTGACGATGTCGCTGCTGGAGAGATTGATCTCGGCCGGTGAGCCCGCACCCTCGATCACCACCACGTCATTCTCGGCGCGCAAATCGTCCAGCGCCTGCGCAATCACAGGCCACACGTGGTTGCTGCGGCCGCGCCAGTCCATGCGCGACAGGGGCTCGCTTACTTGGCCCATCAGCACTACCTGGCTGTGGGTGTCGTGCTCGGGCTTGAGTAGCAACGGGTTCATGCGCACATCCGGCACGGCGCGGGCGGCCAAGGCTTGAAAGTACTGGGCGCTGCCGATTTCCCCTTGACCATTTTCACTGGCCACCACCCTTGCGTTATTGCTCATGTTCTGTGCCTTGAAGGGCGCGACTTTCAGGCCCTGGCGCTGGTAGTAACGGCACAGGGCAGTGGTGAGCCAGCTTTTGCCGGCTCCGCTGGTGGTGCCCAGCACCATCACGCATTTGGCGGTCATGGGTGCACTTCCAAGGCGGGCAGCGCCGCCAACGCAGCCTTCACCCATGTATAGCCAATACGCTCCTGCTCCAGACGCACGGCAACCGTTGCCGCGGTGGTTCCAGGCTTGTTGGAACGTAGGCCCTGTATGAGCAAATCATCAAACAGTGCCGCCTCTGCTGCATCGAGGCGCAGCAGTTCGCGCAACACGGGCTGCGGCTCCTCGCCCCACTGGCTTTGATGCGCCATCAAGGTGGCGTGGTCCATCAGCAACGACTGCACCTGCGGCAACTGGGCGCGCAGTTGGTCCAGGATGGCAAAACCGTGGGTATCGATATCGCCCCAGTAGTACAGGCGGCAGCCTTGCAACCAGCGTGCGCCCTGTAGCACCTCAAAGCCGTAGCCCGCGCCAAAGATCACCATGCTATCCGCCATGGCTGGAAAGGCCAGAAAGTTGACCTCATTCTCGGTGACAAAAATCCGGCGGACCGGCAACGCCAGACGGGCAAAGTCGGCCTGGGTCAGGGTGATGTCGTGCTCAGCGCCAGCAGGCAGCATGCCTTGGGCGAATGGGGTGAGCGACGCATCCAGCAGGCGCAAGCGAATGCGTAGCGGCTTGTCCTTGAAGCCATACCGTTGACAAAACTGGCCGGCCCCGGATGCGCCGTTGTCGATGGCATCCGGGGGCAAGGCCAAGTCCAGCAGCTCACTGAGCACGCCACGATTCGCTTCAATGAACTTGCTGTCCACGTCGGGCAGATCCACCTGGCGAAGATAGCATCCGGGGCGCGGATGCGCCTGCAACCAGGCCACAACGGCCAGCAGGCGCGGCCAGGCATCCGCCAAAGCCAGGGCATTCAACGGGCGCTTCTCAAGCCATGGCAAAACAGACGGTTGCTGTGCGCTCGTTTGTAGCACCTGCCTTGCAAAGCGTTTGGCCTCTTTTTGTCGGCCGATCAGGGCCAACGCGTCGTCCAAGGTATCCAGCCAGAGCGCCTCTGGCACGGCACACACACCCAGCACGCGATGGCGAAATTCGCGCAATTCGATGCGCCAGTGTGGCGCGCGGTCCACCGGCGCGCTGCAGCCCAGCGCCTTCATCCAAGCCCGCACCTCATCAAAGCGATCGGCCAAATCGGAAGAACTCGGAGCGGTGAGGCGAAGGCGCCGTGGTGGCACTGGCTCGCCCTGCACACACGGACGTAGCAAGTCGCCTTTGTCCCAGAGTTTTTGCACCTGAGCGCGCAAGTCGGCGGGGGTGGTCCAGGTCATGCGGATTTACCGTGCGCCAGGTGCATGGCATTGGCAGCCTTATCCACTGAATCCACCCGCGCCTTCTCCTCGCGGTACGCCTCAATACTCAGATTGCGTAAGCGCGAGTCGCGGCCTTCGGCGTTGTGCACAAAGCCCACGCTGGCGACAAAGGGTTCGATGACATGAATTTTTTGCAGCGGGGTGACGATGAGCAGTTGCAGATTGAGCTTCTCGAACAGTTGCAGCCCGTACTGCGCGGACTCGTCGGAGCCGCGGCCAAAGGCTTCGTCAATCACCACAAAGCGAAAACTCCTGGAACGCGTTTCGCCCCAGGCCAGGCCGAACTGGTAAGCCAAGCTAGCGGCCAGAATGGTGTAGGCCAACTTTTCTTTTTGCCCGCCGGACTTGCCACCCGAGTCGGAGTAATGCTCATGTTCGCGGTCATCTTCGCGCCAGCGTTCGCTCGCAGCGAACACAAACCAACTGCGCACATCGGTCACCTTGGCGGTCCAGCGCCGGTCTTGCTCGGTCTGGCCTTCGCGGCCACGCAGGCGCGCGATGATGTGGCTAACCTGCAAAAATTTGGTTTCGGAATACTGGCTGTCTTGGCCATTGCCACCCGCGCTCGCGCCCAACGCGCCATCCAAACAGTTACGCAGTTCGGTCTGAAAATCACGCACCTCGGCATCGGTGGTGGTCTGCAACTCCAGCTTGATGAAGCGCCCGGGGTTGTAGTCAATCTGCGTGAGCGACTGGTTGATGCGTTCGATGCGCTCGTGAATGGTGGCGCGCTCTTTGTGGAGCTGCGAGCTGAAGTTGGCCACCTCGCGAATGGTGTTCTCGTTGAGTGAGCGTTTGAAGTCCGCCTCAAAGCGCGGTAAGTCGTCGGCCACCAGGCGTTGTAGCAGGGCGCGGTATTCAGCCGCAGACGCTACCGACACATCCATCTCTTGCGTCTCCAACGGGAAGCGGCTGCTGAAAGTGCGCATGGCATCGATGATTTTTTCCAGCACACGACGCGCGCGGCCCTCTTCGGCATCCATGGTTCTTTGCAACAGGTCACGCATTTCGCGCTCACGGGAGTCGCAAGACTCGACGCTGAGCGCCTGGTTGCTTTGCATTTCTTGCTGCAAGGACTCCAAGCGTTGCACCTGCGGCGTAAACCCTTCGGGAATCTGCGTCATCAAGGCTTCCGCCTCACGCATTAACAGGTTCGCATCGCTGATTTTCTGTTCCGTCCTGGATCGCTTGTCGCGCTGCTCCAGCAGTTGAACCTCGGTCTTGTTCGACTCACCTTCCAATGCTTTTAACTGCTGGGTCAGCGCGGCTAACACGTCCGAGGCCGCCTCCAGCGCGGCCCGCTCATCGCTCAAGCGCGAAATCTCACGGGTATTGGCGGGCCAATCCAAATCGCTGTAGTCCTGAAACTCGACCAACTTGGCCAGGGACTCCAGGCGCGTGCGGATGGCTAGCTGTTCTTGCTGCAACGCACCGATCCGGGCGCCAACCTCGCCCAAGCGCACTTCCAGCAAACGCATCTTGCCCTCCAGCAGACCCCGCTTGGCGGCATTACTCCAGCCCAGCACGTAGCGGCTGCGGTCATCCAAGCGGTGGCGGTCGTCTTTCTCATGGCGCTCGCCGCCCGCCTTGATTTGCCCGGCGCGGGTGATGGCTTTGGGTTCGGCGCGAAACTGCTCCTGCGTGGCGCAGCAGGCGTAGTCAAAGCGGCGCGCCACTTCCACTTCCAGCCAGGGATAAAAAGGCGAATCAGGTTTGATCGCGATCTTGCGAGCCAATGACTGCGCATGCAAATTGGCGTGTGATGGGGGTCTATTCATGCCACCCCCTTCGCGCACGCGAAAGTAGACCAACCGCCCTTTGAGGTGCGTCTCATCCACCCACTGCACCACCCGGGCATAGTGCGCGTCGGGCACCAGCAGCGAGAGTGCAAAGCTGCGCAACACGCGCTCGGCAGCGCCTTCCCAATCACGCGCGTCGTCATGCACTTGCAGCAGTTCACCGGAAAACGGCATGCTTTCCTCAAGCAAGTCCAGGGCTTGGCACAGCGCGGCCCGCAAAGCAATGTACTGCGCGTCAATGTTGCTGCGGCGTGCGCGCAGGCTCTGGACCTCGTCCTTCAGCAACTTGTGTTCAGCGCGCCCTTGTGCCAGTTCCACACCGCGCTCGGTCAGCTCGTTTTGCAGCGCCACCTCGCGCTCGGTGTCTGCCGCACGCCGCTGGGCGCAGCCTTGCTGCTGGGTTTGCAACTCTTCCCTATTGGCAACCGCCAATAGGCCCAAGCTACGGCGCAGCGCGTCATAGCGGTCCGCATCTCTCTTGCGCCTATCCTGCTCAGCCTGCTGGCGCTTGATTTCGGCCTCGATCTGCGCGATGCGGTCACCACCATTCTGGGCAATGGTCAGGCGCAACCCGCGCTCTTTGTCTTGCTGCTCTTGCTTTTGCACCTCCAGGCGATCGACCTTGGCAGACACGCTCGCCAGATGGGCCAGCAGGGTTTCCAGGCGCGCATCCAACAACGCCCGCTTGCGGCTGGCAAACCAGGGCTTAAGCGCCTCGCGGCACAAACGCAGCCCCGCCAAACTTTCTGCCAATGCCGCGTGTCTATCGCAATCCGCCACCAGGGGAGTGAGCATGTCCACCTGCTCCTTGGCTCGGACGACGGCGGCGTGGGCGCGACTCAGGTCGTCAAAGTGCGCCAGCAACCCGGCAATGCGCGGGGCCACATCAAACGGCTCCAGCATGTGGTGGCGCACAAAGTCGGTCAGGTTGCCCACTGACTTCATGGATACGGTTTGGTGAAACAACTCCAGTGCCTGCTCGCCCATATTGCCAAAGCGGCGACGGAAGTGCGCGCTGTAGGGTGGAAAGCTGTCAAACAAGGTGACGCTGCTTTTGCGCAACCGAGCACGCAAGGCGGGCATGGCGGTGCCGAAGTCGGAAAAATCTTCGGTGAGCGACAGCGCCTTGTCTGCCACGGCGTAAAAGCGTTCGGGTTGGCCAAACGTATCCTTCATCCAGAACACCTGGGCCAGTGTCACCGTCTGGTCATAGCCGGCGTTGTGAAACACGCCCAAAATCACCGCATAGTCGCTGGCCGAGCGCAGCGCCACCGGCTTGGCATTGCCACTGCTCTCATTGCGCTCAGACTTGTAATGCCCTAGCACGTAGGAGCGCAGCGAGCGCTCCCGCGCATCGGCCCCGGCTGCCTTGTTGTAGGCAATGCGCTGGGGCGGTACCAGCAAGGTGGTGATCGCATCCACCAGCGTCGATTTACCCGAGCCGATGTCACCCGTTAACAGCCCATTGCGGCCATCCAACGCCAGCGTCCAGACCCGTTTGTCGAAGGTGCCCCAATTGAAAACCTCCAGGCGTGCCAGGCGAAAGCCGGCCAGGATGGAGGACTCAGGGGCCAGGGAAAAAAGGTCTGACCCGGGCGCACGGTCACGCATCATCCGACTCCACGGCATTGGGCGCGGCCAGTTGCATCTGGTATGCGGCCAGGCGTTGGTCAAAGTCTGCCAACCACTGCGCATCGACAAAGGCCTTGAGGATGCGGCGCACCTCAAATACCGGCTCTTGTGCGCTGCGGGCCGATCCGCCATCTGGCTGCGCCTTAAGACGGCGCACAAAACCCAAGTCGATCACTTTGTTGAGTTGGGTGTCGATCTGGTCAATCAGGCGCGACTCGTTGGAGCCTGCGGGCAAGAACACGCGCACCAATTCCACCACCGCACTGCGTGTCAATATCTGCCGCGTGTCACCACCACTGGCATCAAACTCGGCCAGCTTTTTGCGCAACAGCGCCAACAGCAAACTGACCTGAAAGCTCAGCGGTTGGCGGCGCACCAGGCGTGGCAGTTTGGGCGCACTGTCATCAGCCTGCGGTCGGGCGCGCACGAAGGCATAGCCTTCGACTTCGTCCACCACCAGTTCCAACGCCACCACGGCCACATAGTCGCGTACGCGCGCCTGCAATTGCAGCAAGGCGCCCCATTGAGCGGCATCGTCCTCGCGGTACAGCACGCCCTTAAGCAAGGGCACGACCAGGCCGCTCAGGTCGGGTTGGGGCACGCTGCTGCTGGCGGCAAGTGCTTCGCCGGAGGCTTCATGGGTCATGGGAAGATTTCCAGCCTAGACTTTCAAATAACCACCAGTTTGACCGGCGGCTTCCAGCCCTTGGCGCTGGCCCGACGGGCAAACCTTTTGTCGTCAAAAGTCGCCAAGCTGGTGCAATGGCGAGCCGACGCGTGGTGCAATGCGTCGGCAAAGTCGAAACCATCGCCCAAGGCAGTTACAGCCAGTTCCACCGCCACGCGGTCTTCGACCTCCAGATTGGGCATAGCCAGCAGGTGCGTGAGGACGCTGAGCACATCGTCGGGCGGGCTTTTGTAATAGCCGCGCAGCACCCACTCCAGTTCCAGCACCACTGTTTTGCTCACGAACAGGGACTTGCCACTTTCCAGCAACTTTTTAGCCGCAACGCCTTGTTTTTTCGAAGGTACATCGCTGCTGGCCACGTAGTAACGGGCCAGCACATTGGTGTCGAGCGCAATCATGGGGCCTCGGTCACCAAACTCGCCACATCCCAATCCGCAGGTACGCCCTTACGCCGACTCTTGATCAGGCCGAAGCCACTGTCCTGCACCTGCCGGTTGGCGCGAGCAGGCCGCAAGGCAATGTGGTCACCCGCTATTTCAAAGCTGACGGCCATGCCCTGCTTCAGGCCAAAATGCTGGCGCAGGTCCCGCGGGATGGTGACTTGGCCCTTGCTAGTCAACGTAGTTTGCATGGCAACGCTCCAAAAGTATTACGTGGTAATACTAGCATAACGACTCTATTTCGTTCCATCAATTTCTCACAAAAATCACGCGCGGCAAGGTAGCGCGGCGGGTGACTGCGTTGCCATCCTCGTCAATCACCAACCAGGAAACGGTGTCCTGCGTGGACTCGTCCACCACCGTGTTGACAGACTCGCTGGCCAGCTGCAGGTAGGTGACCAACTCTCCCAGACCCTGAAGCAATGGGTGGGTGTGTAACAGTTCGGCCAGGGATACCTGTGCCTGGGTTTGCAAGGACATGCGTACGTGGGCGGCCAAGGCCGCCTTGTCCACGCGCACCTGTGAGAACAGCGCACCCGCGTCCACTTCTATATCACCCGCTTGCAATGCCACGCTGGTCAACACAGTTTGCATGGGCGGCTGGTACAACGGGCGCTCCATCGGTAGCTCCACGGCTGCGCCAATGTCATCGATATGCATAAAGTCTGGCATGCGCAAAGCCGCAGGTGCTGCATCGCGCATGGCAAGAGCTTTGCTTTCAATGCCGCGCAAAATATCCATGATGCGGCGGTTTTCCAGCCAGGCTTTGTCGTCCAAAAAGCGGCGCAACTGCTGCGAGAGCTGTGCCACCGTGCGCTGAGCGTATTCACCGGCCTCCAGCCAGTCGTAATGCACGCGCTTGAGGCGCATGTCCGGCTCAAGCGCCAACACCGGGGGAAGATCGAGCACACGCGCCAGCAGCGCGGTGAACTCATCCTGGTGCGACTGCGACATCAAAAAATCCCAAAACGCGCGAAAACTCTTACCTTGGTCCGACTCGGCAATGGCATCGCGCTCGCCCATGATCTCTTGCAGCAGCGTGCCCTTGGCCCCGTCCCACCAGGCAATGCGCTCACGCACCGTGCGGTCCAGCGCGCGAAAGTTGTGCTCCACTTCGCGAAAATCTGCCAGCAGCTCACGCGCCAAACCGGTAAATTGCTGAAAACGGTCTCTCAGCGCGGTGTCATCCAGCAGGGCCATGTCGCCTTCCACCACGCGGGCAATTTCCGCATCAATGGCATCGCGCTGTTTGTGCAACTCGACAAGGCGCGCCTGCGGGTTGGTCTCGCTGCCATCGCTCATTTGCTTGAGCAGGCCGAAGAGCGTGAGCAAGCGCGATTCAGTGCCGACAAAACTGCGGTCTGACAAACTGCCCAGCCAGGCCAGGGCGCGCTCGGTTGGTGGGGTCAAATCAAAGTGCGGCTCGTCCGAGCCTGCGGGGTAAAACTTGCGTAGCCAACTCTTGTCGTTAGCAGCCCAGTCGTTCAAATACTCTGGCGCCGATTTGGGAAAGACCGTGGCCCCCAACTGCTCACGCAAGCCGTATAAGGTATCTTCCAGCGCCTCGACCAGATTGGACTGCGCCATAACCCGCACATTGGGCAGCACAAACACACGGTACAAAAAACTCGCCACTAGCGGTGCCGAATCTGCCGCCAGCAAGCGCCAGGCCGGGTGTTGACGCCGAAGATGGTCCAAGGTGGCGTAGTCGAGTTTCACGGCGATTTTTCGTGGATGTGCGGCAAAGCCACCCACTGGCCGTTCAAGGGATGGATGGCTATGCGATCGTCAAAGGCCTGGCAAACGGCATCGCGCGTGGCGGCATCGGT
>CAIQYP010000109.1 GCA_903876045.1 uncultured beta proteobacterium | reverse complement strand
TTGATGTCTTCCGCGTCCTTGGTCGGTGTGCGCAGCGCCATGGCAATGTCGCTGGTGATCAGGTCACCGGCAATCGGGATCACCGCCGTGTGGCGAATGGCGCCGTTGGTGAAGATGGCCACGTCGGTGGTTCCGGCACCGATGTCGACCATGGCCACGCCAAGTTCGCGCTCGTCGGCAGTCAGCACCGACAGGCTGCTGGCCAGCGGGTTGAGCATCAGGTAGTCCACATCCAGGCCACAGCGGCGCACGCACTTGATGATGTTCTCAGCAGCCGTCTGGGCACCGGTGACGATGTGCACCTTGGCTTCCAGGCGGATGCCGCTCATGCCGATGGGCTCGCGCACGTCCTGACCGTCGATGATGAATTCCTGCGGCTCCACCAGCAGCAGGCGCTGGTCCGTCGAGATGTTGATGGCCTTGGCCGTTTCGACCACGCGGGCCACATCGGCCTGAGTGACTTCACGGTCTTTCACCGCCACCATGCCACTGGAGTTGATGCCGCGGATGTGGCTGCCGGTGATGCCGGTGTAAACGCGGGTGATCTTGCAATCGGCCATCAGTTCAGCTTCTTTGAGCGCGGCCTGAATGCTCTGCACCGTGGCGTCGATGTTGACCACCACGCCGCGCTTCAGGCCGTTGCTGGGTGCAACGCCCAGACCAGCCAGCTTGAGCTCGCCCCCGGGCATGATCTCGGCCACAACCACCATGACCTTGGCGGTTCCGATGTCCAGACCTACAACCAAATCTTTGTACTCTTTTGCCATACGTTCACCTGTGTTCCATTATTTTTTCGCCACATCCGCTTGCGTAGTGCTCACACCGCGCAGCCGAATGGCATATCCGTTTTCATGCCGCAAATCGGCCGACTCAATTGCGTTGGGCGCACGCCCGTAGCGCGACACCACTTGGGTCAACGTCTTCAGGAAGCGCCCGACGCGTGGCGTCACCTCATCCGGATTGCCGCGTCCCAATTCGATCTCGGCACCGGCATCCAGGCGCAGACTCCAACTGCCGCGTCCCGACAACCGAAGCTCGTCCACCGGCATTTCCATGGCGGTGAACAGGGGCTCAATCGCACGGAACATGGTTAGCATGTCGGGCCCCAGCCCTTCGGGTCCGCTGAGTGTGGGCAAGCCATCCTGGTCAATCTCGCCCAGGTTGGCTTCGAACACTTCGCCATAGCTGTTGACCAGACGGGCATCGCCCTGCCCTGATTCACCGCGCCAGAACGCCACCGGCTGGTGCTCCTGCAGGCGCACGCGCAGGCGATTCGGAAACTCGCGTTGCACCACAGCGCGGCGCACCCAGGGTGCAGCCTCAAAGGCGGCGCGCACCCGTGACAGATCCACCGTGAAGAAAGTGCCCGCAATGCGCGGCACCACATTGGCGCGCAGGGTGACGCTGTTGTTGTGGTGGGTGTCACCGGTCACGGTAATGCCCTGAATATCAAACTGTCTGGCACGTAGCACCATGCGCACGCTGGCCACCGCGCACAGGGCGACAAACACCAGAACCAACACGGCAAACGTGAGGTTCATGAGTTTGACGTCCACGGGCGTGACCAATGCAGATTTCATGGAACAGCCTTTGCATCCAGCGTCGTGTTGCGCAGCAGTTGCACACACAGGTCTTCGTAGCTGATGCCTGCTGCTTTGGCGGACATGGGCACCAGCGAGTGACCGGTCATGCCGGGCGAAGTGTTGATCTCCAGCAGGTAGGGTTTGCGGGTCTTGCCATCGATCATCACATCGGCACGGGCCCAGCCACGGCAACGCAGCACTTGGTAGGCGCGGCACACCAGGGCCTGAATCGCTTCTTCCTCACCAGCCGGAAGGCCAGCGGGCACCAGGTATTGGGTGACGTCGGTAAAGTACTTGTTCTGGTAGTCGTAGTTGCCGTCGGGTGCAACGATGCGGATCAGCGGCAAGGCCTTTGGTGCATCAGCAGCGCCCAGCACCGGGCAGGTCACTTCGTCACCGGCGATGAACTGCTCGCACAACACTTCAATATCGTGCTGCGCGGCCAGCGCGTAGGCTGCATCACACTGGTCTTCCGTCAGCACTTTGGTGAAGCCAATCGACGAGCCTTCACGCGCCGGTTTGACGATCATCGGGGCGCCCAACTCGGCAAAGGCCGCGTGGGTTTGTGCGGCACTGCTGACCTGCGCCCAGGCGGGAGTGGACAGCCCTTCAAAGCGCCAGATCCGCTTGGTCATGACCTTGTCCATGGAAATGGCAGAAGCCATGACGCCAGAGCCGGTATAGGGAATGCCCAGCAATTCCAACGCACCCTGCACCGTGCCATCTTCACCAAAGCGGCCATGCAGGGCGATAAAGCAGCGATCAAAGCCTTCGCGCTTGAGTTCGTCCAGCGAACGCTCGACCGGGTCAAAAGCATGGGCATCGACACCCTTTGACAGGAGCGCTTTCAACACGCCGCCGCCAGACATCAACGAGACCTCGCGCTCAGCGGACGCGCCGCCCATCAGTACAGCGACCTTGCCGAATGTGGCCCCCACGCTTGCTGCATCCTGCGTTGTCATACGCCTGTGCCTTTCACTGTAAGCATGTCTGCAATTTTTCCCGGCACCGCGCCAATCGAGCCAGCGCCCATGCACACCAACACATCACCGTCGCGGGCGTTGTCGATTGCCGCTTGTGGCATGTCCAGGATGTCATCCACAAAAATGGGCTCAACCTTGCCGGCGATGCGCAGGGCACGTGCCAGCGCGCGGCCGTCAGCCGCCACGATGGGGGCTTCACCCGCGGCATAGACCTCGCCCAGCAACACCGAATCCGACAAGGCAATGACTTTGACGAAATCGTCAAAACAGTCGCGTGTGCGGCTGTAGCGATGTGGCTGGAATGCCAGCACCAGACGACGACCGGGGAACGCACCACGCGCAGCGGACAGAGTGGCCGCCATCTCGACGGGGTGGTGACCGTAGTCATCAATCACCGTGACCATGCCGCCCGGCTTGCCATCCACGCTGGGCAGGGGCAGATCGCCGTAGCGCTGGAAGCGCCGGCCCACGCCGTGGAATTCAGCCAGGGCTTTTTGCACGGCCGCATCTTCAATATTCAGTTCCACCGCCACGGCAATGGCCGACAGAGAGTTGAGCACGTTGTGCATGCCCGGTAGGTTCAACACCACGTCCAGGTCTGGCAGCACGACGCCATTGCGGCGCTGCACGGTGAAGTGCATTTGCGCGCCAACCGCGCGCACATTGATGGCGCGCACCTGGGCATCTTCATTAAAGCCGTAGCTGGTGATGGGGCAGGTCACGTCATTGACGATGTCGCGCACTGCCGGGTCATCGGTGCACAAAATGGCCGTTCCATAAAACGGCATGCGGTGCAGAAAGTCGACAAAGGCCTTCTTTAAATTGTTGAAGTCGTGGCCATAGGTCTCCATATGGTCGGCGTCGATGTTGGTCACCACCGCCATCACCGGCAGCAGGTTTAAAAACGAGGCATCCGACTCATCAGCCTCCACCACGATGTAGTCGCCACTGCCCAAACGTGCATTGGCACCGGCGCTGTTGAGACGCCCGCCGATCACAAAGGTGGGGTCCAGACCGGCTTGGGCCAACACGCTGGCAACCAAACTGGTGGTGGTGGTTTTGCCGTGGGTGCCGGCGATGGCGATGCCCTGCTTCAGGCGCATCAACTCGGCCAGCATCAAGGCACGTGGCACGATGGGGATGTGCATCTCGCGGGCACGAATCACTTCGGGGTTGTCTTGCTTGACTGCCGTGGAGGTGACCACCGCATCGGCGCCTTTGACGTTGTCGGCACTGTGGCCCAAATAGGTGGTGATGCCCAGTGAGGCCAGACGTTTGGTGGTGGCGTTGTCGGCCAGATCCGAGCCGGAAATGACGTAGCCCAGATTGCTCAGCACTTCGGCAATGCCGGACATGCCGGAGCCGCCCACGCCGACGAAATGAATGTGCTTTATTGCGTGCTTCATGGTGCAAGTTCCTCGCAGGCGGCGACCACCGCATCGGTGGCGCGCAATTGCTGCATCTTTTTGGCGGCCAGGGCGCGCTGCAGCAACGCGGGTCGGTCGATTGTTTTTATGAAGTCAGCCAGGCGCTCAGGCGTCAGTTCCGTTTGGGGCATGAGCCAGCCAGCGCCCTGGTCCACCAGGAAGCGGGCGTTAAAGGTTTGGTGGTCATCCACGGCAGATGGGAAAGGCACAAAAACGGCGGCAGCACCCACGGCGGCAAGCTCGGTCACGGTGCTGGCACCGGCACGGCACAGCACCAGATCGGCATGGGCAAAAGCGTGCGCGGTGTCGGTGATGAAGGGGGTAAGTTCAGCCGTGACGGCGCTGGCTGCGTAATTGGCACGCAGTTCGTCAATCTGCTTTTCGCCGCTCTGGTGAATTACCGTGGGGCGCTGCGCTTCAGGGATCAAAGCCAGTGCTTTGGGCACCACGCTATTGAGCGCACGCGCGCCAAGGCTGCCACCGACCACCAGCAGACGCAAGGGGCCGGTGCGGCCGACGAAGCGGTCTTGTGGCTCGGCTTGCGACAGGAACTCGGAGCGCAAGGGGTTGCCCACGCAGCGACCTTTCGCAAACACATCAGGGAACGCAGTAAACACACGATCGGCAACCGAGGCCAGTACTTTGTTGGCCATGCCAGCCACCGAGTTTTGTTCGTGTAGCACTAGCCGCTTGCCCAGCGCAACGCCCATCATGCCGCCGGGAAAAGTGATGTAGCCACCCAGCCCCACCAGCACGTCAGGCTTGACGCGGCGCACTACTTGCAAGGCTTGCCAGAAGGCGCGCAAAAGGCGCAGCGGCAGGAACACCAAGGTGGAAATTCCCTTGCCGCGTACACCACCGAATTCAATCGTTTCCAGCGTGAAGCCGCGTGCCGGAACCAAGCGGCTTTCCATACTGCCGGGAGCGCCCAACCAGTGCACCCGCCAGCCTTTGGCGCGCAAGGCCTCGGCCACGGCCAAGCCCGGGAAAATATGACCCCCCGTGCCACCGGCCATGACAAGTGCGCATGGAGTGGCCCCCACGCTTGTCACTGCGTGTACTGCGCTGCCCTCCAAGGGGGCCTTCACGCCTTGGGGCGGCCCGGCGGCGTTCAAGTTTTTGCTCATACCCGGCCCCCGTGCATGAGTTGCCGGTTCTCGTAATCGATGCGCAGCACCACGGCAATGGCGATCAAGTTAATCAAAATCGCCGAGCCGCCATAGCTCATCAGCGGCAGGGTCAATCCTTTGGTCGGCAACGCCCCCAGATTCACACCCATGTTGATGAATGACTGAAAGCCCATCCAGATGCCCAGGCCCTGGGCGACCAGGCCGGCAAACACGCGATCCAATGCGATGGCCTGGCGGCCGATGTGCATGAGGCGGCGCGTCAACCAAAGGAACAGACAGATGACCACCAGCACACCCACAAGACCAAACTCCTCACCGATCACGGCCAACAAAAAGTCGGTGTGGGCTTCGGGAAGCCAGTGCAACTTTTCCACGCTACCACCCAGACCAACGCCAAAAATCTCACCGCGCCCGATGGCGATCAGCGAGTGCGAAAGCTGGTAGCCCTTGCCCATGGAATAAGCCGCGTCCCACGGATTCAGATAAGCAAAAATGCGTTCCCGCCTCCAGGGGCTCAATGCAATCATCGCGCTAAAGGCCACCACCAGAATCGCAGCAATCAGGAAGAACATGCGTGCGTTGACGCCCCCCAAAAACAGAATGCCCATGGCGATCACGGCAATCACCATGAAAGCGCCCATGTCGGGCTCGGCCAGCAGCAAGAGGCCAATCACTGCCACGGCGATGCCCATGGGCATCACGGCGCGGAAGAAACGCTCTTTCACTTCCATCTTGCGCACCATGTAATCAGCGGCATACAACACGACGGCGAACTTAGCCAGTTCAGACGGCTGAAAGTTCAGAATGCCCAATGCGATCCAGCGCCGCGCACCGTTCACGCCCTTGCCGATAAAGGGCACCAGCACGGCCATCAACAGCACCAGCGACGCAATGAATAGATAGGGTGCCACCTTTTCCCAGCTTGCGACCGGCACCTGAAAAGCCAGCAGCGCGGCCACAAAGGCCACACCGATCGACAGAATGTGGCGCAGCAAAAAATGGGTGTGCGCGTAGTTGGCAAAGCGTGGGTTGTCGGGCATGGCGATGGAAGCCGAATACACCATCACCAGGCCCCACAGCAGCAGAGCCACGGTGACCCAAACCAGCGGCTGGTCAAAGCCGCGCACTTGGGCCGCTGCCGTATGGGTGGAAAAACTACCACGACCGCCGAGGCGCACCGGCAAGACCCCTGACGCAGACTTCCCGGGATCGCGCGAAAACCAGCCCTTCATGGTGGAAGTGAATGCAGTCATGCCGCGCTCTCCAGATCCGAGCCACTGTCCAAGGCGAGCGTGCGCACGGCATCTACAAAACACTGCGCGCGGTGGGCATAGTCTTTGAACATGTCAAAGCTGGCGCATGCCGGCGACAACAACACGGCGTCACCTGCTTGCGCTGCGCGGTTGGCTTGCGCCACGGCGTCATCCATGCTGATGGCATCCAGCAGCGGCACTCCGGTGCTTGCAATAGCTTCGCGAATCAGAGGTGCGTCGCGGCCATACAGAACAACGGTGCGCACGTAGCGGGCAATGGGGGCGGCCAGCGGCGAGAAGTCCTGACCCTTGCCTTCGCCACCCAACAGCAAAACCAATTTGCGGTCTTCACCCAGGCCACTCAAGGCGGCCGCGGTGGCACCCACATTGGTGCCCTTGCTGTCGTCAAAATATTCGACGCCATTCAAGATGCCCACGCTTTCCACCCGGTGTGGTTCACCGCGGTATTCGCGCAGACCGAACAGGATGGGGCCGAGCGCACAACCGGCGGCAGAGCACAGTGCCAACGCTGCAAGCGCATTGCCGGCGTTGTGGCGACCACGGATACGCAGCGCATCGGCCGGCATGAAGCGCTGGATGTACAACTCCTCATCATCGTAGGCCCCCACGCTCCCCGCTTCGCGTGGTTCGCTGCCCCCCGAGGGGGCTGTCGCGTCTTGGGGCGGCCCGGCGACGCGACGCTTCTTCTTGCGTGTCTCGTCGGCTTCGAGTGCGCGCACCAGCCACACCATGCCGTTCATGTCTTCGAGACCAAAGTCGCCCGGGCGCTGTGGCATGTCTGTGCCGAAAGCTACATATTCGCGCTCGACGGGCCGTTGCAATTTCACGCGCAGGGGTTCGGGCCGCATAGCCATCACGCCAGCGTCTTCACGGTTCAGCACCATCAGGCCGGTGGCACCAAAGATGTTGGCTTTGGCTTTGGCATAGGCAGCCATGCTGCCGTGCCAGTCCAGATGGTCTTGCGTCAGGTTGAGCACCACAGCCGCCGTTGGCTCGAAGCCGCTGGGCAGTTCAAGCTGGAAGCTGGACAACTCCAGCACCCAGACTTCAGGCAGGGCGTCTTCTGCCAACGCCTTGGCCAAGGTGTCCAGCAGCGTCGGGCCGATGTTGCCAGCCACCGCCACGCTCTTGCCAGCCCAGCGCACCAGATGACCGGTGAGCGACGTGACCGTGGTTTTGCCATTGGTGCCGGTAATGGCCAACACCTTGGGCGCGTAGTGGGCGTTGATGGTGGGCACCGGGCTTTGCGCCAGGTCTTTGAATGCCTGGGCAAACAGGCTGAGCTCGCCACCCACCCACAGGCCCAATTTCTGCGCGGCATCCATCACACCAGCGGTTTCAGCGGGGCTCAGGCCCGGGCTCTTGAATACGGCACGAATGTCTGTGCCTTCGATCAGCGCGGCATGGAAGGTCGACTGCACGAAGGTCACGTCGGGCAACTCAGCGCGCAACACGGCAAGCTGGGGCGGCGCCTCGCGCGTATCCACCACGGTCACCACCGCGCCATGCAGGACGCACCAGCGCACCATGGCCAGGCCGGACGCACCCAGGCCCAGGACCATGACGTGGAGATTGCGCAGGTTGTTCATGGCAAGCCTCCGCCGGGCCGCCCCAAGGAGGCGAACGGCCCCCTCGGGGGGCGGAGCAGCTGCGTAGCAGCAAACGTGGGGGTAGACAAGCCTCCGCCGGGCCGCCCCAAGGAGGCGAACGGCCCCCTCGGGGGGCAGAGCAGCTGCGTAGCAGCAAACGTGGGGGTAAACATTTCTAGCGCAGCTTCAGGGTCGACAGACCGATCAGGCACAGCAGGATGGTGATGATCCAGAAGCGCACCACGACTTGCGTTTCTTTCCAGCCATGCTTCTCAAAGTGGTGGTGCAGGGGCGCCATCTTCAGCAGGCGCCTGCCGGTGCCAAATTTCTTCTTGGTGTATTTGAAATAGCTGACCTGCAGCATCACCGAGAGTGCCTCCGCCACAAAAATGCCGCCCATGATGGCGAGCACAATTTCCTGGCGCACGATCACCGCCACGGTGCCGAGCGCGGCACCCAAAGCGAGAGCGCCCACATCACCCATGAAAACCTGGGCCGGATGCGTGTTGAACCACAAAAATGCCAGGCCCGAGCCGGCCAAAGCCGAACAGAAAATCATCAGTTCACCGGAGCCTGGAATGTGGGGAAAGAACAGGTATTTGGAGTACACCGCGCTACCGGTCACGTAGGCAAAAATTCCCAGGCAGGAGCCCACCAGCACCACCGGCATGATGGCCAGGCCATCCAGACCGTCAGTGAGATTCACCGCGTTACTGGAGCCCACGATCACCAGATAAGTGAGGATGACAAAGCCCAGCACGCCCAGCGGATAGCTCACCTCTTTGAAGAAAGGTAGCAGAAGGCCTGCCTTGGGCGGCAGGTTCACATCGAAGCCCGAGCTCACCCACTGGAAGAACAACTGCATCACGCGCAGATTGGAGCTTTCGGAAATGCTGAATACCAAATAGAGTGCCGCGACCAGCCCAATCACCGACTGCCAGAAATACTTTTCGCGGGAGCGCATGCCTTCAGGGTCTTTGTGCACCACCTTGCGCCAGTCGTCTACCCAACCAATAGCGCCGAAACCCAACGTCACGATCAGCACGATCCAGACAAAGCGGTTGCTCCAGTCAAACCACAGCAGCGTGGAGACGACGATGGACAACAGAATCAGCACGCCACCCATGGTGGGTGTGCCGCTCTTGCTCAAGTGGCTCTCCATGCCGTAGCCACGAATCGGCTGGCCAATCTTGAGTTCGGTGAGACGACGAATGACGAAGGGGCCTGCAGCCAGGCCAATCAGCAAGGCGGTAAGCGCGGCCATCACCGCGCGGAAGGTGATGTATTGAAACACGCGGAAGAAACCGAATTCCGGTGACAGGGTTTGTAGCCATTGGGCCAGGCTTAGCAGCATGGGTGGAATTCCTTCTTTTTGTTGTTTGTTGTCATGGTGTCCCTTGCATTTGTGCGGCCGAGCACACCGCTTCAACCACGCGCTCCATACGCATGAAGCGCGAGCCTTTGACCAGCAAGCTGTTTAACTGCGGCAACTGCTGCAGCACAGCGGCGTTCAGGTCTTCCATGGAGGCGAAGTGACGTGCGCCCGGGAAAGCGGCGATCGCCGACTTGGCCAATTCGCCCATGGCATAAAAGTGCTCAATGCCGGCGGCCAAAGCTTCTGCGCCAGCCTCGGTATGGAAGGCCGGACCCTGCTCGCCCACCTCACCCATATCGCCCAGCACCAGGAGGCGTGGCGCGGGCAATTCGCCCAGCACGGCAATCGCGGCGCGCACTGAATCGGGGTTGGCGTTATAGGTGTCGTCCACCAGGGTGCGGGTGCGATCCGCCATTACCAAGGCGACGGCGCGTGAGCGGCCCTTGACCGGTACAAAAGCCTCCAGACCCTGCACCACTGCGTCCACCGACACGCCAGCCGACAAGGCACAGGCGGCAGCAGCCAGCGCATTTTTGACGTTGTGGCGACCGGCAATGTGCAGGCGGAAATTGAATGCGCAGCCCATTCCGGTGGCTTGCACCGACCAGGCACCATCCGTCCACAGAGCGGAGTGACAGACCAGATCCTGCGTGCTGTCCGTGGCTAGAAGCGCAAAGCGCGCCGTGCGACGTGGCGCGGCCAGCTCCGCCCATAACGCCGTAAAGTCGTCATCCGCAGGAAACACCGCTGTGCCACTGGCCGTCAGCGAGCCAATGACCGCGCCATTTTCTTCAGCCACGGCTTTTACCGTCTGCATGTATTCGAGGTGTTCGCGCTGGGCGTTGTTCACCAAAGCCACCGTGGGTTGCGCAATGGTAGCCAGTGCTTCTATCTCGCCGGGATGGTTCATGCCCAGTTCCACTACCGCAATGCGATGGTGTGCGCGCAGGCGCAGCACGGTGAGTGGCACGCCGATATCGTTGTTCAAGTTGCCGCGCGTGGCCAAGGCGTCATCGCCTGCCGTAGCATTCAGGATGCTGGCAATCATCTGCGTGACCGTGGTCTTGCCGTTGCTACCGGTGACCGCAATCACCGGGATAGGGAATTGCGCCCGCCATCCCGCGGCGAGTTGCGCCAGTGCCGCGTGGGTATCGGCCACTTCGATGCGGGGAATGCCTGCGGGATAGCTTTCAGCAGCCAAGCCAGCATGGCAAATGAGGACCACGGCCCCCTGTTTAGCGGCCTCATGCAACAGGGTGTTCGCATCGAACTTCTCGCCTTTAAGGGCCAGAAACAGATCGCCGGGCTCCACGCTGCGGGTGTCGGTGTGCACACGCAGCACGCTGACCTCACCATCACCGACCAGGCGTGCGCCGGTCAGCCATTTCGCAGCGGTTTTCATTTGCATCATGGGCTTCATGCTTGCGCCTCCGCACCAGGCCGACGCCATTGCTGCAAGGCAGTTGCGGCGTGCGTACGGTCTGAGAATGCCGTCTTGATGCCCGCAATTTCCTGCGTGGCTTCGTGCCCCTTGCCGGCCAGCAGCACCACATCTTGTGCAGCAGCGCGCTGGATTGTCTGGGCAATCGCCTGCGCCCGATCGGGTTCCACGACCAGGGTTTTGCAGGAAGGCAAACCCAGCAGAATTTGGGCAATGATGGCTCCGGGCTTTTCGCTGCGCGGGTTGTCGCTGGTGACCACCACTTGGTCAGCCAGCTTGGCCGCAATCGCACCCATCAGCGGGCGCTTGGAGGCGTCACGGTCGCCGCCGCAACCAAACACGCACCAGAGCTTGCCGCCGCGTGCTTTCACCATGGGGCGCAAGGCTTGCAGCGCATGGTCGAGCGCGTCGGGCGTATGGGCATAGTCCACGGCAACTAGCGGGGTACTGGCATCACCCAGGCATTCCATACGGCCCGGCACCGCATGCAACTGGCTGCAGGCTTGCACCGCATCAGTCAGTGGCACGCCCAAGGCGCGCATAGCGGCCAGCACGCCCAACAGATTGGAGACGTTGTAACTGCCAATCAGGTTGGTTTGCAGCGGCAGAGCTGCATCGCCCTCCACCACTTCAAAACCCATACCGTTTGCGTGGTAAACCATATTGCGGGCCTGCAGACGGGCGGCACGCAACGTGGACACCGTCCAGACATCCAGGCCGTGACCATCCAGCGCGCTGGCCAACTCAACGCCGCGCACATCATCCAGATTCAGTACCACGCTCTTCAGACCCGACCAGGCAAACAGGCTGCGCTTGGCCCGCCAGTAAGCGTCCATGCTGCCGTGATAGTCCAGATGATCCTGGGTGAAGTTGGTGAACAACGCTACGCGAATTTGCATGCCATCCAGGCGGGCTTCTTCGATGCCAATGCTGGAGGCCTCGATGGCGCAGGCCTTGATACCCTGCTCGGCAAACCGGCGCAACGCCGACTGCAACTGCACCGGGTCGGGCGTAGTCAGGCCGGTGGACACGACGTCGCCCTGTGCCGTGGCTGCGTCTTCTTGCGAACCCGCCGCGGGCGGACGTCCGACACCCAGCGTACCGATCATGGCGCATGAAATGGTTTGGTCACCTTGCAGCGCCGACAGCGCTTGCGCCAACCACCAGGCGGTGGAGGTCTTGCCGTTGGTACCCGTAACCGCCAGCACATCGACCTCTTTTGAGGGGTGTGCAAAGTACTCGGCAGCAATCGGGCCGGTGGCGGCTTTGAGGCCGCTAAAGCACTCCACGCCTTCGGTGGGCAATGCAAAAGATTCAAGGCCATCGGCTTCAACCAGACACACCGCAGCGCCAGCCTGCAAGGCTGCATTCACAAAAGAGCGACCGTCCACCGCAGCGCCGGGCCAGGCGATAAAGGCGTCACCCGGTTGCACTGCACGGCTATCGGTGCGCAGCGTGCCAGTGACGTGGGCTTTGAGCCACTGTGCGGCTTGGGTAGTGGAGTGCAACATCAGAAGCTCTCCTCCACCGCGCTGGCCACAATGTTGGGGCGCACTGCCATATCAGGCTGCACATTGAGCAGGCGCAGAGTTTGCTGCACGGTGTCGCTAAATACCGGGGCGGCTACGTCGCCACCGAAGTACTTTCCAGCGCTGGGCTCGTCCAGCATCACACCGACGATCAAACGCGGCTTGTCAATCGGAGCCATGCCGACAAACCAGCTGCGGTATTTGCGATTGCCGTCCGTGCCGTAACCCTTGCCCTGCTGCTTGTATGCGGTGCCAGACTTGCCGCCCACCGAATAACCCTGGGTTTGCGCCTTGGGTCCGGTGCCACCAGGGCCGGCGGCCATTTGAAGCATCTTGCGGACCTCCGCAGCGGTGTCCGCGGAAAACACCCGCACGCCCACAGCAGGTTCGGTGTTTTTCATCAGCGTGGCGGGGATGATCAGGCCGTCATGCGAGAACACAGTGTAAGAACGCACCATCTGGAACAGCGAGGCCGACAGGCCGTAACCGTAGGACACGGTAGCCTGCTCAATCGGGCGCCATTTGTTGGCGGGACGCAAGCGGCCAGACACCGCACCGGGAAATTCAATTTGCGGTTTCTGGCCAAAGCCGGCTTGCGAGAAGGTCTCCCACATGGCGCTGGCCGGCATGCCCATGGCGATCTTGGCGGTGCCGACATTGCTGGACACCTGAATCACCTGCTCTACGGTGAGCGCGCCGTGGGCGTGCGAATCGTGGATGGTGACACCGGTAATGGTGAAGGAGCCGGGAGACGTATCGATCACAGTGGTCGGCTTGACGTGACCACTTTCAAGCGCCAAGCCAATCGTGAAGGGCTTCATCACCGAGCCGGGCTCGAAGGTGTCGGTCAGTGCACGATTGCGGGTTTGCGCTCCGCTGAGGTTCTGGCGTTTGTCCGGAACGTAGCTGGGGTAGTTGGCCAGGGCCAGCAATTCGCCGCTCACTGCGTCCAGCACCACGATGCTGCCGGCCAGGGCACGCTGGGTCAGCACCGCTTCTTTGAGCTTTTGGTAGGCGAAGAACTGCACCTTGCTGTCGATGCTGAGTTGCAAGTCCTGGCCATCGACCGGTGGCACGGTCTCGCCCACATCTTCCACCGCGCGACCCAGGCGATCCTTGATAACGTGGCGCAGCCCGGGCTTGCCCAGCAGGCGCTTGTTGTAGAGCAACTCGACGCCTTCCTGGCCGTTGTCTTCCACGTTGGTAAAGCCCACCACATGGGCTGCGGCCTCACCTTCGGGGTACTGGCGTTTGTATTCCTTGCGCTGGTAAATGCCATTGATGTTCAGCGCCGCAATTTCCTTGGCGATATCGGCATCGACCTGACGCTTGACCCATACAAAGGTCTTGTCTTCATCGAGTTTCTTGACCAGATCGGCATACGGCATTTCCAGCAGCTTGGCGAGCTGCTGCAGCTTGAGCTTTTCACCGTCGGTGTCCACATCGTCGGGAATAGCCCAGATGCTGGGCGCCAGGACGCTGGACGCCAGGATCAGGCCGTTGCGGTCCAGGATGCGGCCACGGTAGGCTGGCAACTCCAACGTGCGTGCAAAGCGCACTTCGCCCTGACGCTGAAAGAAGTCATTGGCATATACCTGAATGTAGGCGGCGCGCGCCGCCAGGCCACCAAAGGCCAAAGCAATCGATGCCACCACAAACTTGCTGCGCCACACGGGCGTGCGACTGGCCAACAAAGGGCTGGAGGTGTAACGCACACTGCGCCTCACCGCTTGACTCCTTCGGGAGCAGACACTTGCGGCATGCCTTTGACGCTACCGCTAACAGACTTGCCGGCAGGGGCGGGCTCGTTATAGCTCACGTAGGTCGTGATGGCTGGCAATACCAAGCGCATCTGCAGCTTTTCGCGTGCCAGTTTTTCCACGCGCGCGGATGTGGCCTGAGCCCGCTGCTCTACTTCCAGACGCTCAAATTCGCTGCTCAGGCGACGCTCTTCGGCCTGCGCCTTGTCCAACTCGGTAAACAGGCGCCGCGATTCATACTGGACATTGACCAGATATATCGCACTGACGACCACGGCCAACAGCAACATCAGGTTGACGCGGGTCATGACGCTGTCCTTTGCGCCACGCGCATGATGGCGCTGCGCGAACGCGGGTTGCCTTTGACTTCGGCTTCACTGGGTTTGACGCGCCCGAGCGACACCAGTTGCATCACCTTGGGTGCGGCAAAAGGAGCGCGGCGGTCATATTCTTCACGGGCGTGCTTGGCGATGAATTGCTTGACGATGCGGTCTTCCAGCGAGTGAAAACTGATGACCGCCAAACGGCCCCCAGCTTGCAGCACCGTCAAACTAGCCTCTAGCGCTTGTTGCAGCTCTTCAAGCTCGGCGTTGATGAAAATCCGAAAAGCCTGAAATGTGCGCGTTGCAGGGT
>CAIQYP010000108.1 GCA_903876045.1 uncultured beta proteobacterium | reverse complement strand
GTTCTTGCCATCGCTTCTCTCCATCGAAGTTCAGATGGAGAAGAATTATCGACGGAAATTATCTATCTGAACAGTATTGCGCTTAAGCGGGCTCCGCCTTTACCTCACTGCACCATCCACCCCGCTGCCATCGGCAACCGACAGTGTTGGCGCGCAATGATGGAATGCCCACTGCATTCGTACCCATGCATACCAATCAAGCGGCCAGACGTTGGGCGGTGTGGCGCTTTGCTCCGGTAGGTAAAGAAGGAGCCCACGCAGTGGGCGGGTGACACGGACGGAGCAGAGTGGCACATCGCCCAGCGTCTGGAAGTGCCTTCTTGGTTAAGTCGGCTCCCAGCCCTCCAGAGTCCTTTCGTTCAGTGCCCCGTCTATCGCTGTGACCCATCAAGATCAACTTTGCTGTTGAGTCGGGGAGGCTTGTCCGCTCAGCTAAGCCTGCAGTCTTTTTTCCAAGATCCGGCTCGCATCCTGCAGGGCGAGCACCAAGGCCTCGCGCAGGGAGTGGGGTGCCGGTATCTCCGGCAGCATCAGACAGATCTTGAAAGGAATGCCCACGCTCAAGGGTCGTACCTCCAATCCGCTCCCAGCACACTCCAGCGCTGTGAGCGGATTGACAATCGCCACACCCAAACCCTGGCGCACCATGGCGCAAATGGCCACCGCACTTTCGGTCTCCAGGCATTGCAGACGATTGACTCCCCGCTCCGAAAACAGGCTGTCTATGGCCTGGCGATAGGGGTCGTTAACAGCCAGGCTGATGAAGTGCTCGCCTTCAAAATCTTGTGCTTGCAATACCTGCTTGCGGCATAGGCGATGAGAAGTGGGCAACACGGCAACTTCATTGGCTTCGAAAAGTGCCTGCCATCCAACACCCGGAGGCGCCTCGCTGGCCTCGCTTAAACCCAGATCAAAGCGCTGCTCGGATAGCGCTTGCTCCAACCAGGGCGACTCCAGTGGCTGCACGCTCACCAGCGCCTGCGGCGCGGTGCGGGCCAGGGCTAATAGTGCGTGCGGCACCAGCGCATGGGCCAGTGCGGGCAGGCAAGCCAAACGCAACCGCGAACCGGAGAGCGTGCGCAACTCCCGCGCGCGCTGGGCAATCTGGTCGAGCCCGATAAATGAGCGTTCCACCTCCTGCATCAAGGCCAACGCTCGGGCTGTGGGACGCAAACGCCCGCGTACCCGGTCAAACAGATCAAAGCCCAATACTTGCTCCAGCCGAGCCAGTTCACGGCTGAGCGTGGGCTGGCTGGAGTTGCTGGCCTCGGCCGCCCGGCTCAGGTTGCCATGCAGCATCACGCTGCGAAACAGGCCGAGTTGGCGATGGGTGAGGGCAGGTGCACTGTCAGTTTGCGGACGGTTGGGTTTTGGCGACGGCATGACCTAACTATATCCAATATGAATTGATTGTGAAGAAAATTGACATTGATGTTATGGATTGATCTAGGCATGATCAGGCCATGAACCCATTTACCCCATCCCTCCTGGCCGATCTGGTCCGCCAGCACAGCACCCCTTTGTGGGTATACGACGCCGTCACCATCCAGACGCGCGTGGCAGCGCTACAGCAGTTTGATACCGTGCGCTTTGCACAGAAGGCCAACTCCAACACCCATTTGCTGCGCCTGTTGCGTGAGCAAGGCGTGGCGGTGGATGCGGTGTCGCTGGGTGAGATCGAGCGCGCCTTGGCCGCCGGCTTCCAGCCCGGCCTGCATGACGGCCACGCCGAAATTGTTTTTACCGCCGACTTGCTGGACCACGCCACGTTGGCGCGGGTGGCTGAGTTGAATATCCCGGTGAATTGTGGCTCCATTGACATGCTGGGTCAGTTGGCCGCAGCGAGCCCCGGCCACCCGGTTTGGCTGCGCATCAATCCCGGCTTTGGCCACGGCCACAGCAACAAGACCAACACCGGCGGCGAGCACAGCAAACACGGCATCTGGCATGGCGACTTGGTACACGCCTGTGCACAGATCAAGTCGCTAGGCCTGTCGTTGCAAGGCCTGCACATGCATATCGGCTCGGGTGTGGATTACAGCCACCTGCAAGAGGTCTGCGGCGCCATGGTCGAGTTGGTGAAAACCGTGCAAGCCCAAGGGTTGGACCTGCATGCCATCTCCGCCGGTGGCGGCTTGTCCATTCCCTATCAGGCCGGTGAACCCACCATTGATACCGCGCATTACTTTGACCTGTGGGACGCAGCGCGCAAGACTATCGCTGGTCTGCTGGTCCACGCGGTTGCTCTGGAGATCGAACCAGGCCGCTACCTGGTGGCTGAGTCTGGCGTGTTGGTCAGCGAGGTGCGCGCCAGCAAGTACCAAGGTGCGCAGCACTTCGTGTTGGTGGACGCAGGCTTCAGCGATCTGATGCGCCCGGCCATGTACGGCAGCCACCACGGCATGGAAATCATTCACGCTGATGGCACCCTGCCAACTACGGCCTTGCACAACACGGTCGTGGCTGGCCCCCTATGTGAGTCGGGCGATGTTTTCACCCAGGGCGAAGGCGGGGTGGTGCTGCAACGTGAACTGGCCACGGCCAAGGTGGGCGACTTGCTGGTGGTGCATGACACCGGAGCTTATGGCGCCTCCATGTCCAGCAACTACAACACACGTCCGCTGATTCCAGAAGTGCTGGTGCAGGATGGCCAGGCCCGGCTGATCCGCCGTCGACAGACGGTGGCGGAGTTGCTGGCTCTGGAAGCGGTTTAACCCTGCGCAACCGGGCGCGTAGGGTCACTGCACCACTCGCTCCAACTGCCGGCAAACAAGGCGGTGCGGCCTAGTCCAGCAATTTCCATGGCCAGAATGTTGGGCACGGCGCTGACGCCACTGCCACAGTGGTGCACCACCTCGGCGGGGTTGCGCCGGCCCAGCAGGGTGGTGAATTCAGCGTGCAGGGTAGCTGCGTCTTTGAACCGGCCATCGGCGCCTATGTTCAAGTTGAACGGTCGGTTCAGTGCGCCGGGAATGTGACCTGCCACCGGGTCAATCGGCTCTACCTCGCCCTTGAAGCGGGGTGCGCCGCGTGCGTCAAGCACATGCTGAGTGGCTTTGCCCAATTGGGACACGACCGTATCCACATCTACCAATTGCACCAGCGGCTCGTTCATCTTGAAGTTTGCTGCAGGACGTGCGGATTCTTCGCCACTGGCGATGCTGCCTCCTATTGCCTGCCAGGCCTGAAAGCCACCATCCAGCACGGCCACGTTTTCATGGCCCAACCACTTCAGCATCCACCACAGGCGCCCACAATAGTTGGCGCCTTGGCGGTCATACACCACGGCCTGCATGCTGTTGTCAAAACCCACGTTTCCCAACCATGACGCAAAGACATCGCGTGCCGGCAGGGGATGGCGGCCGCCGGATGCGGCGCGGGTGATGCTGCGATCGCCCTTGGCGCTCAGGGCGTTGTCCAGATGGGCATAAATGGAACCAGGGATATGCGCCTCGCGGTACTGCTCAGGGCCGATTTCTGGTTTCATCAGGTCACAACTGCAGTCAAACACCATGCAGGGGGTTGTGCTGCCCTGAAGGTCTTGCAGTTGGGTGGCCGAAATCAAGGTGGTGAATGGGGTAGGAAGCGTGAGGCTCATCGGTTTGTCTCCGTGGTTGGCATTAGGCAGTGTAGCTAAGCAACGCGGCATTTTTGATAAAACGCAACGGCAGAACTGGCGTTCAACCTTAATGTGAGCGATCAAATAACACGAGGCTTCGACATGGGTTCATTTTCACGCGTGGCATTGGTCACCGGTGGCACGGTTGGTATCGGCGCGTCAATTGCCGAGGCCTTGCTGGTCGCGGGCTATCGCGTGGCGGTCAACTACGGACGCAACGTGGACGCTGCGCATGCGTTCGAGGCGCGCACCGGTATTAACGCTTATGCCTGGAATGTGGCCAATTGGCAGGCCTGTAGTGATGGAGTGGCGAGAGTGCAAACCGCTCTGGGACCAGTGGAAGTGCTGATTAACAATGCCGGCAACACGCGCGATGCTATGTTTCACAAGATGAGCGTCGCGCAATGGCGTGAAGTGATCGAAGTTGATTTGGATGGATGTTTCAATATGTGCCGATCGGTGATTGAAGGCATGCGCGAGCGGCAGTTTGGGCGCATCGTAAATATCAGCTCGGTGAATGCCATGTTCGGCCCGAATGGGCAGTCCAATTACGCAGCAGCAAAGGCCGGCATGATTGGCTTAACCAAGTCGCTTGCACGCGAAGGTGCATCGCACAACATCACAGCCAATGCCATTGCCCCAGGCTACGCCGACACGGCCATGGTGGCTGCGATAAAGCCGGACGCACTGTCCCAAATTTTGAAGTCTGTTCCAGCAGGGCGCTTGTCAGAACCTGCCGAGATTGCGCGCGGCGTGGTCTTTCTAGCGGCAGATGAGTCTGCTTTTATAAATGGCATTACCCTGACTATTGACGAAGCCAAATACCCGTCGTAAAAAGGGGACGTTTATTTAAAGGCAACGAAGACGACAGCACTCTCGTAGAGTTCGGGCTTTTAACCAATGGCAGTAAGACGTTGAACTTACTGGTCATCAAGATGGTTTTCTACTTGTAAGCCGTGATGTCAGTATGTGTGCCGACCAAGCGTTCAGCCACGCCATCCAGGGTGCGACTGAATATTGCCCCCCGACACAAAATCCATTTGTATGCTCCGCCTTTACATCGCACACGCACTTCGCAACTTAGGCGCGTGTCCTGCCCCGACAAACATTGCTGCACGCCCTTGACGAAGCGCGACTGGTCGTCGGGGTGCACCAACGCACGCCAAATGTCAATCGAATTGCCGAGTTCCAGAAGTTCATAGCCGTAGAGTTGTTTGATCTGGTGCGAATAGCGCACGGCGCCATTGCGCAGATTCCAGTCCCACACGCAATCGCCTGCGGCGTCCAACGCGAAGTCAAAGCGTTGTGTGTCTTCTCTAAGCTGATCTTCTATTGCCGTGCGCGAAGTGACATCCGTCAGCACGATCTGGCATTCGTTGCTTCTGGCCAATGCATTCAGGTCAATTTGCACGTAACGGCTCGGCGTATGTTGTGCCAGCAGTGTGAGTTCGCCGCGCTGACTTTCACCGGATTCGATAGCCAGCGCCATGAGGGTGCGGATCTGTGGCCGCTGGCTTTCGATGAAGAAGGTTTCAAACGATTGGTTGATGAGTCGGGAGCGCTCCACGCCCAGCATCGCCGATCCGGTCAAGTTGGAAGTCGTAATCAGGCCCTGTGCGTTGGTGCTAAAGCAAGCCACCGGTCCAAAGTCATACAGGTCGCTGGCACGCCTATGGGCCCCCTTCACTTGCGTATAGGTCTCCTGCAGATATTCACTCTGAATTTCAACTTCGATGCGGTTTATTGCCAGATCCTCCAATAGGTTGTGTACCTCCTGTTTGCTCAGCACGCCGGCGTTCGGCGGGTCGTGATCCACCAGGCGTGCGCGCGCCAAGCGACGCAATTCGTCCTTGCTCAGGGGGTTTACTTTGTAAGGCATGCGGCGTCTATCGCACGGAGCGTTGAGGAACTTCAGCCTTCATAAGCCTGAAGTTCCTCCAGGGAGTGGATCAGTATGTCGCGGTTGGCTACTTCAATAATTTGCAGCTGGTTTAATGACGATAGTGCACGGCTCACCGTCTCCAGGGTGATGCTTAGGTAGCTACCGATATCGCGACGTGTCATGGGCAAGGTGAACTGGCTGGCCGAATAGCCCAAGGCGGCATGGTGCTCCGATTGCTCGATAAGAAATCGGGCAACCCGCACTTCTGATTTGGCTGCATGGGCGATGGCGTATGCGGCCTGCCGTCTGCAAACTTCGCGACTGATGGCCCAATAAAGCATGCGTTCGACGCCGTCGCTGGCACGCCCGTGAGAGAAATACTCATCAATCGGCAGACGTATGACTTCGCAATCTTTGAGCGCGAGAGATTCGCACCAATAATGGTGCTGACAAGCACCCTCGGCCCCCAGAATATCGCCTTGCATGGAAAAAGCGATGACGTGCTCAGTCCCCTCTGCGTGGGTAATTACGGTCTTCATGCAGCCGTGACGCACAAGATACAGGCCACCAAATTCCTGGCCCATCAAAAAGAGCGATTGACCGGCACGGATGCGGCGACGCCGGAACACTGGCTCATGCATTTCGGCACTGCAATGGCCTTCGTATTGCAAAAGTTGCACGACCTCGCTCAAGGTTGACCATTCGGAATCCAGGGGTACGTGTCGCGTAGGTAACAAGGTTGGCGCATACGACATGCGCTCAGTCCCAAGTAGGGATGGATATGTCATTTTTCTTATTCCTCGCACTGTGCACCCGATGGGTGGCATTACCAGTACGTTGTCGGTACTTTAGGAGGCGATTTGCATTCTGTCTGTAGGGAGTCTATGACACTTATTCGCACACGAAATAGTAAAAAATGCTGTATTTATCAGCTTTGATGCTTTTATATGTATCAATCTAATAATTTGTTACTTATGGCCAGACGAACCAAGGACGGCACATCATGCACCTCCAGTTTGCTCATCAGACGGCTGCGGTAGGTTGCTACAGTCTTGGACGATAGGTGAAGCAGGACTCCAATGCGCGCACTGGACATGCCATTGACCACCATGGTGATGATCTGGCGTTCGCGGGGTGACAATGTATCCAAAGGTGTGCCAACTCGGTCTCGCGCGTCTGATTGCTCGGCTAGCTCAGCAACACCTGTGCCTAGGTAGCGTTGATTCATGGTCGCAGCCGTTATGGCTGCAGCGACTTCCGCCCCCGCAGAACCTTTAAGTACATAGCCTTGGGCACCCATGCGCAAGGACTCCGCCACCATGCGGGGTTGGGCCAGCATGGTTAGCACTACGCAGCGGGTGTCTAGCTTGCGTTGGCGAATGGCTGCCAATAGCTCCAGGCCCGAGCGACCGTCCAGATGCAGGTCCAGTAGTACTACCGTGGGCTTAAGCCTTTGAATATCTGCCAGTGCCGTGGTCAAGTCTGCGGATTCACCAACGACGGTGTAGCCCCAGGCCTGCAGCAGTACACGAAGGCCTTCACGCATGATTTGATGATCGTCCACAAGGTAGAGACGGGTCATGGAGCGGCCTTCCAGAGCACTGATACGCGGGTGCCGCCCCCTTGGGCTGGACAAATTTCCACATGGGCGCCAATGGAATTGGCTCGCTCCATGATGCCCGCCATGCCGAGATGACCAAGCTTGGTCTTAGCGTCTGCAGCAAAACCGCGCCCGTTGTCTTGCACGGCAAGCGCGAGTTCTGCGGCATTTCCACGCAACGATATGACCAGCAGGGTGGCTCGGGAGTGGCGAATGGCATTTTCCAGTGCCTCGCGCGCAATCATGAACATGGCGTACTCGCAAGCAGATTCCCAGCGCTGGCTGGATACTTCCGGTGCAACTTCGAAGACCAAACGCATGGAACTTTTGCGCAAGGCGCGTGAGCGCATTTCGTTGTCCAATGCTGCTGCCAGCCCATGTTCATCCAGCATGGAAGGATGCAACTCTACGAGTACCTGACGCATCTGTTGTATGGCCTGATCAATGAGAAAGTGCATTTGCGTGTCCAGTCGCTGCAATTTCGACGACAACTTTGCTGGCGCCAAAGCACCCATTGCCTCAAAAGTGAGGCGTATGGCCGCTATGGATTGGCCCAACTGGTCATGCAAAACTCTGGCGGTGCGCTTGACCAGGTCTTTTTCCTGTGACATCAGGCGATGCGTCAGATGAGAGAGTTGGGTACGTGCATCCTGCCGCTCCGCATCAGCAGCCAAAAGTTCAGTCACATCGCGCAAGATGGTGATCAGCACCAGACCGCTGTTAATCTTCACTTGCGCAATTGAACCTTCAAGGTCAATTTCGCGGCCATCTGCGCGCAGTCCCTTGAAGATTCGAAAGCCCATCATGCGGGGTGGCGAATGGGTTCCGGCAAACGCTGCGCGGTGATTGGCGTGCGCCAGACGAAAGCGTTCGGGCAACAGCAGTTCGACGCTGCGCCCGAACAGGGCTTCTGCGCTGTACCCGAAAACACGCTCGGCCCCAGGATTGAATGTTTGAATGCGGCCATCCACATCGGTGCTGATAATGGCCTCATTGGACGCATTCACGATCGCATTAAGACGCTCATGTTCTTGGCGCAATCGCTCAGCATCTTTGTAGCGTTGCGTGACATTGCGCACCAGCACAACGCTAGCGCGCCTGTTGTTCAGGACAATGTCTTCGGTTTCAACCTCGACTTGGATGGCATTTCCCTCGCGGTCCCGATGGCGCCACACACGCAGTTGGAGGGGTTCTGTCGCTGGCTGTTTCATGTGCTCCTCCATGCGGGGCCAGTCCTCCGCGTGGTGAATGTCGGATAGGTGCAATTCCACAAGCTGTGCGACGGAGTGGCCGTAGCATTTGGCTGCAGCCAGGTTGGCAAACAGCACGCGACCTGAGTCCCTGTCGTACACCAGCATGGGTAGCGGGTTGCGCTCAAAGAGCAAGCGGTAGGTCAACTCAAATGGCGATTCGCTGAGAGCGGTTGTGTTTTGCATAGGTGCCCAAAATTAGTTGGCAGAGGTCTTGTACGTGGCTTGTACCTGCATTGCCCGCACTTCGGCCCTGGCCAATTCCTTCACCTTGGCAACAAGGTCCCGATTGACCGAATTCATCTCTTCGTTCACCGACTGCATTTCTTCGCGCGAGGTCTTGAGTTGGTCGCGAACCTGCTGCACCTCCTGCACCTCCTGCGCCATCGAAGCCATACGGGCATCGACGGCAAGTTCAATTGTGTTAACGGTTGCTTCAGATTTGGAGGACGGCGAAACTACATCGCTCAGGACTATCAGAACCATGCCGCACAGGGCCTCCGGTTTGATCAACTGCTGTACGGTGACATCGACCGCTCGAGTTTCGGCGCCCATCGTCACCTTGATCGATTTCAGGGAAACGCGGACCTGCTCGCGCACGGCCTTGAAAAAGGCCGCTCTTAATGCACTTGATAGCCCTTCGCGGGCCATCGAAAATAGGCTCATGCTCGCTTTGCCCGCAACAGGTTCCAGATAGCGACCAGCCTTACCGCAGATGTAGACAATCTCGCCTCTGACGGTGGTCAGCAAGGCGGCGGGGGCAAAGTGCAGCAGCAATAGCTTGTTGGTTAGCTGTTGCAGGTCGGGAACTATTTGTATCGTGGCGCCTTGCGCATTTGTGACTGGGGGCACGCCTTTGCGCGCACGGCCGAAGACCGGTGGGAACCCGATTGGATCCATGTGCTGCACCACAACGAAGGCCTTGCCGCAGCGAGAGGGGAGGCCTCGAAAAAACTGTTGCAAAGCCTCGAATCCACCCGCTGACGCGCCCACACCAACAGCGTGAAGGTCTGTGGTCATGGGCCGAATTTCCAGCCGGTGTGGTGAATTGCTAGCATGGAAAGTGTTCTAGTTTTTGAAGTGCCGCGAACACTACCACTCACCCCGCGCGCCGCAGCACTTGAAATGTTCGGTTGCGGGCATTTGGTATGCGCAAAATTCTTTGGCCCGCTATAGGGCTTTGACTTATCGGCAATTCCAGGTAGTCGACTTGAGAATTCGCAATCCCGGACGGTTCATCGGTTCACAGAATATGTCCTGCATGAAGGTGTTTGGCTTCCAGCGCGGCCAAGAATTTTCAGGCGCAGCGTAGTGCGATAGACCCGGAACACACATTTCGGTGCTTAGTCCAGCAGGCTCCGGAACCCCACGGGTCTCGGTGCAGGCTGGCATCAAGGCATTTCGAGCTATGAGACCAAAGAAATAGTTAATAGACCATCTGCCGATGGCAGAAGTGGATAACTTTGTAGTCGGTGTTGAAGAATTCAAATTCGATATTCAAGTGAGCTTTGGGCGAACAGCAACCGCAGCCGCTGGCAGCGGATACGTGAAGGCTCCAGGCAATCCGGTGTGAGGTGACGGGCTTACGTGCGCCATGACGCTTTCGGATGCCCAATGCAACTCAAATTGCAGGCATAAAAAAAACTGCCACAAGGGCTGAATGCCCTTGTTCACAATAGCGCGCATCAGCCAGCGGATATTGAAGCCTGCCGCACACAGCACTGCATGCAGCGCATCCCCCGTTTCGCCCTTCAACCAGCACCGTCGCATTCCGTGGTCATCTTTGAGGTGGCCGATTACTGGTTCCACTGCTGAGCGCCTGCGTAGCCATCGGCGTTGCTGATTGCTGAGCTTTTTGAACTTGCGCCTGTGGATGATCTCAACGCCTGCGTTGTCAGCATCCACGCCAGTGAACCCCAAGTCGACCACCGCAGTGTGGGGTTTGACGCCTATGTCCTGCAGCAAGTTGGTGACTTGTTCGAGTTGGTCTCTCAGAGTGTGGCCATCAAATGGATTGCCAGGGTAACTTCTTGCCCCCACCACCAAACCAGGCTTGTGTGCAACGGCGATGCCGACCTTGGTGCCGAACTCGTAAGGCTTGGCGCTCTTGCCTTTGCCGATGCAGGAAACCTCCGGCGCATGCAGTGCAAACACCTTGTCTCGGCTTTTATCACTGCGCTTTTTCTGCCACACCCGTGTTACCAAGGCCAGCAACGACTGCAGCGGTGCCATTGCCTCTGATGGCAAGTGCGCCATCTTGCGCTGCACCTCGCGGATGAGCACGCCAAGAATGGTGCGCTGGCGTTTGACCACGCGTTGAAGCCGACGGAACTGCTTGGCATGGGCGTAGCCACCAGCCCTGCGACGTAAGGCGCTGCACTCCTTGTCGTAGGTTTGTTTCAATGCAATGCCGCTGCGTTGGGCCAGACGTACAAGTTTCTTCCTGGCCACGTCCAGAAGGCGACTGTCGGTCGGGTGGGCAATGGCTTTTTCCGCCACCGTCGTGTCAACTATCACTCGTTGCAGATCGGTCTTCTTGACCGCAGAGATGGCCACCGCCGTCTCGATCGTGGTCTTCAAAAGTTCCTCCACACCAGCCTCCCCCAACTCCTTGCGGAAGCGACTGATCATGCTGGAGTCACAGGGTAGACGGTGCTCG
>CAIQYP010000107.1 GCA_903876045.1 uncultured beta proteobacterium | reverse complement strand
GTCTTACATGGACGTCTCCAGGAAAGCAAGATTTAGCGGCGTGAAGTTTCAAAGGGTTTGCAGTCTTACATACGGCCTGTTAAAGATGCAGGTTTGTATTCCTGCTGGCCCTGATGGCATTCGCGGGTAAGGCTCCAGTCTGAATATCGGGCTCTATGCCCATCATCCTTATCGGATTTTCCCTACCCCGGTTTGACCTGTTGACCCATCACTTCGCTTCTTACATGCTCTCCTTCAAAACGGGCTTTCTGTTCTCAAATTATTCAATCTGCATTTATCAGGCTGCGGCTATTTCTGTGGGATTCCATTTAGCCTGGTCAAAGGCTTTGCCTTTGGCCAGGACCGCCCACGCGGTTCGTGCCAACTTGTTGGCCAACGCGGCGACCACAACACTGTAGGGTCGACGCTGCAACAGTCGCTCAATCCAACTGCTTCGGCTGCTCCGGGCGATCACTGCTCGAGCACCATGCATGAGCATGGTGCGAACATATGCATCACCCCGCTTTGATAGTCCCAATTGTCGGGTTTTCCCACCGGTTCCGGTTTGTCGTGGTGTCAGCCCAAGCCACGCCGCAAATTGTCTGCCTGACTCAAAGCTCGACAAATCAGTGGCCGTTGCAACCAACGCCGTCGCGGTTAACGGGCCAATGCCCGGCACAGCCTGTAAAGCCAGCATTTGCTGGTTTTGCTTAACCAATGAAGTCAGTCGCTTGTCGAGTTGGTCGATATCATTTTGCAAGCTTTCAATGCGTGCTAATTGCTCTTGCACACTGGCAACAACCACGCTGGGCAGCCCGTCATGTTCTTGCGCCTTGGCCAACTCACCCTGGATGCGTTGCAGCAAGACGCGATGACCCTCAGGCAGAGTGACTCCGAACTCATAAAGAATGCCACGCAGAGCGTTTGTTTGCATGATTCGCATCTTCATCAGCTGAGCGCGAATCCGGTGCAAGGCCAGACATGCCTGTTGCTGCACACTCTTGACAGGCACGGACTTGATATGGAACTGCTGCGCGGCCACCCAAATGGCCTGGGCATCACGGGCATCAGTCTTGTCACGAAGGACGAAGGGCCGTACATGCTTAGCAGGCAACAATTTGACCTCATGCCCATAAGCTTGCAATACCCTGGCCCAGTGGTGAGCACCACCACAGGCTTCCATTGCAACAATTGAACTTTGTCGATTCGCAAAGAAATCGGTAACGCGGTCGCGTTTGATTTTGTACCTTTGAATCTCCCCTGTTTCTGACTCCACAACGTGAAGCTGAAACACGTTCTTGGCGATATCCATACCTATTACGGGCAGAGTTGCGGTAGATTTCATGACGGGGCCTCCGGTTAAGTGGTTGCAACGAACCTCCACTTTGGCACAAAGCTGCTTCTGCCGCGAGGCCCCAAACATTGCTGGTGACTGGGTTCTCGAGGGCGGTGGCGGTGTAGGTGGAGACGTCCATGCCATCTGAATAACTCGTAACCAAATGGCGTAGCGCGTTGGTATTTTTCAAATGGTGGAATTTCACGCGGAAACTTTCGAATCGACGTCGCTTTCCACGCCCTTTGGGCTGTTTCTCAGCCCCTGTCGGGCCATTCCCCGGATTTCGGGCGCACTCATCCCTGTGCTCCCATCAGTTTGCCGCGCACCATCCACAAATTCGACAGTGCAAACAGGGTGACGAGTTGCGCCGTGTTCTTCTTCAAACCGC
>CAIQYP010000106.1 GCA_903876045.1 uncultured beta proteobacterium | reverse complement strand
TCGCCCAGGGTGGTGACGCTGCTGTTCGCCGTGGCCTTGATGGCCGTGTTCCTCACGCCCATCACCTACCTCGCCTTCGATGTGACTTCGATCGAACACCACCGGCTGCAGACCCTGCTCATGCGCTACGGCGGCGGTCTGGTGATAGGCCCGATTGCGCTGGCCGTGCTCTGGTCCCTGTGGCCCATGCCTGCCATGACAGCGCAACTGCGCCCGCTGCGCTCCAGCCTGCTGTCTTCGCTTGCCTTGTTCGCGGCCGGAGGTCTGATCGGCTTCATGATCAGCGGCAGCAATGTGCGCATACCCGCGCACTACCACGGCTGCATCGTCGGCGTGACGCTGGCCATGATGGGTGTGGTTTATCGCCTGCTGCCGCAATTCGGATTCGCCGCTCCCCAATCGCGCGCCGCTGCCTGGCAACCGGCCATCTACGGGGGTGGCCAGTTGCTGCACATCGTGGGGCTGGTCTGGTCCGGTGGTTATGGCGTGCAACGCAAAGTTGCGGGTGCGGATCAGGTGCTGAGCACATCCCAGGAGGTCTGGGGCATGGGGCTCATGGGGCTGGGCGGACTGATAGCGATCGTGGGCGGCATCCTGTTTCTGGTGATCGTGCTGCGCGCCATGCGTGGCCGAGCAGGGGAGGCATGAATGTTCAAACTTTCAGTAGCCGCTAGCAGAATATGGTGGCAGCGCATTGGCGCTGTCGGTGCCGCTCTGGCGCTGGCGATTCTGGGCGCCAGCATGCTGCTGCGTCTGACCACCGAGTTCACGGCCGACGCGCACACCCTGTCGGTGCTGCCGCCAGCCGTGGAACAGGCCACGCGCATGCTGCACCGGCTATCGGCATCCGCCGTGGCACTGCTGGCGCTGGGGGCCATGCTGTTGTGCTGGGCGCAACGCAAGGCGGGCGATGGCATGGCCGGTCCGACAGCATGGATCGTGGCGGCGACGGTGCTGCTGGCCGCGATCGGGCCGCTCACACCCGGCTACCGTGTGGCCGCGATTACGGTCTTGAACGTGAGCGTTGGAATGCTGCTCTTGATGGCGTTCTGGTGGCTGCGTGAAAGCGCTGCCAGCGGCAACGTTCCGCGCACCAAGATGGATGCGCTATCACGTTGGACCCTTGTGGTCTTCATAGCGCACATCGCCACTGGCGCCGGCGCCAGCGCCTACCAGATGCTGGGGCTGCACTGGCCGGCCCGGGTTCACCTGGGTTCCGCGGTTTTATGCGTGTATCTGCTGGTCGCGCTGCTGATCGAGAAGCGCCTTTCAATCTCGCGTGCTCACAGCGGCAAAGCGCTCGTTTACCTGATGTTCACCCAATTGCTGCTTGGCGCAGCGCTGATCTGGTTGAACCATCGACCCCTGTGGCTAAGCTTTATGCACGCCATGCTATCGCCGCTGCTGGCGATGGCGCTGGTGTCGCTCGTCCGGCGTCACCGAAATTGAATTCGCGCGGACCCACCGACGGACGTTTTCATTACTTTACAATGGTGAAAACAGTCTGCTTGGAGGCGGCACGATCCTATGGAACCCACCGTATTCAACATACCGCGCTTTTTGGCGGTGCTGCCACTGTTCAGCGATCTGTCAGCTGCAGAATTGAGCCGCATCGCCGAGGGTTGCCAGGTGCGGCGTCTAGCGCGCGGCGACACGATCTTCCGTTTTGGTGAACCCTGCGAAGAGTTCCATGTGGTGGTGATGGGGCAGGTCAAACTCTTTGCCCTCTCGCCTGCCGGTCAGGAAAAAGTAATTGAGCTGGTGGGGCCGGGACAAAGCTTTGCAGAAGCGCTCATGTTCACCTCCAAACCCTACATCCTGAATGCGCAGGCGCTGGCCAACACGCTGCTACTCACCGTCAGCAAGTACGCCATGTTGAACGAGATCGAAAAGGATTCACGGTTCTCGCTGCGCCTGCTCGCAGGCATTTCGCGGCGCCTGCATGGACTGGTGCACGACATCGAATCCGGCGCTCTGCACAGCGGTATGCAGCGCGTCATTGGCTATCTGCTGCGTGAACACCAGCCCGATGAAAGTGCGCCCGAGAATGTGTTCACCGTGTCGCTACCGGTGAGCAAGGCCACGATTGCCTCACGCCTTTCGCTGACGCCCGAGTACTTCTCCAAGGTCCTGCATGAACTCGAGCAGGAGCGGTTGATCGAGATCGACAAGCGCGACATCCGGATCGTCGACGTTCAGCGCCTGGCCAAATACGGCGTGCAATGACTTTCACGTTGATTCATTAGGATCAAACCACGTCAGTGCGAAGTGCCTTCCGAACGCGAGATCTTGTTCCAGACGTTGTACTTTCCAATCGGTTTACTCATCGGCAGACGCTTGATTTCCTCGAACGTCCTGGCGTCGTACACGATGATGGCTCCGTCCATTTCCATCAGGCTTGCCAACGCATAGCGGCCGTCCATCGTGAACTCGATGTGCGACAGGGTTCTCCCCGGTTCGCGCACCTGACTCACCGCCTCCAGTGTTGACTTGTCGATCACGGTCAGTGTGTCCTTGCCGGTGGGGCTCATCATCGAGTCGACCCAGGCATAGCGCGAATTTTCGTGGCTGCGCAAGAAGAATCCCGGCCCCGGCGTGGCGATGGTCTTCACCACCTTCCAGGTCTTCATGTCCACGACCGTGACAGCGCCGTCCTTCAGATTGGGCGATGCCAGCACGACGGTATCGTTCCAGGCAAATGTGATGCCCGACCCCAGGTGCGGCATGCCTGAAAGCGGGAAGCCGGCAACGCGGCGGCGTGCGTCCAGATTCACCACCTGCGCCTGGGTGCTGCCGTCCGCCCTGGGGCGCGTCGTGCCGATGACCTGGCGATAGCTCTGGTCGAAGAAAAAATCGTCTAACGGTTCATCCAGCGGTGTGCGCCGCACCCCCAGAAAGCCCGGCGTCGCGATCGCCTCCCCCATCTGGTAGTCGTGCACCAGACCGTCATAGATCGGCGCTGCCTTGGGGTCGTAGGAAATCTCCCAAAGCTCGGGGACATCCTTGAGCGCCACCACAAAACTGTTGCGAGGCGTGGCGTCGTACACCGCCGAAACGCGCGACGTCACCTTTCCGTCGAGCGTGGTCGCAGGATAGATGTGCACCAGGTTCAGATCGCCATCGAACAGTGCCAGGGTGTTGGGAAGATAGTTGGCCGCCATGATCCAGCGCCCGTCATCCGAGACCGCCACATTGCGCATGTTGATTCCGGCGCGCACTTCGACCACCACCGTCAGGTTCCACAAATCGTATTTCGTGATCCAGCCGTCGCGCGACCCGAAATAGACGTAACGCCCATCGAGCGTGAACTTGGGTCCACCGTGCAATGCAAAACGTGAAGGGAAGCGGTGGATGACTTCGAAGCGCTTGCCGTCAACCAGCGACACGTGATGGTCACCACCCTCGACTACGACAAACAGATTCATCGGATCTGCGTGCCACAGTGGCTTTGCGGGTAAGGAAGAAGCGCCCGGCGTCTCGACCCGGGACGCGCGGATGTCGGCATCGGACCAGTCCGGCGCGGGACTGACAGGGCTGTAAATCCACTGCGCCAGTTGTGCGATGTCGTCTGCTTTCAACACCTTGGCAAAACCCGCCATCTGCGTCGCCGGCCGTCCGTTGCTGATGACTGCTATCGCATCCGTTCGGCGCAGGCGCTCAAGACTCTGCGGCAGCAGCGCAGGGCCCATGCCACCCAGGCGCTTCTCGCCGTGACACGAGGCACAATTCTTTGCGTACAAGGCCTCGACGGGGTCTGGAGGCGACGCCTGTGCAGAGGCACCCAGTGCCCCGAAAGCCAGAAAAAAGCCCGCGCAAATGCGCAGGCTGTGGGTCAGACGTTGCAAGGAAAAAACCTTATAGCGACAGCACCCAATGGACCGCTGTCTTCAGATCGGCGTCACTGATTTTTTCCACCGGGTTGGGTGCCATCGGAATCGGACCATAGACGCCTGAGCCGCCTGCGCGCACCTTGGCCATGAGTTTGTCCAAGACGTCCTGACCCTTGTACTTCTTGCCGATATCCTTGAGCGCCGGGCCGACCAGTTTGGCGTCCACTTTATGGCAAGCCATGCAGCCGGACTTGGTCATGATTTCTTCGCCGGTGGCAGCTTGTGCGCCAGCCGCCAGCAAGGCAACGCTGGCGACCAGCAGAATGCGCAATGTCTTCATGTGATGTCTCTTTCTTGATTAGATGAGGCCCGGTTGGGCCCCGGATGAAAATGGCGGGAACTAGTAAACGTCGTGTTGCGTGTTGTTCACGTTGAACTTGCCCGTGGGGGTGATCAGTTGCGGATCCTTGATCACAGCCTTGAGCTTGCGCGTCTTGTCGTCAACGATCACCAGCGCGGAAGCCTTGTCCTTGGCACTCCACACCGAGAACCAGACCTCGTCACCCGCCTTGTTGAATTCGGGTTGGACAATGCGCCGCGCACCGTCGTCCTTGATACCCGACCAATCGCCGATGGGCAGCACTTCAAAGCCGTTTTCCAGGTGCTTGATGTCAAACACGGCAATCGACTGAGATACCTTCGCATCCGGGTTCAGAGGCGTATCGACCCACAGATTGGTCGACTTGGGGTGCGTCTTGATGAAGAGCGAACCGCCGCCCTGACCCTTAAGCGTTTCCACCACTTTCCAGGCCTGATCCTTGTGCTTGATCGGGTCGGTTCCGATGAGCGAAATGCCATCGTCGCCCAGATCGCTGGTGGCCCAGACCGGTCCGAATTTCGGGTGTACGAAGTTGGCACCGCGTCCGGGGTGCGGCACCTTGCCCACGTCGATCAGCGCCGTCAACTTATCTTCCTTGGTGTCGACCACAGCGATCTTGTTGGACGCGTTGGCGGCCGTCATGAAATAGCGACCGGTCGAATCCATACCACCGTCGTGCAGGAACTGCGCCGCATTGATGGTCGTGACCTTGAGGTTCTTCAAATCTTTGTAGCTGACGACCAGAATCTTGCCGGTCTCCTTGGCATTGACGATGAACTCGGGGTTGTAGTGCGAGGCCACGATGGCCGCCACGCGTGGCTCAGGGTGGTATTCCTGCGTGCCCACGGTGGTGCCACGGGTCGACTCGATGCGGATCGGTTTGAGCGTGTCGCCGTCCATGATCACGAACTGGGGTGGCCAGTAGCTGCCCGCAATCGCCAACTTGTCTTCGTAACCCTTGAACTTCGAAGTTTCCACCGAGCGCGCCTCCAGCCCGACCTTGATTTCGGCCACGGTGGACGGTTCCTCCATCCACAGGTCGATCAGGTTGATGCGGGCGTCGCGGCCGATCACGTACAGATAGCGACCACTGGAGGACATGCGCGAAATGTGCACGGCGTAACCGGTGTTGATGATCTTGACGATCTTCTTGCTCGCGCCGTCAATCAGCGCAATCTGGCCGGCGTCACGCAGCGTGACAGAGAACAGGTTGCCAAGATCCAGGTTGTTCATCTTCCTGGTCGGGCGCTTGTCCGGCGCCACGTTGACCTTGAGCGATGCCATCATTTCCTTCATGCCCCATTCGGGCGGTGTCGGCGGTTCATGCTGGACATAGCGCGCCATCAGGTCCACTTGCTCGTCTGTGAGTTCGCCCGAAGTACCCCAATTGGGCATGCCACCGGGTGAACCGTATTTGATGAAGACCTTGAGGTATTCGGTGCCATTGGGAATGGTCTTGTCCGTAGTCAGTGGCTTGCCCGTCGCGCCCTTGCGCAACACGCCGTGGCAACCGGCACACCGCTCAAAATAGATCTTGCGTGCCGCGTCGAATTCCACCACGGTCATCGGCGGCGCCTTCGGGTTCAGACTGACCACCATGGGCTCTTTGCCCACCGGCGATACGTCCCCGGCTTGATACGCCTTTTCGGTGGATGCCAAAGGCTTTTCCTGCGCATGTGCGCAAAGGGCCAGAATCGTCAGCAAAAGTGTTGCGACGCCGGCCAATCGTAGAGTCTTCATGTTTTTCACTCCGAACTATTTGCAAGCCTAAAGGTTTCTGGTTTAAGCACCAGACGCGCCCGCCGATGGTTGCAATACCTCTGCGCGAGCAAGCGAATTCTCGGCAGACAGGGCATCGGCGTCCTTAATCTGGCATAAGGACGCGACAATCAAGTTCGCGCGCGATAGGGCCTTTGCAACGACCGTTGTGGAGCGCGTTGCCAACGATCCGGCGGTTACTCGTCGTCCAGGTTAACCGCCTTGTGCGCCGCCATGAGTTGCGCCTGGGTCTGGGCCGGGACCTGGGCGTAGTGCGAGAACTCGATGTTGTAGGTGCCCTTGCCGGCGGTCAGGGACTTCAGGCGCCCCTGGTAATCGTCCAATTCGGCTAGTGGGATCAGGCCACCGATGGCCACCGCTGCCCCGGCTCGCGGCTGGGTGCCCGTCACGTGGCCGCGCTTGCTCGACAGGTCACCGGTCAGGTCGCCAACGGAGGCCTCGGGGGCCAGCACCTCGATGTTCACCAGCGGCTCCAGCACGATGGGGGTGGCCTTGCGCACCGCGTCGATCGTGGCCTTGCGCCCGGCCATGGTGAAGGCAATGTCCTTGCCGTCCACCGCGTGGGTCTTGCCGTCATACACGGTCACGCGCAGGTCATGCACGGGGAATCCCGCCACCACGCCATCGGTCAGCGCCTGGCGCACACCCTTCTCCACCGCAGCCATGAAAACGCCGGGGATGGCTCCACCCTTGACGACATCGACAAACTCAAAACCAGCACCGCGCTCCAGCGGCTCGACGCGCAGCATCACCTCGCCAAACTGGCCGGCGCCGCCGCTTTGTTTCTTGTGGCGGCAGTGGCCCTCGGCGCCCTGGGTGATGGTCTCGCGGTAGGCTATCTGGGGCGTGCTGGTATCCAGTTCCAGCTTGTACTGCTGCTGCATGCGGGCCAGCTTGGTGCGCAGGTGTACGTCGCCCAGGCCACGGATCACCGTCTCATTAGTAGTGGGGTGGCGCTCCACCTTGAAGCAGGGGTCTTCCAACTCCATCTTGTGCAGGATGTCGAACAGCCGGTGTTCGTCGCCCTTGCTCCGCGTCTGCACCGCCAGACCCTGCATCGGCAGCGGGAACTGCAGCGGCTTGAGGTGGATGTGGTCCTCGTCGTGCGAGTCGTGCAGCACACTGTCAAACTCAATCTCCTCCACCTTGGCCACAGCGCCGATATCGCCAGGCACCAGGCTGGGCACTTCCACATATTCTTTGCCCTGCAGGCGGTACAGGTGGGTCACCTTGAACGGGCGCTTGCCCGAACCGACGAACAGTTGTGCATCCTTGGTGATCGTGCCCTGGTGCACGCGGAACACACCCACCTTGCCGATGAACGGATCCACCACCACCTTGAACACATGGGCCAGCACATGCAGCGCGTCATCCGGTTGCGCATCGAAGGCCTGCAGTTCCTCGTCAGACTCGCCCCTGTAGAACGGTGGCGGATTGCCCTCGGCCGGGTTGGGTGCCAGTTTGGCCAGGGTATCCAGCAGTTGCGGCACGCCGGCACCGGTTTTGGCTGAAACAAACAGAATGGGTATCAAGTGGCCGGCGCGCAGGGCCGCTTCAAACGGAGCGTGCAACTCAGCCGGGCTGGGGTCCACGCCGTCTTCCAGGTAGCGCGCCATGAGGCTGTCGTCTTCCTCGACGACCTGGTCGATCAGCGCACGGTGCGCCGCGGCCACAGAGGCAACATCGCTGTCGCCATCCGCATGGCCCAACAGTTCGACCACATCCTGGCCGTGTCGGGTTGGCAGGTCCAGCAGCAGGCACTGCTTGCCAAAGCGCTCGCGAATCTGGTTGATCAGGGCCGGCAGGTCCACGTTGTCGGCATCGATTTTGTTGATGACCAGCATGCGGCACAGACCGCGCTCGCCAGCCAGGTTGAACATGCGCTCGGTGGCCAGTTCGATACCGGTCTGGGCATTGATGACGACCAGCGCCGTATCCACCCCGGCCAGCGCGGCAATGGCCTGGCCGGCAAAGTCCGGGTAGCCCGGGGTGTCGATCACATGCAGTTGCGCACCGGCCCACCCCATGCTGACCATCGCCGTTTGTAGCGAGTGACCGAACTCCTTTTCCATGGGGTCGAAGTCGCAGGTGGTGTTGCCTTTTTCTACCGTGCCCCGGCTGGGGATAGTGCCGGTGGCCGCCAGCAGGCTCTCGGCGAGGGTTGTTTTGCCGGCGGCGCCGTGACCAACCAGGGCAATCGTTCGGATGGAAGTGCTAGGGGTTTGGCTCATAACAGTCTTTCGGTATCGTTCCAGCAGACAGCGTGTGCCACAGCGGCAGGCGCTTATGCAAGGCAATTACGAAACCATCTTACCGTTGCAGCCCGCACGTTTTTGCAAGCCCGGGGGGCTCGGACCAGAAAAATATTGATGCAGGTCAGGGGTTCTGTCAAACAGCCCTCAATCCACGTGTGCGCCTGACTCAAACCATTGTTTGATCATGGCGCGCTCCGCCTCGCTGATGCCGGTGGCATTGTTCATCGGCATGATGCGCGTGACCACGGCCTGCTGATACATCATCTGCGCGTGCTTGGCCACGCCCTCGGCCGAGTCCAATCGCACATTCTTCATTTGCACCAGTTCGCCGTGGCACATGTAGCAGCGCTGCGCCAATATGGGTTGCAAGGTCTTGTAGCTGATGGGGCCACCGGCCGCACCTGGCGCGCCTTGCGCCGCAAGCGTTGCTGTCGCGGCGGCGGTTGCGGGCAGCACAGGGGCGGGCCGGAGCCAGACCAGCAGTGCAAGAATCACCACCACACCCGTGGCTGCGTATTTCCAGGGGTGCGGATTGCGCCCCAGCTTGAAGCCGTGGCGCATGACAAAGAACTGGCGAATTGCCGCGCCGGCAAACATCATGGCGACCAGCACCAACCAGTTCTGTGGATGGGTATAGGTGAAGCTGTAGTGGTTGCTGAGCATGGCAAACAGCACCGGCAG
>CAIQYP010000105.1 GCA_903876045.1 uncultured beta proteobacterium | reverse complement strand
TGCCAAGTAAGTCTTGAAGCGCTGTTGCTTTGCCGCCGACTTCTTTGCCATTTCAAATTCAAAATGAAAATTGCGTAGTACTCGCTGTGCGGATGACATTCACGTGTGCACGCGGTGTGATGCAGGTCGAACGACAAATTTGCAACGACATACACATTGACCTCGCTCAGCGCCTCATTTCCCGTTCGCTCCAAAAGATTCAATCGGCGCAAACAAGGCATCCAAATCCGCCGGTGAGAACTTCACGGCCGCCGCCCCATCGTCTGAGAGAATGCCCTGGGCCAAAGCGGCCTTCTTTTCTTGAAGGGAGACGATTTTCTCTTCGATGCTTCCAGCCACAATCAGCTTGTACACGAACACCGGTTTATCCTGCCCCAGTCGGTGTGCACGGTCCGTTGCCTGATTCTCAGCTGCCGGGTTCCACCAGGGGTCATAGTGAATGACAGTGTCCGCAGCAGTCAGGTTCAAACCAACACCACCTGCCTTCAGGCTGATCAGGAAGAGCGGTACTTCACCATTTTGAAAACGCCGCACTGGCGTGGCCCGGTCGTTTGTGTCGCCAGTAAGCAAGGCATAGTCAATGCGCGCCTTTTGGAGCGCTTGAGCGATCAGTTCCAGCATCCCGGTGAACTGCGAGAACACCAGCACCCGCCTGCCCTCTTCGATCAGGCTGGACAACATGGACATCAGTAAGTCCAGCTTGGCCGATTCCTGGACGTTGGCTGCCTTTTCCAGTTTGACCAGCCGCGGATCACAACACACCTGGCGCAGCTTCAACAGCGCATCAAGTACCACGATATGGCTGCGATCCAGCCCTTGGGCAGCAATGATGGAGCGCACCTTCTCCTGCATGGCAGTGCGCACGATCTCATACAGATCGCGCTGGGCACCCTCCAAATCGACCGCACGAACAATCGTGGTCTTGGCAGGCAGCTCCGTGGCGACTTCATCCTTGCGCCTGCGCAGCATAAAGGGTCGGATGCGACGGGCCAATAAGTCCCGTCGAACAGAGTCACCGGCTTTCTCAATTGGCGTGCGCCAGCGCTTGGTGAAATCCTTCTGGCTTCCCAAGAAGCCGGGTAGCAAAAAGTCAAATAGCGACCACAACTCGCCAAGGTGGTTCTCTAAAGGCGTGCCGCTCAGGCACAAGCGGTGGCGCGCTTGCAGCGCACGAATGGCAAGCGCCGCCTTGGTGCTTGCGTTCTTCACAAACTGCGCCTCATCCAGTATTAGCAAGTGGTAGCTGTGTTTACTCAAAAGGGCCTGGTCTCGCCATAGCAAAGCGTAGGTCGTGATCACCAGATCGTGCTGGCCAATCTGCTCAAAGCGCTCTTTGCGAGTATCGCCGTGCAGACTTAGCACGCGCAGACTGGGTGAAAAGCGTCTGGCCTCCTCGCACCAGTTATGCACCAGCGAAGTCGGCACCACAATCAGTGCAGGACGATCTAACCTTCCCGCTTCCTTCTCCACCAGCACGTGTGCCAAGGTCTGGACTGTCTTTCCAAGACCCATGTCGTCGGCCAGAACGCCACACAGGTTGTGTTCCCGTAAGAACTGCATCCAGTTCAGACCTTGGTGCTGGTAGCTGCGCAGGGTAGCCAACAGGGTAAGCGGCAGCGCCACCTCGCGCACGCCGGGGCCACCCTTTAAACGCTGGGCCAACAGCCGAATCGAATCGTCGCCATGAAATTGCCATCGTCCGGTGTCGTTCAATGCTTCGAGTCGACCCACGTCCAGTCGTGACACGCGAATTCCGCCTTCAAGGCCCCCTAGGCCTTCGAGCAGATCAATGAGCACTCTAACGACCGGCTTTAAGCGCTGGGCCCGAAAACGAAGCCTCTCGCCGCGCTCTGTCTTGAGGTCAATGGCCTCCTCGTCAGCGATGTCTTCCAGCTTGCCGTGCAGCCAACGCACATCACGCGCGAACAAATCCGCCAAGAGCGTCTCCAGACGCACGGTGCGCTCGCCCACCACGATGCCCATCTCCACATCGAACCAACCGTCGCTGGCCTGACGGACCTGCCCGGCTATCGATTCGATTTCGATGACATTGAAGCGAAATTCCTCATTCATCTGCACCTGCCAGCCGCCACCAACCAAGTCAGGCAAGGTTTGCTGCATAAAGTGCGGCCAAGCATTGGCGGCGCGAAATCCCCAGGTCGATGCCGGAAAGCTCCGAGGACCATTTGCGTGTGCCGGCGAAAGAACGTCCAAGCCAACTTTACGCAGTTGCGCCAGTCGGTGTTTTTCTGAATCCATTTGCCGTTTGATCTGAACCATGGTCCCGTCTGGCGTCTTTACCAGCGTGGTGTGTTCCTCGGCTTTGACCTTTATGCCTTCGTAATCAAAGCTCACGCTGGCGTGGTCGAGAACTTCCGGCTCATAGCCATGTCGGCCATACTGGGTTCCATAGGCATAGAGCGGCAGTGAATTCAGGTGTAAAACCGGCACCGGCTCGCATGCAATCACCTGCATTTGCATCTCGTCGGCGCCGGGCGGCGCTGGCAGATCCGGAGCAATGTCACGCAACACCGCTGCAACCAACGGTGCCTCGGCCAGCGTGACGGGCGGCATAGTCAAAAAGTCCGCAATGCGTGTCGCATCCCACGCCAACTCCGCCAAGCCGGCCGTATTGCTTGCCTGGTCGACATACCATGGCGGCTCCACCATGACCACACTGGTACACGGCGGATTGGTTTGCAAAACCGGTTTTAGCCGGTCGTCTGTGAGAGGCTGCCATTGAATCTGCCCAGGGCGGGCATTTCCCGAACGCAGTGGCACAGTGCCGACGCTGTGGTTTGACTCCAGCAAAAACAGGCGCCCGCTTGCCAACATCTTTTCTAAGGCTGCAGCGCCGTTGGTGCCCAACAGCTCGAATGCACCACTGTAGCTACTGCTGCGTGCGCGTCCAACCCACAGTAGCCGCAAAATAGCCAGGTCCTCGTCGCTGATGTATTGCGCAGGTTTGAGTAAGCTCTTCTCGACGTTGTTCCAGGAATCTACGACCGAGCGCACGCTGCCGTCTTTGGCAACACTGGCCTTAAAGAATTGCACCTCGTGGTGGCTGCTATATGTCGAGCACGACAGGGCGTAGACAAGTGCGTGTGTGGGTTTGGTCTTTTTGGCTTTTGCGGCGACTGAACCCACGCGAATGCGAAACCCTTCCAGCCACCCCACCAACTCATTGCGGATTCCTGTAGTCTTGGATGGCTGACGAGAGAGGTTGGCCAAAAGCAGTGCAGCAACGTGGACGCAGTCGTACCCCTTGCTGCAACTGCATGTTCCAAATGCGTCCGTCTGATCGCCATAGCACTCAAAGTCGACGTCAATATCGAAAATATCACCACGTGAGCCATAGAGCGATCCGCTTAAGGTTGTCCCGTTGCATGAAATGTCAAACACCGACGCAATCAGGGGCAGTGCCTTCGCCATGATGTTCATACCAACCCATGCCGCTACCTGGGCTTGGTTGTACGAAACGGGGTTGGCGGGCACAGGCATGATGTTTAAACAGGATTAACGTCGAAGCTGATCGGTGAACAATTTCAGGACCGAAGGTAGTTTACGCAGGACCATCATCAATCAGTAACTGCGCAACACCTGATTCAATGGTGCTTTGTTCCTCCATGTCGATATCGACCACCCTGTGAAGGTACGCATAAGCCACGCGCCACTTCACGTGGCCGCACTGCAGTGAGACAGTTTTGTCGTTGAGTCGAATGATTTTTCCTGTGCGTTGGTTTTGCTCACGGTCGACAAACCCGACCACCTCACCAATTGCCACTTCGTTGCGCCCCAATCCGTGTGCTTTGTTTTCTCGAATTTGCACATCGCTGCCGTCCAGGTTGATCGCAGCGTAAGAAATCAGCCAGCGCCTGGCTTCATTCATGTCAAGCACAACCGCCTGCTTTCTGCGCATTTCAAGCAAGCGCCCCTTCCTTAACACATTGGCCTGGGGATCGAAATACTGCACCTCCTGTCCGACCTTCAAGCGGGCCAGGACAGATTGCATCCAGAGCGGCTCGTCCAAGACCCGATCGATGGCTGCGCGCATGCGGTAAAGGTCGAAGGCAGAGGCGCTGTTGAGCGTTTTAATTATTTCAGAAAAGTTCATGTTTTGATTCTCATGCAATCTTCTGCTTGCTCTCAGACTGGAGCCACCACTCTTTTTTTCATCCCCTGCACGGCTTTTATCTTTCGGGCCAGTTCTTGTGTCGAATAGATCGATGTCGTGTCAATCGAGGCGTGACCAGCCAGCTCTGAGGCCACCTCAATCGGAACCCCATCGACCAAGGCTTGGCGAACAAAGGTGTGGCGCATCCAGTGGGTTGAAGCCTTCTCAAATCGGCGTGAATCCAGTCCGACCACTTCGGCCGACTTGGCCACCTGACGGAAGAACCTCTTGAGCACGGCGTAGATGCCAGCGTCAGACAGCGCAGTACCAGCACTTCCCTTGGCACCGATTACGATTTCTCCGCCCTGCCCCCTGCTCCACTTTGCAACCGATGCATGCAGGGTTCGGATGAGCGGCAGGTTCGCCTGATCCTCATTGACAAGGTCACCAGCCAGAAAGTTGCCGCCGTGGTTTGCCAGCAGCCGCACCACGTCCGGATTCAAGGGAACTTCACGCGTCTTGTTGCGCTTACCGGTAACGGTCAGGATCCATGTCTCGGGCAGGTCAGGCAGAGTCTCCAGCCTCAAGTCCTTGTGCCTTGCATTGGCCAGCTCTTCCAGACGGATGCCTGATGTCACCAGCAACTCCAGAATGCATTTCAAGCGCAGGGTTTCAGGTCCGACCGGCATGGCGTCCAGACAGGCCAGAACGTGTAACCATTCCGCCTCAGTGAATGAGCGTCGGATGTCCATCTTCGTCGCCGGCAAATCAAAGCTCTTCATGACCGACCTGAACGGATTGGCGACCAGGTAGCCCGCATCCACCAGACCGCCGTACAGCGTCTGAAGAATTACGAGGGCCTGCTTTTGTGACGCAAGACTAGGCTGCGTGCGAAAAGCCCTCCACGCCGGATCCGTTCTTTTCAATGGAACCTTTTGAATCCATGTGCTCGGCACGTCTTGCAGGAATGCGCGGTACTTCTGCACATCTGGGGCGTTCACACTGGACAGGGGTTTCCTCAAATCTTGTGCGCACCACATCAGGAACCGTTCGGCTTCTTTGCGGTAGCTGCGTTGCGTGGACGGCTTTTCAGCGTATCGACCGAGCCACATATCCACTGCTTCCAGATCGTTCTTTGCGCCCAAGGTGTTGGCCATGTGCGAGCGGAAGTCCCCGCGTTCACCAGCCAGTTCAGGCGATGCCTGCATTCTTGCCAGTCCGCTGCTCACCAGAGTTCCAGCACCGAATTGGCTTAAGCCTTTGGGAGTTCCGGCGACCGGAACCAGGGAGGCAACCCGTAGTTCCTGTTTCGACTTGGGCTCATGCACGCGTCCGGAAATTACTACGTTGAGATGGTCCTGCTCCAGTATGAGCCATTGCAGAACCTGCTTGGCACGTAGCACCCCAAAGCCCTTGAGCTGGGAATGCCAACGGTACCCGTAGACATTGATGAACCGCACCAGGTCGCCAAGCGTCAACAGGCCCACATTGCGCATGACCTTCACTACGGGTTTGGCAAACCAGGACTCCAACCTGTCTGTGGCCGTTGGAATTTCAGACAGCACTGTTTCCAAGTAGTTCAGCGCCCTCACCCGCTCAGCAACCACGTCTTTGAGACCGGCTCCCGCCTCTTGCGCATCTTCGTTGTCCAAACCAAAGTGCGCCTTGTACTCATCCAACAGGTCAGCCTCGCTCCACATGTCGGCATCCATCCCCTCGGACTCAACCCACTCGTCCAGTGTTGGCAACTGCACCGCTGGTTTGGGTTTGGCATCAGACCGCAGTAGGTCAAGCAGGGTTGTGATCTTGGCCCCACCAACAAGTGTGGCGTCATATTGCCGGCCTGCTTCGATGATTTGTTTGAGCAATGCATCCCGGCGGTTCTGCACAAAGCGTAAGTCCGTTGTGGTCTCAGCCCATGCCATGTAGCGCGCAAAGGAATCCGCCAAGTCCAAACCCAACAGGCTTGAGCGCACGAATGCGAACTGGTGAACACCCAGGGCTCGGGCGTCCTGCATGACTTTGGCCTTGGATCCCACAGGGCGACCGGGCTTGCGTTGCAAGGCAGGCGCGCTAAAAAACAGAGGATCAATCAAACCGTGGGTTGCCATTTTTGGAATCATGATGATGTGGCCCCTTTCTCGCCCCAGCAATCAGCCGTTTTCCCACCAGGTCCAGGAGCGCCATCAATTTGGCATCATCCAGACCTGTTTCTATATCTATCACAGCCCCGCGTTCGAGTCGGCTGATGGTGGCGCGCGACTGACCACTCAACAAAGCCAGACGCGCTTGCGAGAGTCCCAGCGTCATGCGCCGCGCGTGCACCACTTTGCCCATCTCCAATGGACTCATGCCTTTGATCGGCTCACGCATCGAAACTCTCATTGATTTATGGCAACCATGTGATGGAGCCTTCAAAGCCACGTCTTGTGACACCAGGCAGCAGTGGCTCGCTCCCGGGACCCTGATCGATGATGGTTGCACTCACCGCAGTGGTGTCCTCCATGATTGCACGCAAGCCCCGGGCAAGATAGGGTGAAGTGGCGCGCGAAGTCTTAATTTCAACTGCATGCAACGCATCTTGGCGCTCCAACAGCAAATCCACTTCAGCTCCAGCCGCCGTCCTCCAGAAGTGGGCAACGCTGTGGGGATACGCTACCGCTTCGCGTCGCAGGATGTCTTCCATTACAAATGTCTCCCAGCTTGCACCCCTCACCGGATGGCTGTCCAAAACTTCTTGCGAGTCAATATTGAGGAGGTGATGCAATAGCCCGGTGTCGCGCAAGTACAGCTTGGGTGCTTTGACCAGACGCTTGCCCACATTGCGAAAGTAAGGGGGCAATCGCCGAACTAAAAAGCTCTGCTCCAGAATGTCGACATAGCGCGCCACGGTGGGTTGTGAGATTCCCAGCGCAGCTGCGAACTGACTCAAGTTGGACAGTCCGCCTTGGGCATGGGCCAGCATGGTGATGAGCTTACGCATCTGAATGGGGTCAGCACCCACGCCCATGACTGGCAAGTCGCGCTCAACATAGGTGCGCAAATAGGCTTCCCACCAATCCCTAAAACTCCCCTGCCGCTGCGCCGCACCCAGTGCATCCGGGAATCCCCCGGCCAGCCAGTTCTCACGGTAATCTGCCACCGCATGCTCACCCGTTCTGGTTTCCTGCACCGTCAAAGCTGAGAGTTCCAAAATTCCAACACGTCCTGCCAAGCTTTCTGCCACCTGGCGAACCAGCGTAGGTTGCGAGGAGCCCAAAATGATGAAGCGCCCCATACGTTTGCGATCTGCATCGATGGCGCCGCGCAGTGCATCAAAGAGCGCGGGCATGCGCTGCGCTTCGTCCAATATCAGGCCTGCACCTTCGGAGCGCGCGTCCAGCTGAAACCTTGGATCCTCGGCAAACAGGCCATAGGTGCCAGGGTCTTCCAAGTCCAAATAGGTAAAGCCTGCAAACGTCTGGCGCGCCAGAGTGGTTTTGCCGACCTGGCGAGCGCCCAGGATTAGAACCGCCGGGAACTGCTGGGCGAGGTGTTTGAGGCGGGTTACGCTAAGCCGGGTGTACATAATTAGCTAATTTAAAGACTTGTTTTAATTATGCAAGTTATCTTCAATTTAGCAAGCGCCTGAAAAGCCCATTCCCATTGAAAGAGCAATAACGCATTGACGCTCCTCGACCTCAAGCGCTTCGGCCTGATCGCCTGGGCTCAGTGCAAACCACGATTCAGCCATGCGTACTGTCCATACTGGCTTCACTCACAGCGCGCGCCATCCAACTCGGCAGCAGCGCCCTGGCTGAGCGCAAAGCGTTCCACTCTTGCGCAGGAAGCTGCGCGCGCAAGATCCGCGCGGCGGAAGCTCCCTCCTGTGGCCCCAACCAGGACAAAGCGCGAATGGCTTTGCCCGCGGGGCGTTTTCCTAAAACCAAGAGCCAACGTTTGGCATGTTGCAGCTCCACACTGCGCGCCCCCAGATGCAGCATCTTTGATGGTCCCGCGGTCAAAAATACCTCGCGCACAGGCACTTGCGTGGTCAGCCCCAATGCGTTGGCCTCAGCAGCGCCGTATGGCACGATCGCTTCCCTTTGAGCAGACTCAATGGCCTCAACGACCGACTCGGTCGAAGGTGCTCGACTTCCAAATCGGCCCTGCACCGGCAGGGCGTACATGCCTCTCCCTACGCGCAACAACTGGCCTTCGCGTGTGAGGCGTGTAAGCGTCTGATCGACCGCCGCGCGGCTACCCAGATGCAAGAACTCTTTGGGCGACAACAGGCCTCCCTCGGGAAGGGTCTGTATCGCGTTCAGGATGGAAAGTGCAAGTTGACTCATAAAACTAAGTTTGTCAGATGTATATAGATGTTTCTGACAAATGGCAAATTTGAGTCACTGACTGACACCGCAGAACTTCATGCTCCCAGTGGGGAATAGATC
>CAIQYP010000104.1 GCA_903876045.1 uncultured beta proteobacterium | reverse complement strand
TCGGCCGTGTCGTCGATGACGCCCAGCTTCAGCGCTTCCAGCAGGGTCAGGAATTCCTTGACGCTGACCTTCAGCTTGGCCGCGCGCAGGGTGTAGAAGAAGTCGAGCAACATGGCTTTGTAGCGGGCGCGCTATTGGTTTCAGCCGCGTGGTTTGTTAAGCGAATGCAGCAACTGCGCCTTCACCTCAGGCCACTCGCCGCCGCGCAGGCTGTAAATCACGGTGTCTCGGATGGTGCCGTCGCGCCGTAGTGCATGGCCGCGGATGACGCCGTCTTTCTTCGCCCCGAGCCGTTCGATGGCAGCTTGTGAAGCGAAGTTGAAGTTGTCGGTGCGCCAGCCCACCACATGGCAGCCCAGGGTCTCGAAGGCATGGGTCATCATTAGCAGCTTGCAGGTGGTGTTGACATGGCTGCGCTGCACGCTTTTGGCGTACCAGGTCCAGCCGATTTCCACGCGCTTGAGGGCGGGCACGATGTCGTGGTAGCTGCTGCTGCCAATGACCCGGCCCGTTGCGGCGTCCACAGCGACAAACGGAAAGCGGTTGCCTGCTTCACGCATGGCCAGCGCATCCTCGATGTATTTGCGGGTCTGCTCCGGCTCCGGCACCGAGGTAACGCGGATGTTCCACAGTTCGCCATCGGCAGCCGCAGCGCGCAAACCGGCCTCGTGTTCCAGGCCCATGGGGCGCAACTCCACGCCACGGTCAGCCAAGGTTATCGGTTCTACAAAAGCCATGTTCACTCCTCTTTCTTTGTGACGAATTGGTTGCGCCAGCGCCGCGCCAGACTGAGTCCGCCGCCTCCCCCCAGACCTACCAGCAAAATGCCACCCACGCTGGCGTTGCCATAGCCGGGCGCAAAAATATTCAGATCCAACAAAATGCCCAGACCATAGCCAAGCAATGCGCCGGCAACAAAGCCAACCGCGTCGGAAACGCCTTCGAGCAAGAGACTGTTTTTCATCGGGATGGCGCTTAACGGTTGTTGCGCTGCATGAACATCAGCTTTTCAAACAGCGTGACGTCCTGCTCGTTCTTCAGCAGCGCGCCCACCAGTGGCGGCAGGCTCGTCTTATCGTCTTTGGCGTGCAGGGCTTCGAGCGGGATGTCTTCGGCCAGCAGCAGCTTGAGCCAGTCCAGCAATTCACTGGTGGAGGGTTTTTTCTTCAAGCCGGGCAAGCCGCGGATCTCGAAAAAGGTCTTCATGGCCGCTGTGACCAGTTCCTTCTTCAAGCCGGGGAAGTGCACATCCACAATGCTTTGCATGGTGCTGGCGTCGGGGAACTTGATGTAGTGAAAGAAGCAGCGGCGCAGAAATGCGTCGGGCAACTCCTTCTCGTTGTTGGAGGTGATGAAGACCAGCGGGCGGTGCTTTGCCTTGATCAGCTCGCGCGTTTCGTAGCAGTAGAACTCCATGCGGTCGATTTCGCGCAGCAGATCATTGGGAAATTCAATGTCTGCCTTGTCTATTTCGTCAATCAGCAGGGCCACCGGCTTGTCGGCGGTAAAGGCCTGCCACAGCACACCGCGCACGATGTAGTTGTGGATGTTCTTGACACGCTCGCCGCCGTCAATGTCGGAGAGTTGTGAGTCGCGCAGGCGACTGACGGCATCGTATTCGTAGAGACCCTGCTGCGCTTTGGTGGTGGATTTGATGTGCCATTGCAGCAGCGGTATGCCCAGGGCTTGCGCCACTTCCTCAGCCAGCATGGTTTTGCCCGTGCCCGGTTCTCCTTTGACCAGCAAGGGGCGTTGCAGGGTGATGGCGGCATTGACCGAGAGCATCAGGTCCTGCGTGGCGACGTAATTTTGAGTGCCGAGAAATTTCATATAGGGAATGATGGCATAAGGTTAAATCGAGATCAAAGCGGCCTATCAATCCTTGGTGGCGTGGCGCTGTATGCAGGCGATGTAGCTGTCACCATCCGGCGGGCGACCTGCTTGCTGGCTTTCCCACAGCATTTTGCCCAGGCATTCCATCGCTTCATGGTGGGCCAGGTGTAAAGAGTTGCGCTTATGGGTCAGCAGTTCAACGGCCTGTCGAATGCCGCGGGGCTGGTCAATGCTGCATTGCTCACTGATCGACAGATGCATGGACAGATGCAAAAAGGGGTTGGTCTTGCCCTCTGTCACGGTTTGCATGCTGGCCAGCGCTGCGTCAAGGTCGGAAAAGTCGGCGTGGTATTCCGGATGTTCATCCATCCATCGCGCGGCCAGGGTTTCAATGGCTTCCATGGGCTTGCCGTCGCGCGACTTGGCCAAGGCTTCACAAAAAAAGCGGCGTACGTCTTCTTGGGATGGGCTAAACATGGCATTGAGCGTAGCACGACGGTTTGGCCAAGTGCGGTGTAGCGATAAATAGCTTTCTTGTTGCCTTATCCAGACTATGGCAGTAATCTTGGGCCGCATAAACCTGCAGTGGAGGCCGCATGAAAAAGTCGATTCCGCAACCCCCTATCCCTTCCGCCGGACCAGCCTCCGCAAGTACGGCTTCGGTGTACCAATCGCTGGGCCATCGCCTGGTTTATTCGGTGGGTAAAGACAACGCCATGGCCACCACGCGCGACTGGTTCTATGCCACGGCCTACATGACGCGCGACCAGTTGATCGAGCGCTGGATGCAGACCATGCGCAGCTATTACGTCACCGACGCGAAGCGGGTGTACTACCTGTCCATGGAGTTTCTGATGGGGCGTACCCTGATGAACAGTTTGCTCAATCTTGCGATCGAGGAGCCTTGCAAGGCAGCCTTGGAGCAGCATGGAGTGGATTTGCATCAGGTGCGCGAAATCGAATCCGATGCGGCGCTGGGCAATGGTGGCTTGGGGCGATTGGCGGCGTGTTTTCTGGATTCCATGGCGACGCTCAATATTCCCGGCTATGGCTATGGCATACGTTATGAATACGGCATGTTTTCGCAGCATCTTGATGGCGGGCGCCAGGTGGAGCATCCGGACAATTGGCTGCGCTACGGCAACCCCTGGGAGTTTCCCCGTCCGGAGGTGCTGTTTCAAGTCAAATTCGGCGGACGTGTCGTGAAATACAACGACGAGAAGGGTGAGCTTCATCACCACTGGGTGGATACGGATGACGTCATGGCGATGGCCTACGACTCCCCGATTCCGGGCTACGCCACCAGCACGGTCAACAATATGCGCCTGTGGTCGGCCAAGTCCACGCGCGACTTTGACCTCAAGTACTTCAACGAGGGCAATTACATTCGCGCTGTAGAAGACAAGAACAGCTCAGAAAACCTCTCCAAGGTGCTGTACCCGGACGATTCCACCGCGATGGGGCGTGAGCTGCGCCTGAAGCAGCAGTTCTTCTTTGTCAGCGCGTCGCTCAACGACATTCTCTACCGCTTCACCAAATCGCACGAAAGCTTTGATGAGTTGCCTGACAAGGTGGCCATACAGCTGAATGACACGCATCCGGCGATTGCTATTGCCGAGTTGATGCGGGTCCTGCTTGATATCCATCACCTGGGTTGGGACAAGGCTTGGGACCTCACCACCCGCACTTTTTCGTACACCAACCACACGCTGATGTCGGAGGCGCTGGAGACCTGGCCGGTGGCCATGTTCGAGCGCATCTTGCCACGCCATCTGCAGATCATTTACGAGATCAATGATCGTTTTCTCAAGCAGGTGATGCAGCGCTTCCCGGGCGAAAACGAGTTGCGTCGGCGCATGTCCATCATTGGTGAAGAGGGCGGCAAGAGGGTGCGCATGGCCCATCTGGCTATCGTGGGCAGCCACACGGTTAACGGTGTGGCGCAAATCCATACCCAGTTGATGAAGCAAACCATTTTCTCGGACTTTGACCGCTTCTACCCCGGCAAGATTGTCAACATGACCAACGGCATCACGCCACGCCGCTGGCTGAATCAGGCCAACCCCTTGTTGTCCGAGTTGATCAGCTCACGCATCGGTACCGGTTGGATCAAAAATCTGGATGAGTTGAAGCGCTTGATTCCGCTTGCCGAAGAGCCAAAATTCCGCCGCCAGTTCGCCGCTGTAAAGCTGGCCAACAAGCAGCGCTTTGCGGATGAGTTGTTGCGTACGTTGGGCGAGGAAGTGCGCGTCGACTCGCTGTTCGATGTGCAGATTAAGCGCATGCACGAGTACAAACGCCAGTTGCTCAATGTGCTGCACGTCATCACGCTCTACAAGCGTATTTGTGATGCGCCGGACGCGTATGTGGTGCCCCGCACAGTCATCATCAGTGGCAAGGCGGCTCCCGCCTATTACGTGGCCAAGCTCATCATCAAGCTGATAAACGATGTGGCGGGCATCGTTAACCACGACCCACGCGTGAAGGGCCGCCTCAAGCTGCTGTTTGTGCCCAATTACGGCGTGTCGGTGGCCGAGAAGCTTATTCCGGCCGCCGATTTGTCGGAGCAGATATCCACGGCTGGAACCGAGGCCTCCGGCACCGGCAATATGAAGCTGGCGCTGAATGGTGCATTAACCATAGGCACGATGGACGGTGCCAATATCGAAATCCACAACGAGGTCGGTGCTGAAAATATCTTTATCTTCGGCCTCTCCACCGACGAAGTCGCCAATTTGCGTGCCAGTGGTTATCGCCCGCAGGACTACTACCATAGCAACAGCGAACTCAGCCAGGTGATCGACATGATCGGCAGTGGCTACTTCTCACCCGAAGAGCCCACGCGCTTCAAACCAATCGTCGATAACTTGCTGGAGCATGGCGATCACTACTTGCTATTGGCCGACTATGGCTCTTACATCGAGGCTCAGAAGGCGGTGGAATTGGCCTACCAGGATCAGGAAAATTGGCTGCGCAAAGCCATTCTGAATGTGGCCAATATGGGTAAATTTTCCAGTGACCGAACCATATTGCAGTATGCCCAGCAGATTTGGCATACGAAGCCCGTAACATAGAAGCTCTTTCCTAAGGAGATCCTCATGCCGGTGGTCGTTATTGCCAATCCCAAAGGTGGTGTGGGCAAGTCCACCCTGTCAACACAAGTGGCAGGATATTTCGCATTCAAAGGGCACAACGTGATGTTGGGCGATGCAGACAAGCAGCAGTCCAGCAAGCTGTGGTTGGGCCTGCGACCCGCTGCTGCCAGACGCATCAGCAGTTGGGATGTGGACGCTGACCAGATTGCCAAGCCACCCAAAGGCACCACCCACGTCGTGCTGGACACGCCCGCAGGGCTGCATGGGCGCCGTTTCAAGGACATCATGAAGCTGGCGGACAAATTGCTGGTGCCGCTGCAGCCCAGCGTGTTTGACATGTTTGCCACGCGCGCCTTTCTGGACGAGTTGGCAGAGAACGCCCATGCCGCCAGGACGCAGATCGGCATTGTGGGCATGCGCGTGGATGCGCGCACCATTGCTGCTGACAAACTCAATGAGTTTGTACAGTCGCTGGGCCTGCCGATGGTGGGTTATGTGCGTGACACCCAGAACTACATTCACCTGACGGCGCAAGGTTTGACGGTGTTTGATGTGGCACGTGCGCGGGTCGAGCAGGATCTGGAGCTTTGGCAGCCGATTTGCGAGTGGCTGGACCAGCGCTGAGCGCGGTAACCCGGCGCAGGGCCGCCCCAAGTCGGGTTAGCCCCCTTGGGGGGCAGAGAGCTACACGCAGTGAGTGAACGTGGGGGCGCTATCCGCCAAAGTCGTTTTGCCGCCAGGCTTCAAAAACCATCACTGCCACTGCATTCGACAAATTCAGGCTCCGTTGTCCTTCGCGCATCGGGAGTCTCAGGCATTGTTCCGGGCCAAAGCTGGCTCGAACGGTGTCGGATATTCCTTTGGTTTCGGAGCCGAACACAAGCCAGTCGTCGGGCTTGAACGCCACCGAATACGGATTGCGCGTGCCCTTTGTGGTGAGTGTGAACATGCGCTGCGGATCGAGCTTTTCAGTGTCCAAAAAGGTTTGCCAATCGGCATGGCGTTTGAGTGTGGCGTACTCGTGGTAGTCCAGCCCTGCACGGCGCATATGTTTGTCATCCATGGAAAAGCCCAGTGGCTCGACCAAGTGCAGATGGCATCCGGTGTTGGCGGCCAGACGAATGACATTGCCGGTGTTGGGGGGGATCTCGGGCTCGACCAAAACGATATGAAACATGGCCCGATTATTCCGTACGCGCAAACACGAGGGCCGTGATGTGTGCAGCACCGGCGCGGCGCAAGATGGCAGCGACGGCGTGCATCGATGCGCCGGTAGTCATGACATCATCAACCAGCACAATGCATTTGCCTTGTACAAGCTCCCTGTGTTTGGGCTCCAACGCGTAGGCGCCCTGCACGGCAAGCAGGCGCTCCTTGCGCGGCAAGCTGCTTTGGGGCTGTGTCTCCTTCACGCGAAGCAGGATATCGCTGCGCACCTTGCCGGGCTCCAGTGCGCGCGTTAGCAGCAAGGCCTGGTTGAAACCACGCTCCTGAAGTCGCACGCGCGATAAGGGCATGGGTAGCAACCAATCGGCACTCTCCAATGCAGGTTCAACCCACGGGGCACTGCGCATCAGTGTGGCAAAGCTGCCAGCCCACCCGGTGTGTTCCCGAAACTTGAATTGCGTCATCAGGCTTGACCACGGGAAGTCGTAAGCCACTGCGGTCAGTGCCTGATCGATGGGCGGCGGTTTAGTGATGCAGGCTCCGCACTGGCGCATGCCTGCGAGCACGGGCAGTGCGCAGGTATGGCAGCGTGGCACGGGTTGGCCGAAGCGTTGCACGCAATCATCACAAACAGGGTGCGAAGGCCAGGCATGGCAGACCGCGCACTGGCTTGGCAGG
>CAIQYP010000103.1 GCA_903876045.1 uncultured beta proteobacterium | reverse complement strand
CTGTCGAGCACAATGAGCAACCCTAACCCTAACCCTAACCCTAACCCTAACCCCAACCATGCACCACCTGCACCATGATTGAACGCAAGAAGCTTTTGGCCGCATTTGATACTTTGCTGCAACCCGAACGATTCAAGGATTACGGCCCCAATGGTTTACAGGTTGAAGGGCGCAACGAAATCAAAAAAATTGTCTCAGGTGTAACGGCTAGCCTGGCACTTATTGAGGCAGCCGTAGCGGCCCAAGCAGACGCAATATTTGTGCACCACGGGCTTTTTTGGCGCGGCCATGATGGTCGTATTACAGGCTGGTTGCGTCAGCGTTTGGCGCTGCTTTTGCGGCACAACATCAACCTCTTTGCCTATCACCTGCCGCTGGACGCGCATGCTGAATTTGGCAATAACGCACAATTTGGCGCAGTGCTTGGCTTTGTCGCGCAAGATCGCTTTGGCGAACAGCAATTGGGATGGCTGGGAGCGGCGACGCCGCAGGTAATGGCCAACCCACAATCCCTCGCTAGCCATATTGAGAACGTATTGGGTCGTCCCGTTACTTTAGTAGCGGCCAAGCCTGGCGCGATGCAGCGTGTGGCCTGGTGCACAGGGGGTGCGCAGAGTTATTTCGAAGAGGCCATTGCCGCCGGTGCCGATGTGTTTATTACAGGCGAAATATCCGAACCCCAAGCCCATTACGCGCGAGAGTGTGGCGTTAGCTTTATCGCTTGCGGTCACCATGCCAGTGAACGCTATGGTGCTCAGGCCGTTGCTGCACACATCGCCGCAGAACTGGGGCTGGAGCATGTGGCCATCGATATCGATAACCCGGCATGAAAGCCACCATATTGCAATCTCCCATTGCCATCACTATGGGTGATGCCGCCGGCATTGGTCCGGAAATCATCGTCAAAGCCTATCAGTTGCAGCCCGAATTGCTTGTGGGCTGTTTTGTCTGGGGCGATGTGCATGTCATGCGCCGGATTGCCGGCTTGCTTAACAAGGGGCTGGTGCCACATCCCACTGCAGCTATCGCAAGCCCAAAGGATGTTTGGGGTGTCCCGCCTCATTGCATTCCAGTGCTGCAAGAGGGGCGCACGTTGCCTGAAATCGCAATGGGTCAGGTCAGCGCATTGGCAGGCGCCTTTGCCGGTCACTGTGTGCTGAGCGCCGCCCGCGCAGCAATGCGTGGCGAAATTTCGGCATTGGTCACAGCACCGTTGCATAAAGAGGCTTTGTCAGCGGCTGGCGCGCCATTTAGCCAATATCCAGGCCATACGGAGATGTTGCAGGCTGTGGCTGCCGAGCACCTGAGTCTGCCGGTCGATGAGGTGCCCGTGCGCATGATGCTTGCTAATGACGAGTTGCGTACCGTACTAGTCAGCATCCACGTCTCACTTCGGGCTGCCATCGATGCAGTGACCTTTGAAAATGTAATGCAAACCCTGCTGATTACCCACGTTTCCTTGTTCAAGGTTTTGGGTCGGGCTCCGCGCATCGCAGTTGCGGGCCTCAACCCACATGCCGGTGAAGGTGGACTGTTTGGCCGGGAAGAGTTGGACGTTATCTTACCGGCCATTCAGGCTGCAACTGCGCAGGGTTGCCAGGTCAGCGGCCCATGGGCGCCTGACACGGTATTCATGCGCGCACGTAATAAAAAAGGTATCGAGCCTGAGTTCGATGTGGTTGTTGCCATGTACCACGATCAGGGGCTGATACCCGTGAAATACCTCGGCGTGGAAAAGGGCGTGAATGTCACGCTGGGTCTGCCTCTGGTACGCACCAGTCCGGACCATGGAACCGCTTTCGACATTGCCGGAAGCGGCTGCGCCGATCCGAGCAGCCTTATAGAGGCCATAAGGATGGCGCGGGCATTGATTACTTCTTGAGGCTGTCGCGGATTTCGCGCAATAGCATCACGTCCTCTGGCGTGGCTGCAGGTGCAGCTTCAACAACCGGCTCTGCCTTCTTCATGCGGTTAAGTTGCTTGACCATTATGAAAACAATGAAGGCCAATATCAGGAAGTTAACCGCAATGGTGATGAAGTTGCCGTAGGCAAACACTGGAACGCCCGCCTTTTTCAGTCCAGCTAGCGAGGTATCGACCCCAGCGGGCACATTACTCAGCACTACAAATAGATTGGAAAAGTCAACTTTGCCGATTACGGCTCCGACGATTGGCATAAACAGATCAGCCACGATTGAATCGACAATTTTGCCGAACGCGCCGCCAATGATCACACCGACCGCCAGGTCCATTGCGTTACCCTTAACGGCAAATTCCTTGAATTCCTGAATCATTCCCATGTAAATCTCCTCTTTTAAAAATGAAACATGAGTGTAGCGTCCCTTGAATGCCTGTCACGACTGACGGCTGTCTGACCTATCTCTTGATGGCGGTCAGCTACAATCTACGTTTGCCCTTAGTTGTGATGTTCATTGAGGATTCTCATGAGTGAAACCCTAGTCGACACCAAATCGATTGACGCCAGTAAACGAACCTGGATGATTGCTTCTGGCTGTGCCGGAGCTGTTGGCGGCATTGCCGCAGCCATACCTTTTGTAAGCACTTTTCAGCCATCGGAGCGCGCCAAGGCCGCCGGTGCTGCAGTTGAAGTGGACATCGCCGCTATAAAGCCTGGTGAGAAATTAACTGTGGAGTGGCGCGGAAAGCCAGTGTGGATCGTGCGTCGCACCCCCGAGCAATTGGCGGCATTGGCCAAGCTGGATGTACAACTTGCTGACCCGAATTCAGAGCGTAAGCGCGGTGAAATGACGCCGGAATACGCACTGAACGAAGGTCGCTCTATCAAGCCCGAATTTTTTGTCGCAGTGGGTATTTGCACCCACCTAGGCTGCTCTCCTTCCGATAAGTTCACGCCGGGTGCGCAGGCCTCGTTGCCGGACGACTGGCAAGGCGGTTTCTTGTGCCCTTGCCATGGTTCCACCTTTGATTTGGCAGGTCGCGTCTTCAAGAACAAACCCGCGCCTGACAATTTGGAAGTGCCGCCGCATATGTATTTGTCAGACAGCAAATTGCTGATTGGCGAAGACAAGAAGGCCTAAAGGACATAAGAGCATGGCTACATTTAAGGAAATTTCTCCCAACGCTTCGGCCGGTGCCAAAGTCACCAATTGGTTCGAAAACCGTTTCCCGACCGCGTTCGATGCCTATAAGGTCCACATGTCGGAGTACTACGCTCCGAAGAACTTCAATTTTTGGTATATCTTCGGATCGCTATCACTGTTGGTGCTGGTAATTCAGATCGTCACTGGCATTTTCCTGGTGATGCACTACAAGCCTGATGCTGCTCTGGCATTTGGCTCCGTCGAGTACATCATGCGCGACGTTCCTTGGGGCTGGTTGATCCGCTACATGCATTCCACCGGCGCGTCGGCATTCTTTGTCGTTGTCTACCTGCATATGTTCCGTGGTCTGATGTACGGCAGCTACCGCAAGCCGCGCGAACTGGTTTGGATCTTCGGTTGCGCCATTTTCCTGTGCCTGATGGCCGAAGCCTTCATGGGCTATCTTTTGCCTTGGGGACAAATGTCCTACTGGGGCGCCCAGGTGATCGTTAATCTGTTTGCGGCTGTGCCTTTTGTCGGCCCCGATCTCGCTTTGCTGATCCGTGGTGACTATGTTGTGGGTGATGCCACTCTTAACCGCTTCTTCAGTTTCCACGTTATTGCTG
>CAIQYP010000102.1 GCA_903876045.1 uncultured beta proteobacterium | reverse complement strand
TCCCCTTCTACGGCAATACGCCAGACCCTGCCGATGCGGTCAAGGTGAAGGCGCCTTTGCTCATCCAGCAGGCGGATGTTGACGAGCGGATCAACGCCTCATGGCCCGCCTACGAAGCCGCCCTGAAGGCTGCGGGTGCCCACTACACGGCTTACCGCTACCCAGGCACGCAGCACGGGTTTAACAACGACACCACGCCACGCTATGACGCAGCTGCCGCACGCCTGGCATGGGAGCGGACGGTTTCGTTCTTCAAGACCCACTTGTAGGCCCGCAGCGTATTGTTCTGCCGGAAATCAACCGAAGATGACGCCCTTTTTGATCAGGAAACAGCCGTAGCCTCGGCGGTCACCCGTGGCAACCACCACAAAGGCCTTGCGCGCCGCTTCATAGAATGCAAAACGCTCCAGCGAGCCGAAGTTCAGAGCCGGGTCATAGTGCTGGCGCGCCAAGGCCAGCACTTCCACTTGCACCGGCGCCAACTCCTGCGGATTACCGACCATTTCCATGCGCAGCATGGGCTGCTCAACAAAGGTATCCAGTGGCAAAACTGAAAATATCGCGTTGGCCGCCTGGTTCATGGAAATGCCATCAAGCCGGATGACAGGTCTAGCCCCGCCCACCGACTCTGCTGGAAAGTTGGCGTCGACCAGGCAAACCTCATCACCATGGCCCATGGCACGCAAAGCCTCCAGCAGGCGGGGGCTCAAGATGGGGTCAATGTTCTTCAGCATGGGGGGTATTCCTTCAAGTATTCAGCAGACATTGCGTCACATACGGCGCGGGCACTGAAATATACCGAACTTGGTGCGCGCGCAGCAAAAGCATGGAAATAGTCGGTTTATGCAACCCTGTGCGAGCGACGAAGTCATAAACTACGCAGCTATATACATCCAGAAACCCTATGGCACCACAGACTGATGGCGGCTCAGAAGACCCCGTTGCCGCCTTAAATCGCGACTTTCCCGGAGCACGGGTCTTGATCGTGGACGATGATGAATTCATTCGCTCCATTCTGATGGACATGTTGAGCGAAACCGGTCTGGTCCTGGACGAAGCGCAGGATGGCCGCGAGGCCGTCGCTCTGTGCAACAAGGCACCCTACGCCCTGGTTCTTATGGACTTGCTGATGCCGGTCATGACGGGCTTGGAGGCCACGGCACTCGTTCGCCAAATACCGGGAATGGAGCGCGCACCCATCTTGGCCCTTACCGGCCATTCCAATGTTGCGGATCGCATCAAATGCCTGGAGGCAGGCATGAATGACTTTATTACCAAACCCATTCGCAATGAAGCCCTGGCAGCCATCATGTTGCATTGGCTGCGCAGCCGCCTCTAAAGCTCAAAGCCGTCGACATCGGGCATGGGCGGGTTACTCGAAACTCAAACCCACTTTGCCAAACTGCCGGCCTGACTCCAGGCGATCCAAGGCTTCGTGGATGCGGGTCACAGGGAACTCGCTATCGATCACCGGCGTGATGCCGTTGCGCGCCACGAACACCAGCAGGTCATGAAACTCTGAGGTGTTGCCCAGCGTGGAACCCAGGATTTGCAACTGACGGATGAAGATGCGCCGCAAATCGGCCGGTGGCTGATCACCCGAGGTGGCACCGCAGGTGACCAGGCGGCCACCGCGCACCAGAGATTTCATGGCGGCAGACCAAACGGCCGCGCCGACGTTTTCAATCACCACATCCACGCCGCGCCCTTCGGTGAAAGCCAGCACCGCTTTGGCCACATCCTGTGTGCTGCTGTTGATGGCGTGGTCGGCACCGATTTGCAGGGCGCGTTGGAGTTTGGCGTCATCGCGCGAGGTGACGATGACCCGTGCGCCGATGGCCTTGGCCAGTTGCATGGCTGCCAGTGAAACGCCACCGCCAATACCGAAGACCAGCACCGTCTCCCAAGGCTTGATCTGAGCCTTGGCAAACAACATGCGCCACGCGGTGAGGTGGTTCACACCGAGGGCCGCCGCCTGCACAAACGACAGGCCTGGTGGCATGGGAAACACGTTGCTACTCGGCACGCTGATCCATTCGGCAAACGTGCCGTCGCGGTGCTCACCCAGGTACTGCATCTTCACGCACAGGACACCTTCACCGCGTTGGCAAAACTCGCAACGGCCACAGCTCACACCCGGAAAAACAACCACGCGTTGACCGACCGTTAAGGTGCAGTCCACCGCGTCTACTTCTTCCACCACACCAGCGCCATCCAGCCCCATGATCTGCGGCAACTGGTGGGTGATGCCGGCACCGCTGTTACGCATGTACAAGTCCACCTGATTGAGCGTGGCGGCATGCACCCGCACCAGCACCTCGCCCGCCTTGCGCACGGGGCGTGCGCAGTCGCGCACAGAGACCACTTCGTTGCCACCGTGGCCGGTGATGAATGCTGCTTTCAAAGTGTTTCCTTTCTTGTGAATTCAGTGCGCAGCGGCTCGATAGTTTAGGCAATGCAGCAGGTTCGCATAACGCAGCACAGACCCTCCGAAAGGCGGCGCCGGAGTTTCTAACAAAGTTTGAGCTAAGCCTGGATTTTCCGACACCTATTGAATCCAAGTGGAGTATGCTTTCACGCCAGGTCCCAAAAAGAGCAACAACAAGCGATCGGAACTTCATATGAAAATCCTGCCCAACGAATTCGACGGCCAATCCATCCGCCGCGTGTATGACGAAGACACGGAAACCTGGTGGTTTTCGGTGATTGATGTGGTGCAGGTGCTCACACAGCAAACAGATGACCTGACGGCCCGAAAGTACTGGAATCAGCTCAAGCTTCGGCTTGCTAATGAGGGAAGTCAACTGGTGACAAATTGTCACCAGTTGAAAATGCAAGCTGCGGACGGCAAGCAACGGCTTACCGACGTGGCCACCGCTGAAACCCTGCTACGCATCGTGCAATCAGTCCCCAGCCCTAAAGCTGAACCCATCAAGCTCTGGTTAGCCAGGGTTGGCTACGAGCGCATGCAGGAGATGTCCGACCCGGCGCTATCGCTCAACCGTGCTCGCCAGACCTGGCAGCAGCATGGGCGCAGCGACAAGTGGATACAGCAGCGCATGACCGGGCAGGAGACGCGCAACAAGCTCACCGATTACTGGAGCGATCACGACATCAGGCCGTGCAATGCCGCCATGTCGCGGAACACAACGCACGCACCGGCATCCAGCAGGGCCTGACCATCACCTAGG
>CAIQYP010000101.1 GCA_903876045.1 uncultured beta proteobacterium | reverse complement strand
TTCATCATGACGGCCACATTTCCGGTATCGGTCATGATGGAAGTCGAGGCTGACAGCAGTTCAGGCACAGAAATGGCTGACGCCATCATGGTGGCCTTGGCGATATTCACCAGGCTTGCCGTGACTGGCGGGCTGGCCAGCGAGACCACTTGGTGGAAGTTCGACCAGCGTAACTGAAACCCGGCTTTCTGCTCCCGCACATGACGACAGCATTCCAGGATGGCCCCCTGAATGGAGGCGCCGGCGTAGTAGCCCAGGCACACTACGGCCACCGCCGAGGGAGCAAGACTGATGCCGAGCGTGGTCCAAGCCAGCGAGCCCAGGCCAAACAGCACCAGGTACATCTGCAACAAGGGCGGTGTCATTTGCCCATGGATGGCCAACACGCGCAGCAAGGGCGCGGCGATGGGCACGCGTGCTTCAATCACCAGGGCACTGGTTGCCCCAAAGCTCAGGCTGGCGCCCATACATAGCAGCATCAGCGCCAGCGTCCACAACAGCCCCGAGAGAAAGCGCTTGCGGTCATAGGCGTCGTAGGCCAGGCTCAGATCGACGCCATAGTTCTCACGCACCCACAGGCCCAGGCGTTGCAGGCCATCCACATCGTTCGCCGTCAGCAGTGCATGGTTGCGGCAGGAGTTGGGCCAACTGCCGTCAGCTACGCGTGCGCACACGGCCTGGCCGTCGGGGAGCTTTTCAAGCCAGAGGGCTTGCGTTTCTTGCAGGAATTTTGATGGCGGCAGGCCCCACTTGCGCTCAAGCTCCACCAGGCGGCCACTGCGATGCCAGTCGGCCACCGTGTCACCCAGCCAGCGCTCAAAGTCGGTGCCGCTGTCTTTGCGCGCCAGCACCAGGGACCAGGGGACGACCATGGCCGGCGGCAGCGGCGCCTGGTAGCCGGCCCACTCGGGTAACTGGAGGTCGCTGCGGATGGCCGTGTTGTCAAATAGGAAGCCGGCGCAACGGCCGCCGCGCACGGCGAGTCGGGCGTCACGGGCGTTGTTGAAGGTCACGAGGTCGAGCAAATAGCGCTGGCTCATCGGGCGGTTGAAATAGCTGCCCTGCGTCACACAAACTTTCTTGCCCCGAATCTCGGTCCAATCCTTGATGCGCTGCTCCGGCCGCATGAACAGCGTCACCCCCGACGAGTAGTAATTGGGTTCGATCATGGTGGCGACGCGGCGCCGCTCGGCGGTGTCGCCGGTGGTCGCCAGAACCAGGTCAACGGTGCCTTCTTCCAGCTTTTGCAGGCGGTTGGCGCCACTCACTGCGACCTTGACCAGTCGCACACCCAGACGCTGCGCCAGGTCGGCGGCCAGATCATGCTCCAGACCCATGCCCTGGCCTTGGGCGTTCAGCATGCCAAAGGGCGCATAGTCGGTCTTGACGCCCACCACCAGTTCACCACGATGCAGAACATTGGCCAGCGTCTCGCTGGCCTTCACTGCAGTTGCTTGTGCGGTCGCGGCGCTGCAAGCCAGCAGCAGGCTGAGCAGCGCGCGCAGCCACGCGCCCGTCATGATGCGTTGCCTTCTAGGGTGAGCGGGCGAGCCGCGACCCGTATGCCGTAGCCCAGCGCTGCGGGCAAGAAGAACTGCAGCACCCGGTCAATCTTCTCCATCAGTGGACGCTGCGTGATGAGCCACTCGGGCAAGGCGCTCTCCGGCTCGGCCACCAGCACCTCCCAGCCCGCCTCGCGCAGCTCGGCGCGCAGTTGACTCAGCGTGTACAGATGATAGAAAAACTGCAGGCGTTGCCCGTCGATCAGGCGGCTGAAGTGGATGTCGCCCAACTGCCAGGGCTTGCCATAGGCGCGCTGGCGGGTAAACAGTGATTTCAGCAGCTCCAATGGCCGGCGCCGCCACACACTGGGCACCGAGAGGATCAGCCGTGCCTTGTTGCTGGCATGGGCGCGCAAATTTTCCAGCATGGCCATGCGTTCAGCCTTTGCTCCGGCGTGGCTGAGTACGCCAAACAGCAGCAACAGCAAGCCGTGTTGGGATGCGACAGGCAATTGGTCCCCCGAGCCATGCAGAACGCTGACCCGGTCTTTGCCTGGCAGATGGGCCAGGTGCGATTCAAGCTCGCGCAGCGCCTTGCTGGAAATGTCGCAGGCCGTGATTTGCGCAGCAGTGTGGTGCAGCAATGCCAGTGTGTAGCGGCCATTGCCACAACCCATGTCCAGAATGGATCCCTCGACGCCTGCACCATGGCGCAGCACAAAGGCCAGGGTGGATGGATTGGGCTGTGGGTAGCGGCGTTGGTAATCCGCCGACTCAAAGTAGCGGTCATACAAGTCGCGCATGTCGTCGACGACCGTGCTCGGAGTGGAATTGCTGTTCATAGACATTCTGATGGTGTCGTGGCGCTGGCTTTGTTGCCGCACTGGGCCTTGCCGCCGGCGGGCTTGCGCCAGCGTTGCTGCATGGTGCTGACAAACACGGACGGGGGTATGGCCCAGCGGGTTTCAAGCTCGCGCAAGAATCCATTGGCGTGCCAATTGACAATGGCCTGGGAAACCGCCTGCTCCAGCCGTCCGCCGCGCTCATCGGCATGCAAAGCAATCGACCAGGGCGTGATGTACAGGGTGGGTAAGGGCATTTCGAACTGTTCGCGCCAGGCCGGATCGGTCATCAGGGCCAGGATGCCGGTGTCGTCATATAGGAAGGCGGCGCAACGCCCATCACGCACGGCGGCCTTGGCCAGTTCGTTGCCGTACAGGCGAACTACATCCAGCCCATAGGTGACCGTGATGGCGCGGTTATAAAACGCCCCGCGTCGACCACAGACCCTGCGGTTTTTCAAGTCGCTCCATTGGCGAAAGCCATCGCTGCGCCGCGCCAGCACATTCACACCTGAGGCGTAGTAATGCGGCAGCACCAGATCCAATTGGGCACGGCGCTCGGGCGTGTCCGAGAGGGTGGCAATCAACACATCGACGCGCTTTTTGTTCACTGCGTCAATCCGGTCTGCGGTGAGCAGGCCCACCAGTTCCACCTTGACACCTAATCGCCTTGCCAGGTCCTGCGCTAAGTCGGGCTCCAGACCTTGTATCAGCCCGGTGTTGCTGTTTTTAAAGCCCCAAAGTGGGACGTCAGCCTTGACCCCAACCACGAGGCTGCCGCGGGCCAGAATGCGATCCAGACTGTCGGACCAGGCCGGCATCTGCAGCAGGCTCAGAAAGCACAGGACTCCCAACTGCCAGCAGCAGCCCAGGGCGTTGACATATTTGCAGTTTCTCATGGATGGTAGTGCAAGGCGATGCAGGTGATGTCGTCCGATTGCTCGGCGCCCGCAGCAAAGGCGTTCACTGCTGCGATGACTTGCTGGAGTGCGATTTCGGCAGATGCGGGCACGCCTGATTCAAACACCGCCAGCAAGCGGCTCGCGCCAAATTCTTCCAGCTCCGGGTTCATGGCCTCGGTCACGCCATCGGTGTACATGACCAGGATGTCACCTGGCAGCAACTGCAACTCGGTGTGCTGGTAGTCAGCATCCTCAATCAATCCGATGGGAATACATGGTGGGCTGTCGATGAACTGCAAGCGACCGTCGGCATGGATGAGCAGCGGCGGCGGATGACCGAAGTTGACGTGCACCAGTCTCCCCGTATCCGGATCAAAAATCGCATAGACGCCGGTGACAAACATGCAACTGTCATTGCCTTCGCACAAGGCGTTGTTCACTTTCGTCAAGGTCTGGTTGGGGTTGGCTGCACCCAGCATGGCAATGGCACGCAACTGGGTTCGGGAGACCATGGCAAACAGTCCTGCCGGCACGCCCTTGCCACTGACATCGGCCACCACAATCCCCCGTTGCGACGCACCCAGTTCAAAGTGGTCAAAAAAGTCCCCTCCCACCTGCTTCGCCGAGCGCATGCTGCCCCGCAGCGTGTAGCGCACACTTTGGGGCCAGCGGGTGGGCAGTATGGCGCGCTGCATTTCCGCCGAGGTATCGAGTTCCTGCTGCATCGCAGCCAACTGTTGCGACTCCCTGAAGACGCGGCTCACCATGTCAAACCATGGTTGCCAGGCCGCAGGCACGTGCGGGACGGCGACGGCCTTCATTTGCGAGGTGCTGGACAGATGCTGCACCAGGTGCGCCGCCGGTCCGACAAAGTCACGCCGGGTGATCACATAGGTCAAGACCAACATGGCGCAAAGGCCCAGCAGAACTAGCAGCATGGCGCCGCCCTCGGATGCAGCCAGGCGCCACAACAATTCGGATTGCGGCACCAGATAGACCAGGTCAAACGGCGCTGCGACAAAGTGCTTATGCAGCAGCACATAACCGGCTACAACAGTATGCTGATCTTCGGGCAAATCGCTCACCGCCAGGCCGCTTTGCACCAGGGCCTGCGGCAATGCGTCTTTCAATAGTGGCGTTTCTTCCACTTCGAGCGGTTTGGCGAACAGTTGTGGATGGGCCAGAACCTGGCCCTCTTTGTTGACCAACATGACCGTCCCCAACGGGTAGTCAAAACCGGCGTTCACGCGGTTCAGATAGTCCAGACTGGTGTCGATGCTGACCACTCCAACGAAATGATCCTGGTCGTATACCGGCGCCGCCACAGGCATCAGCAGTCCCTGGTCCGGCCCACCAAAGCGGGGCGGCGCCCAATACTTTTGTCGATCCGGGTTGCGCCCGGGCAAGGCCATTTGCCAGGACGGGGCGTCATAGGTTTTTTTGCTGAAGGGGTGGGTCTCGGATGCAACCCAAGGCGAGACGAGTTCAAAGTTCTGCTCCGAGACAAACTGGACCCTGGCTGCACTGGGCAGGTTGAAGGTCAATGCGCGCATTAGCGGATTGAGCCCCAGCGCGCGCTGCAGTTCGTGCGCGAACGTGGCTGGGCGGCCGCGCAAAGGCCCGAGTCCCACCAGATTGCCGCCAGTGTCCCGGTCGGCCCATAGGTCGAGGTTGAAAGACCGGCCATCGGGGGCTTCGCTTGGCCAGTTGGCCGGCGTGCGTGTCTTGGGCGACTGGCCTGGGCCCAGAGCTTGGTTCACGCCGTCGGCGGCGATGCGCAAGGCATCGATTTGATCGTCAGAAGTGCGCAGCACGTATTCCAACAACTGAGCATGGCGGTTCAGGTGCGTCTCGATGGTGGCGATTTCATCATCCAGGCGCTGCTCCAACTGGAACCCGAAAAAAGCGCCCAGCACCAACAGCACCGCCAAAAAGGCGGCGGCCATGGTGCGGTTGTAGCTGCGGAAAAAGTTCAAACGAAACCTCTTTCCGATGACACAAGCATTGCCGCCTCACGCGCTGCATTCCACCAGCACCACCCGTCCATTGGCGCTGGCTTGTCATGGGCTTGGCTTGCAGCTGGGCGTTGCCGAGGCCGTGAAGCGGGCATGGATGATTCCAATCCTGTGGTTGTTGAATAGTATGAAGGGGCCGCCCGCGCACTGCAGGCACTCAGCCGCGAATGAGGCCACCGAACTGATTGGCTGAATCAAGCGACACCGGTGCGGCCACACTGGCAGAAGGACGGCCGTCCATGCGGGCGCACCAATATTCGGCAAGGAGTTGTTCTCCGGTCAAGGTGGTGCTCACTAAATGGAATGGCGTTGTCGCGGACTTAGTAACCGCAATGGCTGAGCAGTTCCAATGTTTTTCACATTTTTTGGGAATTCGCTCAGGATGACGCATGGCGAGGGATCAGCTCCCGTTTGCGGGGCTTGAGTCTGGTTCAGGGGAAGTACGTCAACAACTCGCTCGCCACGCACTCAAGTACCGGTGCCCAATGTCGGTCTTCACCTTGTCGGAACAGTTTGATGGATGCATACCAGGGGCTGTCTTCTCGGTCCAGCAGCCAACGCCAGTCGGGCAGGTAGGGCAGCAACATTCAGGTAAAACAGAATACTGCCCCAGAGCTTTTTCCGCATACGCCGTCAATTGCCGCAGGAACGCGGCAGGATCAGCCTGCTTTTTGAATGATGCCTTTGAGCGCATCGCCCAATGATTTGGTCAGCGTGCTCTGGATGTCGGTGGTCAGGGTCCACTTTTGCATGTATGTTTGCACCTGCAACAAATCGCCCGAGGTGACGGTGTCGCCCTTGGCATTCAAGGCGGTAAGTTTGTCGCCAAGCGAGGTTTCCGCCACGGATACGACGGAGGTGTTGAAGGTGTTGATCGCGTCAAATGTTAAAGCCATTAGGTTCTCCCGAGGTTGTGAAATGAATTGGCAGTGCGTTCCGGCACGGGCCAGTTCGTCAATACCACTTGCGCGGCTTGCACCGCTTGCTCTACGGCTTGTAGCACCGTAAATTCTTCTCGATTCACCCCAGCATGCAAACGTTGCTGCACTTGCCAGGCCAGGGTGTCGAGTTGCTTTAAATGTGCTTGTTGCAGCATGGCACCATCTGGCAGGGCCAGTTGGGCTTCCAATTCGGTCAGGTGTGTGGTTTCCATTATGAGCTTGGTAACGGATGGCAGACTATCGTTCCACGAGCAGGCGTTTTGCCTGACCACCCTCAAACACTACCGATTCGGGATCGACCGACACCAGTCGCCATCCATGGACGCGGCCGTCAATCAGCAACTTCTCCCCCCCGTCAATGACTACGTAAGGTGTCGCACCGCTCACCACCGATTGCACATGAAAGGGCAATGAAGCCAGCGCCAAGGGCAGCCTCTTGCTTGCACTCTCTTTCTGCGGGATGAGCGTGACACTGAATGGTACCTTGTGATTGGGCGCCACGCGGGCGAGCAACTGCTCCCAACGGGGCACTTCTGTCTGAGCCACGCTGACGGTCATTTGCAGACGCTCCCCGGTCCAGTGCCCGTTGATCTCGGCCAGCTTGGCGCCACGCAGTTCTTCCAGCAGGCCCTGAGCCAGGTCTTCGGGGGTCATCAAGGCAGATTCCAGCAGCACCAGCGCAGGCAGATCATTTTTCAGACGGCCGAAAAATGCGTTGCGCTCCTCGCTGTTGGCCAGCGTGCCTTCGATGCGAAAGTTCGCGCCCCCCATGTGCCGGACAACGATGGGGGTGCTGAGTTCGCCCGATTGGCGCGCTATCGCCTCGCCCACCATGAGTTGCAGGTCCTGCTCGGTGGTCACAGTCAGCGCGGGCCGTGGCCTTAGGGCGGACAGGGCCAGCGCCAGTTTTTCGTATTCGTCCTCGCTGAGCAAGGCCGCGCGCACACGCAACTTGCCGGGTGCGTCGGGCTCGGTGCTTACGCGCCCCGCCAGCCCTTGCGCCTGGATGATGGCATCAATGGCAGACCGGGCGGCCTCGGTCGTTGGCGCTGTCACGTGAGCCTGGGCGTTGGCGCCCTGGGGCGCCATCTTGGGCAGCAACACCCAAACCAGCGCACACACAATAAGCGCCAGCAGCGAGGCTATGAGGCGGCGGTTGAACGGTCGGGCAATGGGGCTGTTGGTGGGGGTTGGCGTCGGCGCTTGCAGCGCCAGCACGGGTACTTCGCTTGGCGCTAGCAGCACCGACTCAGCAGCCTCCTCCAGCACCGGAGAGGCTAAGGCAGCGCTCACGTGGGCTTCAGGCGGGGGCCGCTGCAACAGCGCGTTGATCTGCTGCGCCGTCGGCCACGGTGCTTGCGGGCGGTCAACCGAAATCACCAACGGGCCCACCTTTTGCAGCACACCCGGCGTCAACGCCACGGCCGCCCCCGCTGCCTCAGACGCATCGCTGCAGCCCAACAAACACCATCCCGCGGGTCCGGATTCCAGGCGCAGTTGCTGCGGCAACAGCCCCGCATCGCTCAGCACAAAGTCGCACTCGTCGCTGGTGCCCAGCGACTGGCTTGACGCGCCCAGCGCTTCACTCGCTCCGGCGTGGTTGCCGGAGTGAATTCGCAGTTCCAGTGCCTCTGCGTTATCCATCAGAGTTCGATCCGCGCCAAGGGCTGAATATTGACTTCCTGCGTCAGCTCCTGGTAGCTCAGCACGGGCAGGTCGTACAGGTCCTGCTCGATCATCTTGCGCAGGTAGCGGCGGATGTCCATGGAGGTCAGCAGAACCGGTTTTTGCGCCGCCAGGCTCAGATCACCCACGGCACGCTTGATGTTCTCCACCAGGCGTTTGCCCACCGCCGGATCCAGGGCCAGGTAGCTTCCCGAACTGGTTTGTCGAATGGCGCCGCGCAGGGTGTCTTCCACATTGGGTGCCAGAAGGTAGGCCGGCAGCACGTTCTGGCCGCTGGAGTATTTGTAGCTGATGTGGCGCTTCAGGCTGGCGCGCACATACTCAGTCAGCAGCACCGAGTCTTTCTCCTTCTGCCCCCACTCGATAAGCGCCTCCATCACCGTACGCAGGTTGCGCACCGAGATGTCTTCGGACACGAGGCGCTGCAGGATCTCGGACATTTTTTGCACCGGCAGCACGCGGGTCGACTCTTTCACCAGATCGGGAAAACGTGCCTCCATGGCGGAAAGTAAGAACTTGGTCTCCTGAATGCCCAGAAAATCGGCCGAATATTTTTTCAGCACAAACGCTAGGTGATAGGTCAGCACTTGGCTGGGGTCCATGTGCGCGATGCCGGCAGCAGCCAGCGTGTCCTTGAGCGCCACCGGCACCCACACCGTCGGAATATTGGGCAAAAATTTCTTGTCGGTTTCAAAGGGGATTTGCAGGGCTTCAAGGTTTTGGGTGTTCTCCCGCACCAGGATAAAGCCTGGGCGCAACTTGCCCTGCGACACCGGCACCTCGGACAACATGATGCTGTAGGTCTCGGGGGGCAAGTTCTGATTGAAGCGCAACTGAATGCCTGGAAACGGCACGCCCAGGTCGAAGTACAGGGCGCGGCGAATTTTCAGCAGCTCCTCATTCAACACGTCGGCCTTGAAGCTGTCCTGCAAGTGGGCGGCAACGTCCATCATGAGCGGCACGGTGGGCGCGAATTCGTCGCCGGCCTCGTTCTTGGACTTCCTGGGCGGCTCGGCGGCGGCCTGCATGGCCGGCACCTCGGTGATCTCACCGGTCTTAGCGTTCACCACCTTGGTGGCGCCGCGCATCAGGGTGAAGCCGATCATGCCCAAAATCGCGGCCAGCGAGATGAAGGTGAGCCCGGGCATACCAGGAATCAGGCCCATGCCCAACGCCACACCGCCGGCAATCATCAGCGCCTTGGGTTGGGACAATATCTGCGAGCCGATGTCCTTGCCCACATTGGACGGACCGCCTTCGCCGGTTTGCACCCGTGTGACGATCATGCCGGCGCAAATCGCGATGAATAGCGCCGGTATCTGCGAAATCAGGCCGTCGCCAATCGTCAGCACCGAGTAGTTCTTGGCAGCCTCGGCGGCGGTCATGCCCTTTTGCATGGTGCCGATCAAGATGCCGCCCAGCAGATTCACCGCCACAATGATCAGGCCGGCAATCGCGTCGCCCTTCACGAACTTCATTGCACCGTCCATGGCGCCGTACAACTGGCTCTCCTTCTCCACCACATTGCGCCGGCGCTTGGCCTCGTCCATGTCGATGGTGCCGGCGCGCATGTCGCCGTCGATCGACATCTGCTTGCCCGGCATGGCGTCCAGCGAGAAGCGCGCCGCCACTTCGGCCACGCGCTCAGCGCCCTTGGTGATCACCACAAACTGCACAATCGTCAGGATCAGGAACACCACCAGACCCACCACCAGATTGCCGCCCACCACATAGTTGCCAAAGGTGAAGATGATGTGGCCCGCGTCCCCCTGCAGCAGGATCAGGCGCACCGTGGCGATCGAGATACCGAGGCGAAACAGCGTAGTAACCAGCAGCACCGACGGAAAGCTCGAGAAGGCCAGCGGCGACGGCAGGTACATGGCCACCATCAGCAGCATGGCCGATACCGTCATGTTGATGCCGATCAGCACGTCCACCAGCCAGGTGGGCAGGGGCAGGATCATCATGAAGATGATCGACACCAAAATTACCGCCAGCACCAGATCGTTGCGGCTAGTGATCAGTAAAACAAAACGTTGAAGTCGGGCTTGCATGTGGTGGGAATCTTTTAGGCGGTTGCGGCGACGCGCCCGGCGACACTGCGCAGGTGGACATAGTTTTGCATCGCTGCTGCGGCCTCGTCATGGCGCGCCAGCGCGCTCAGACTTTGGGCCCGCAGCAGGTGAAAGGCCGCGTCCACACTGCCAGCCATGGCCAGACGGTCCAGCACGGCCAAGGCCCGTTCAGGCTTGTCGGCGCGCAGCTGCGCCAGCGCCAGCGCGCGCAACACCTTGGGCTGATTGGGCGCTACGGCGTCCAGCGCGGCCAGCACCACGGCAGCCTTGTCGGGGCTAGCGCTTTGCAGAAATATGTAGCCCAGCAAATTCAACAGCATTTGTTCTTGGTCGTTCATGGGAGTGGACTCAGCCCTGGTACAGCGCGGATCGGTACATCTGCAGCAGATCGCGCATGCCCACCTCGTCGTTAAGCAGGCGCACAGCGCGGTTGAGCAGCTTGGCGGTGTCGGAATCCTGGCCCTGCTGCGCCTGCACGGCATCGCGCAGCGTGCTCAGCGTGCCATCCATGGCCTGGCGAAACTTGCCCGGCAGCAGCAGGTCGCGGTCGTCGAGCTCAGGGCGAATCGACTCCTCCAGAAACGTATCGGTGTTGGCCTGTGTCAACAAGGCCTCCAGTTGCGGGCGTTGCGCATGTTCGGCGGGTGTGAGCTCGTGCTGGTCCGGCAGACCCTGCAGCGCTTCGCCACCCTTGAAGGTGATGCTGTCGATGCCGCGGTCAAAGTAAGCGCCTGGGCCTACGCGTAAGTTATCCATGGACTGCTCCTAGTGTGAAGTTGGGAGTGATCATGCGTAAAGGCTGTCGTGCCAGCGGTTGAGGTACTCAAAAGCATGGTCAAGGGCCTGCAGTGTGAAGTTGCGCACCGGCAGGCGCACCAGCGCCAGCAAGGCCAGGCCGGAACCCGTGCCGCGGCTGCACACCTGGATGTCCAGCGTGCCCGCCTCCTTGAAATGCGCCTTGACCAGCGCGCGGCGCAGCAGGCGCCCCCCGTTGAAACCCACCGGTCGGCTCACATAGATCAGGATTTCTTCCACCTCACCCCGGCTCACAGGTTCCACTGCCAGCACGGCGCCCGACTGAAAGACCAGTTGCGCTACACCGTGGGAACCAAAGCCAAGGTCGGTCAGGCCATATTGCCGACCGTATTCCGATAGCGTGTCATGTACCCAACTCATGGCCTATTCCTCTTCTTTGTCAATGGCAGCGTCCAGCGCTTCCTGCGCTGCAATCAGGACGGACTGGCGTGAATCGGGGTCCGAAAAAACCTTGGGCGGCAACTCACGCAGCATGATCTTGGTGGCGGTGTGAAACGCAATCTGCGCCCCCACCGACTGCACGCCCTGCTTATCGGCCATGCCGGTAAAGCGCGGCGCAGCGACCCATTTTTCGCCAGTCACGGCGATCATGTCGTGCATCAGCGTCATCGGCTGCAGGCCGGGCGTGGCATGGTCTTGGGCGAGCTTGGTAGCCAAATCCCGGCAGTTGTCCATTACCGTGACCGCCACTTCCAACTGGTACAGATCCTGCATCAGTGCGTGCAGGCGGTTGCCGTCGGTGGAGGGGCGGGTGGCCGACAGGTCAGCGCCCAGCGCCGTGATCATGCCGTGCAAACCTTTGGCCAGGTCTTCGCCCTGCGGCCCGCCTAGGCGTTCCAGCACCAGCTTGAGGGTTTGTGACAGTGAGTTGTTACCCAGCACCACGTCGCGGTAGGTGCCCTGAAAGGTAGCAATGCCTTGGGCTGTATCGGATTGCCCGGCGGCGACACCCATGGTATTGAGCCCCGCCCGGATCTGCGGGCCCGAATTCATCTCGAGCTCGGCCAGCGCATCGCGAATGTCGTTCAGCCCTTCAACCGGTGCGCCGCTGCGTTCACCCTCCACCAGCGCGTATTGCAGCAGCATGAATTGTTGGGCAGGGTCGTTGGTCTGCTGACGCGCCAGCTCTCCCGGATGCTCCTGGCTGGACTGCATGCGCTTGGCCAGGTCGACCAGCTTCTGCGGATCCTCAAAGCCCTTGGCGGCTTCCAGGTAGGCCGAAATATCCTCGATCAGATGAAGGTCGATGGACGACTCGACCTTGCACTCGCGCTCATCAAAGGTCTTTTCTTCCACGTTCTCGCTGTTGTGCATGCTGATCTCTTCAGCCGCGTCAGCGAGCGCCGAGGCGGCGTCCTTGACCGTCACCTGCTCGCCCCGAAAGGTGCCCGTCTGTGCCTGCATGGCGGTGTCATCGGCAGCGCCTGACCCCAAACCGAACTGGCCGAGTTGCCCCGATGGTGAGTTGCCCTCAATGCGATTCATGGTGTTTGGATGTTGGCGGTCTGGGTGAACATGCCGTCTTGGCAAACGCGCCAAACTTCAGCGCAGGCATAGTAACTTTGCCGCTGAAAAAGTTCCAAGGAAACAGAATATTCAGTGAAATTCCCTGGTTTTTTTAAAACTGAGCCGAATTGCCATCAACCAGCAGAGGGGAGTTGAACGACCGGCTGCATGAGTAGCGCGGCCGATTCGCACGGCAGCCTATCGCTGGCCCGCTCCGGCGACTCCGCGCCGTACCGCATTCGGCTCGTTTAACGAAAAACGTGGAACCCATGCGCGGCTGCTGTTACTTTCGCGCGGCGTCACTACCAGTAGAAAGTATTTCCATGCAAGCTGAACCGCTTCTCACCCAACTCGCTCATTCTTGCATTTGCCCGACCTGGCATTTAACGAACAGGGCAGCGCGCGCATCGTATTTGATAGCAAGGTGGCCATCGACCTTGAGCACGACGCCGCCTCGGGCGCGTTGCGGGAGTCGATCAGGCGCAGACCAGGGCACAGCGGGCACAGCACTTCACCCGGTTTACCCAGGGCACCACAAAAGATATGGGCGATACCGTGCTGGCCATGGCGGTGACCGCGCTGGCAGTGGTCGGCCTGGTGCCGGGCGATGCCTCGGCGGCGATCAAGGAAATCGTCAGCGACCTAGGTTAATCCGGCAGATAGAGCCTGCCTGCCGATGCGCAGTATTTTTGTCAAATATTTTCAACCCCGTGGAACCAACTCGATTTGGCCGTTACTTATGCGGTGTTGGAAGCGAATTCAAGCCCCGGTGCACGCAGCACCCCTTTAAACCCAGGAGTAGTAAATCATGAGTGTCAATAACGTCGGCGGGCCCGGCCAAGTGCAGATGATGAGCATCGAGGGACTCGACCTTGAGAGTATGTTGATGGCGGTTCAGACGAACCGCGTCAACCTGCTGGACCAGCAGCTCAAGGACCAGATGGGCGCGGTCCAGGACCGCAACAACCGCATCAATGAGCTCAACGTCGGCATGAACGGCATGAATAAAATTCTGGCCGGGGCCGGAACTGCAGCGACGGACCTCGTAAGTCAGCCTGCGTTTGGGCAGGCCGGCCCAAGGGTGCCTGACACAGCGGCCATTGAGGCGGCCACGTCTGCAGTCACTGCCGCAGATGGGAAAGTCGCCACCGCCCAGATCAATTTTGATTGTGCCAGCAAAGACTATGACGATGCAATACAGAGGAACGTAGGTCGTGATGTCGAAAGGGCAAAACATGACATTGAAGATTGTTCTAGTCGCCTTACCCAGGCAAAAGCACAACAGGCCTCAGCGACTGCGGCGTTAGCGGGCACGAAACTCGGGGTCCCTGACCCGCAAGCGGCAGCTGTCAGAACCCGGGCGGACGCGGAGGCCTATATCAAAGGCCAGCAGAGCCAGATCGATGCCCTGGGCAATTCGCAGCAGATGGACATGCTGCGCCTGCAGTCGCTGTCGGGCAAACGCAACGAGGCCTTCGACATAATGACCAACTTCATGAAGAAGATGGCCGATTCGCGCTCCGGCATCGCCTCCAAGATTGGCTAGGCACAGCAACAACCCAATTGACCGCCACCTTGAGCCGCCCCCCCCAAAGCCAGGCTCAGTCAACCCCTTTTGAATGGAAACGCCATGACCCAAGCCCAAGGCTATGCAGCCGACATCATCAACCAGGCTGAAAGCCTGCTCGCCAAAATCGAGGCAGACTTTGCCGCGACTGCGGCCTTTTACGAGTCGATTGGCGTGGACCCCGCCAACATCGACGGAGCCTTCGGCCCACCTATGGGCGCAAAGCAGCGCGAAGAGATGGCGGCGGTGCTCGCGGCCGACCAGGCAGCCATAGAGCAGGAAGTGGCCGAAGGGGTCGCTCGCCTGCGCATGAACAGCCCCAACACCACGAACACGCCCAAACGCCCGCGCAACCTCATCTGAGCCCGCTCGCAAACAGACTACAGATGCCCGCTTGCACCGTGCAAGCGACTGTTCCAACCCCTTGCATTGACCGAGGTCGTTTATGCCAACACCAATACCAACAGAGGACATCAGCGCGGCGCCGGGCAACGTGATAGAGCTACTGGGCTCCGGAGGCATCATGGGCGATGTCAGCGGGCTTGATGCGCGCGACTACGAGGCCGTGTACACGCTGGGCCACAACTATTACGCCCAGGGCAAGTACCTAGAGGCCATGCGCATCTTCGCCTACCTGGTGCTGAACAACCACATGGAGCTCAGGTTCGTGAACGCCTACGCATCGAGCCTGCAAATGGTTGGCGGCTACAAGGATGCCGTCAACTACTATGGCATTGCCTACGCCATGGATCCCCGGGATTCGGCACCTACGTTTCATGCGTGCGAATGCCTGATTGCTATGGGCCTGAAAGCCGAGGCCAAGGAAGGACTGGGCCTGATCATTGCACGCTGCACCGAGCCCGAGCAGTCCGAAATCCGGGAGCGCTCGCAGGCCCTGCTGGCCTTGCTGAACCGTCCCCAGGCCCACTGAAAAACAAACTCGGAGATCACCCAATGGCGACAGAAATAAGCGTAACAGGCCAAAGCTATACCCCCCAGTTGCCCGCCGATGTGACCGTGGCCCAGGCCACAGAAACCGCCGCAGCCGGCAACATGGCTGCCTTTCAGGTGCAGGCACAGTATGTGGCGCTGGTTGCGGGCAAGGCCGGGCTCATCAGCAATGCCAACGGTTCACCTTGCATCAGTACACCCATACTGCCGTTTTCCCCGGAGGATCTGGCGGCGCAACTGGTTTCGCTGACCGCCAAGACCAAGGACGGGCAAATCGCATCGAAGGTCAATGGACTGCAGTTGTCCAAGCAGCAGATGGAAGCCAAGACCGCCGAGGGCATTGCCAAGATCAAGGAATGGCAGGCCAATACCATTGAAGCCGCAGCCAAGACCAAAAAGGCGGCAGAGCAAAGCTGGTTTGAAAAAATTTGCAACGCCATTGTCGGCGTGGTGCTGGCCGTTGTGACGGCGCCCCTGGTGCTCACCGGTGTGGGGGCACCCTTGTTTGCCATGGCCGTAGGCATGGCCATCGATTCCGTGACGGCCTGCGAGAACAATTCCCGCGCGCTTGAAACCCCGCCCCGAGAGCCGCTGGAGTCCCCGGGCAATCCCTTGTCGCTGATGGGAACCGCCATTCTGAAGCAGTGCGGAGTCGACCCCGAAGAGGCCAAAATGATCTCTTCGTTGACCACCGCCGTCACGACCATGCTGGTGTGCCCTGCCGCACTCCTGTTGAACCCCGGCATCATGGGCACGATTGTGAGCGACTCGATGAAGATCGAACTCGCGGACAAATTGGCGGAAGCAAAGAAATCTGGCGATCCCGCGAAGGTCCAGGCAATCGAGAACGAGATCTACAAGGCCGAGATGATCACGACCATCGTCACCACCGTCGTCGTTGCGATCGCTGGCATTGTCGCCACCGCGGCGTCGGGCGGCGCCGCCGCCGGCATGCTCCTATCCGATTTCGCCAAGATCAGCATGGCGGCGGGTGAAATCGCCGCGGCCAGCGTCAATATTGCCAAGAGCGGCATGGCGATTGAAACCTCGAAACTGCAACTCAGCGCAGCCGAGTCCACGCGCGACGCTTCACACGCTCAGGCTGACGCGGCCAAAATCGATGCCAAGAAGCTGATGATCCAGAAGTTCATGGAAGAGAGCCAGGGCGATATGAAAAAACTGTTGCAGGAATTGATGGACAACGCCACCCTGGTGAGCCAGATGATCAATTCGGCCGGCAGCACGCGCTCCACCATCAGCGCCAATTTGTCTGCGCCCAAGTTCAATCCGGCGTGAAGCCTTGAGCGCATCGACGACTTCAACACGACCAGCTTCGAAAGGAAATAATCATGGCAGCGATCGGTGAGGGCAGAGTGCAAATCAGCAGCACTACATCGGCTAACAGTGGAACGGAGGGTGTCAACAGCAGCACACCGCCGCGCGTATCCAGCGGCATTGAATTGGATCAGAACACGACCTTGGCCAGCATTGACACGGGTGGCAATCAGTCCGGTGTGCCCGAACTGCCGACTCCGCTCGCCCATCACAGCAGCTCCGCGGTCAAGGTCATGGCCAATTACGGGGCTACCGACATGCAGGCCGACATGATGGCCTTCATGGCCGTGTTTCAGCAAATTGCGCAGACCCTGCGCACCAGTCAGCGTGCCAGCCGCGATACAGAAACAGCCGCGCAGGTCACCTCGCTCAATGCCGCCGCCGACAAGACAATTGCCGCTGCGGACTCGCGCTATAACGCCGCGCAAATACAGGCCGATTACGCTATTGCCGCGTCAGCCGTGTCGATCGGGGTGTCCGTGGTGCAGATCGGCATGGCGGGTGCTGGCCTTGCCAAGGCAACGGCAGGTGCCAAGCAGACTCTGAAAGGCGAAAGCAACTTGGCCGAAGCCAATGCCATGCCCGACACAAACCCTTCTAAGGTGGGCGCGTTGAAAGACGCGGCTAACTTCAAGGCCCAAGGCACCACAACCACGGCCCAGGGCAATACGATTTCGGCAGCATCGCAGGCACTTGCTGGCATCGGCCAGGGCATCTCCGGCGTCATTAAGGCATCGGGAGACAAGTTGGCTGCCGAGGAAGAAAAGAAGGCTGGTTACGAAAATGCTGCAGGCGCCAAGGACCAGGCCGCCGCAAAAATGCACGAGGCTGCTGCGCAGCATGCCAGCGATGCGGCGCAGGCGATGCAGGACATCATCAAAGACGTCCGCGACAAATACCAGGCCATGGAACAGGCCACGGTGGACACCAACAAGGCGATTGCCCGCAATATTTGAAGAAGCCAAGACCATGCTACAAGTCGCTGATAACAGTTCACCCGCCGAGGCCTTTGCCGCAGCCCGCGCCGCGCTGGAGGCGCTGCCATCCAGTCGTCGCGTCACCGCCGACGAAGCCGAAGCCATCTACACCATGGTGCACAGTGCCATCGTCCAGGGCCAGCACGACGCTGCGCTGCGCTACCTGGCACTGCTGACCTTCCTGAAGCCAACGCAGCCGCGTTATCTGAGCGCACTGGCGCTGACCTACAAGCTCCTGGAGCGGTTCCAAGAAGCGCTCAACGTCTACAGCTTCCTGGCTCTGCTGGAGCCGGACGAACTGTTGCATCCGCTGGCAGTGGCCGAGTGCCACTTGCGGTTGCAGCAAGCGCTGCAGGCCCGTGCGCTGCTGGCCTTTGTCATCGACAGCAGCGAGGGTGTTGCAGGGTCGGAAAAATTGCACGTGCGTGCCCAGGCGCTGCTGCTGCTGTCCACACGGGGGGCCGTCCCTGCTTGATTCAAACGACATCCGCTTGCTGACCGGGGTGGGCTTTTTGGCCGCCGCACGGGCAGACGTGCAGCGCGCCGAAGCGATCTTCGGCGCGCTGGCCTTGTTGCGACCCGACCGCAGTTTTGCCTATGTCGGGCTGGCCATGGCCTACCTGAACAGCGCCCGCCCCGAGGAGGCGGTGGGCGTGTTGGCGCGTGGCGCAAAGGCCGTTCGGGCGCAGGACCAGAGCGAACTGCAATCCGTGCGCGCCTTGGCGCTGCAATTGGCGGGGCGCAGCGCCGAGAGTCTGCGTGCGCTGCAGGAAGCCGGGCTCAATCCCCTGGCGCAGGCCATGCAAGGGCACAGTCACATCGAGTTGGAGGAGCATTGATTTATGGACATTACGGCAACATCTTTGGCGGTCAAACTGACGACGAGTGAGCTCGGCGCAGCGGCGGCGCCGGTGCTGACCCCTGACCCGCTCGCCACCGCCCAGTTCGCTCAGATGATGAGCCCTCCGACCCCGGTGGCCGACCCCGCCGCAGCCGACGCGGGAGTGCGCGGCGTGGCCTCGCAAGACCGTAGCATGGGCGACAACATCCTTTCCGGCATGCAAGGCCTGTCCAACGATTTTCAACAGTCTATGAAGGCGGTGAGCTCGGTGCTGACCGACGGCGCAAACTTGAATGTGGCCGAGTTGCTCAGGGTACAGGTGGGCCTGATGCAGATATCGGTGCAGTACGAACTGGTGGGCAAGGCCGTGAGCCGCGCCACGCAAAATCTGGATCAACTCGTCAAAGTTCAATGATGACTGCACATTTCCTGTTCCGCGCCGCCCTCACCACCTGGCTCACCCTGCTGCTGCTGGCCTGCGGCAATCGTGTTGAACTCATGGCATCCATGCCCGAGGGCGAGGCCAATGAGGTGATGGCGGCGCTGCAGAATGCCGGCATCGAGGCCCAGAAAATTTCCGGCAAGGAAGGCAAGGTGGGCCTCACGCTCGACGCCTCGCAGGTCGGCCGTGCCGTGGATTTGCTGCGCGCCAAAGGCCTGCCGCGCGAGCGCTTTGCCGGCATGGGCGAGGTGTTTCGAAAGGAAGGTCTGATATCTTCGCCGCTGGAGGAGCGCGCCCGCTACCTGTACGCCTTGTCCCAGGAGTTGGAGGCCACGCTGACGCAGATCGACGGCGTGATCGTGGCCCGCGTGCACGTGGTGCTGCCTGAGCGCGGCAGCCCGGGCGACCCCAACACCCCGTCGTCGGCGGCCGTGTTCATCAAGCACCAGGCTGGCTACAACCTAGATACGGTGTTGCCCCAGGTGCGCCGTCTGGTGACCAATAGCATTCCCGGCCTGACCCCCGAGAAGGTGTCAATCGTGCTGGTGGCCGCGCTGGGCGCGGACGGCAAGGTCGCGTCGCCTGCGGCCTCGGCATCGCAGGACGCCGCGGCCACCAGCGGCGTGCCTGTGGCGGCGGTGCTGGCCCTGGTGCTGCTGCTGCTGGCGAGTCTGGGCGCAGCAGGTTTCTTGGCCTGGAGGTTCTGGTGGCCAACGCGCGCGGCCCGTGCCGATGCGCTGAAGGTGGGCTGACCACATGCTGGCCATGTTTCCTTCTGCCCCCTGGCGGGACAGTTCCCTGGCGCAGCCCATGCTGCGCTTTGCCTGCCTGCCCTCGCTGGGCTTGCACCCCAGCCGGGTGCAGGCCTTTGCGCCGCCGGCGGCCCAGGGTTTGCTGGCGCAACTAATACCCGAGACGCCGTCGTGGGCGCGCCTGCACCGCCATTGGTCGGCGGCGCTGGCGCAGTCCTTGGGGCTGGAGCCGGTGAATGACCTGGCCGACCCGGCCCTGGCGCTGGCCCTTTCGCCGCAGCCGCTGTGGAACCAGGTGCAACTGCTGGGCGGCGCCGTTTTGGCCGGCCCGCGCATTCGCCGCACCATCGCGCGCAGCCAGGTGCAGGCGCTGCAGGCGCAACTGGGTGGGCAAGTGTTGGCGTTTGCCCGCGGCCCGGCTGCGGCCCTGCATACGGGGTGGGACGCGTCGCTGGCGCTTGATTTTGAACAACTGCTGCCGGTTAGCCTGGCCTGGGGCGAGGCGCTGCAAGCGCGCGCCCTGGACGCCGCCACGCCCGCCGTGGCGCAGCGGGGGCGTTTGCGCCTGCCTGCGTCGGCCATCGAGCTGGCGGCCAGCACGCAGTTTTCCGCGATAGCCCCGTCGCAAGCGCTGGCGCTCTTGCGTTCACTCACCGAAATGACAGATCCGGCATGGCTTTCATCGTTCCTCGCAATCCATTAAACCCAGCGCGCAAGCTGAGCCTGGGCTTGGCGCCCGGTACCCGTGTGCTGCGCGCCGCCGACCTGGCTGCATGGGTCGACGCGCAGGCGCTGCTCGCCCAGGCCCAGTTGCAGGCCGATGCCATTGTGCAGGGGGCGCAGGCCGCCTACGAGGCGGAGTGCGCGCGCGGCTTCGAGACTGGGCAGGAACTAGCCCGGCTTGAGCAGGCCGAGAAGATGATGGAAGACATCGGCCAGACCATTGACTACTTCGCCAATGTCGAAACCCGCGTGGTCGATCTCGTGATGCAGGCGGTGCGCAAGATCGTGGACGACTTTGACGACCGCGAGCGCGTGCTGATCACCGTGAAGAATATGCTGTCGGTGGTGCGCAACCAGAAGCAGATGACACTGCGCCTGCATCCGCAGCAGGTGGAGGGCGTGAAAGAGCGCGTCAACGACCTGCTGGCGGCCTATCCGGGCGTGGGCTATATCGACATCCTGGCGGACACCCGGCTCAAACCGGGCGCCTGCATTCTGGAGAGCGAGATCGGTTTGGTCGAGGCCAGCATGGAGGGCCAGTTGGCGGCCTTGCAATCGGCGTTTTCCAAAATACTGGGCAGCCGCGTTTGACGCGGGTTGACAGACTGAGATGACCATGCGGCAACTCGACTACATCACCGAAATGATGTCGCTGGCATTGGAGGACACGCCGACGCTGCACATCAAGGGGCGGGTGATCCAGGTCATCGGCACCATCATCAAGGCGGTGGTGCCCACGGTGAAGGTGGGTGAGGTGTGCCTGCTGCGCAATCCCGGCGATGACTTCGAGATGAAGGCCGAGGTGGTGGGCTTTGTCAAGGACGCCGCGCTGCTCACGCCCATTGGCGATATGTACGGCATCAGCGGCGCCACTGAGGTGATTCCCACGGGTCGCGCGCACATGGTGCCGGTGGGTCACGGGCTGCTGGGCCGGGTGCTTGATGGCCTGGGACGGCCCATGGACGAGTTGGAGCGCGGTCAGTTAGAGGCCGACAAGTTTTACCCGGTGTTTGCCGACGCGCCTCACCCCCTGAAGCGCCGCCTAATCAAGGACCCGCTGGAGCTGGGTGTGCGGGTGCTGGACAGCACGCTGACCTGTGGCGAGGGTCAGCGCATTGGCATCTTTGCCGCAGCCGGCGGCGGCAAGTCTACGCTCATGGGCATGCTGGTCAAGGGTGCCGATGTAGACGTGATCGTGATCGCGTTGATCGGCGAGCGCGGGCGCGAGGTGCGCGAGTTTTTGGAGCATGAACTGGGCGCAGAGGGGCGCAAGAAAAGCGTGGTGGTGTGTGCCACTTCTGACAAGAGTTCCATGGAGCGCGCCAAGGCGGCCTATGTGGCCACGGCCATCGCCGAGTTCTTTCGCGACGAGGGCAAGAAAGTGCTGTTCCTAATGGACAGCGTGACGCGCTTTGCCCGCGCCCAGCGCGAGATCGGCCTCGCTGCGGGCGAGCCGCCGACGCGCCGCGGCTATCCGCCCAGTGTGTTTGCCACCCTGCCCAAGTTGATGGAGCGGGTTGGCATGAACGAGAAAGGTTCCATCACGGCCTTCTACACCGTGCTGGTAGAGGGCGACGACATGGCCGAGCCGATCGCCGATGAAACCCGCTCCATCCTGGACGGCCACATCGTGCTGTCGCGCAAACTGGGTGCGGCCAACCATTACCCGGCGGTGGACGTGCTGGCCTCGGCCAGCCGGGTAATGAACAACGTGATCACTCCTGAGCACAAGACCCATGCGGGTCGTTTGCGCGAGTTGATGGCGGTGTATGCCGAGGTAGAGCTGCTGGTGAAGATCGGTGAGTACAAGCGCGGTGGTGACGCCACCACCGACGAGGCCATCGACAAGCAGGACCGCATCAAGGCCTTCTTGCGCCAACGCACCACTGAAGAGTCGAGTTTTGAAAATACCCTGGCGCAGCTCAAAGCGCTGGTCGCAGCGTAAACCCGCCATGAGTTTCTTCAAGGAATTACTGTCGATCAAGACGTTTCGAGAAAACAAGGCGGAGCTGAATGTGGGCAAACAGCGCGTGCTGCAGGTGCAGGCCGTCGCCGCGCACGAGGCGTCGCAGCGCGCGCTGCTGAAGTTTCAGGACTACGCCTACCAGCAGGAACACAGCCTGTACGCAGACCTGTGCACGCGCATCGTTAAGCTCAGCGCCATCGAAGAGGTGCAATTGACGGTGGTGTTTCTGCGCGATCAGGAGCAGGCGCACCAGAAGGAGGTGACGCATGCCGAGCGCGAGAAGCAGGCGCAGACCCAGCGTCTGGCTGATTTGCGGGTGGTGCACAAGGATGCTACCAAGGCCAAGGAGAAATTTGTCGAGTTGGCGCAGGTGTACGCGGACGAAAAATCCAAGGAGTTTGAGCGCAAGGAAGACGCCGAACTCGAGGAGGTGGCGGAGCTGCGCCGGGATCGCACCGAATGGGATGAAAGCCACGAGGAGGTTGCATGAGCACGGAGCGTCGCATTGACTTGAATGTGGGTGTGCCGGATTTTGGCGCGCGCCAGTTTCACACCGGCGCGGGAAATGACCAGCAACGCCCCATGCACTCGCCCGACCCGCAGGCGCAGGAGCGCTTTGCGCAGGCACTCTCTGGCAAATTACCGACGGAACTGCCGCCAGAGCGGGTTTCGCCACCCAGCCCGTTCTCACTTTTTGGCGGGCTGCCGGTGGCGTCACGCGATGCACAGGACGCACACCGAACGGCAGAGGTGGCATCGCGTATTGGCGCCAGCATCGAACGCCTGATGGTCAGCGACGGCCAGCAAGGCAATCGCCAGGTACGCATGGAGTTGAAGGACGACGTGCTGCAGGGCGTGACCGTGGCAATTCAGGAAATCAATGGCCGTCTGCAGGTGGACTTCATTTGCAGCCATGAGGACACGCGCTTGCTGCTGAACGCGGCGGCACCCGAGCAAGCCCGTACGCTGGCCGAACGCCTGCAGCGCGAGGTGTTGCTGTGCGTGCAAACCGACGATGTGGACGATCCCTGTTCAGTGGATGCCCTTGGATTGCCATGACCCCAGAAATAATGAAGACCATCGCCCCCTTGCTGCTCCCGCGGCTGAGCAAAAACGAAGCCAAGGCACGCAATCTGCTGGCACAGCGTGCCCAAAACTGTGAAATCCTGCTGGCTGGACAAGGCTGGCATTTGACTCTGGAGCCCTGGACAGCGGGCGCGCCCCTGTCCGAGTCCCAGGCCGACGACTGGACCGTGCAATTCCAGTGGGCCGGGGCACCGTTCGAGTTGCGACTGCCGGCAAGCGCTTGCCAGACATGGATGGCCGCGGCTTACCCGGCGTTGGACTTGCCGGGCCTGCCTGACGAGTTTGCGGCGGCGGCACTGGAGTCTGCGCTGGTGGCGCTGCTAGCCGCACCCAAGACGTTGCAGCGTGGCGCTGCGCGCATCGAGGCTTTGCAGCGCCAGCCGAGGACAGCGCGCGCGCTGTCGCATAACTTCGGTCTGTGCCTGCGCCAGGGCGCCGAGGCGCTCTACGGTTCCATTTCTACCGATGCACTGGGTCTGATGTTGATGGCCGGACTGGTGTCTGACCTGCAGCCTGCGCCCAACGGGGTGGGCGCCGAGGCCCTGCCGATGTTGCTGCGCTTCGAGATCGGCACGGCCGTGCTCGCTGCCGACGAACTACTGGAGCTGGCGGTGGGCGACACCGTGCTGCTGCAGCACTGCTGGCTCGGTCAGGACGGTGGTGTCTGGCTGGGCTGGGAGCGGATCGGTGTAAGGGCCAGCTTGAACGAACAGCAACTTGTGGTGACGCACACCCTGAATTCCAGAGGACTTTCCATGCCAAATGATGATATTTCCAGCGCGGACCCGGCCGTGCCACTGAGCAGCGTGCCGGTGCGCCTGAGCTTTGACATTGGCGAGACCATGCTGACTCTGGGCGAGATGAAGGCCTTGCAGGTCGGGCAATCTTTTGACCTGACGCGCCCTTTGAGCAGTGCTGTGCGTCTGCGGATCAATGGCGCACTGATCGGGATCGGCGAGTTGGTGGAGATCGACGGCAATATCGGCGTCACCATCGCTTCACTGACGGCGTCGGAGCGGGAAGCCAAATGACGACGATGGATCCAATCTCACTGGCGTTGGTGCTGGCGCTGTTGGCGCTGGTGCCCATTCTGGTGGTCACAACGACTTCGTTCATGAAGATTTCCATCGTGATGACGCTAGTGCGCAATGCGCTTGGAGTGCAGCAAATCCCGCCCAATATTGCCCTGTACGGTCTGTCTCTCATTTTGACGGCCTACATCATGGCGCCGATTGGCAACCGCATTTACGAAAACACCATAGGTTCGTCCAAACCACTCAAGAGTGTGGCAGCATTTATCGACACCGTGCGTTCCAGCGCCGAGCCCTTACGCGGCTTCATGGAGCGCAACAGCAAGGCCGAGCAGCGTGACATGTTTGTCCGCACGGCGCAAAAAATGTGGGGTCCCGAGCTGTCAGCGAATGTCAAAGGGACGGATTTTCTGGTGATCATCCCTGCCTTCATGGTGAGCGAGATGACCTCGGCGTTTCAGATCGGCTTTCTGCTGTTCCTGCCCTTCATCGTCATCGACCTGATCATCTCAAATATTTTGCTGGCCATGGGCATGATGATGGTTTCGCCGGTGACCATTTCACTGCCGCTCAAGCTGTTTTTGTTTGTCTCGGTGGACGGCTGGTCGCGCCTGATCCACGGCCTTATTCTGACTTACGCATGACACACTCGAAAGTTGACCATGGGAACGCCTGATCTGGTTTCGTTCATGAGCAAGGCCTTGTACCTTGTGTTGTGGCTGTCGCTGCCGCCCATTGTTGTGGCGTCAGTAGTGGGCACGCTGTTCTCGCTGTTTCAGGCGCTGACCCAAATTCAGGAGCAAACGCTGTCGTTTGCCATCAAGCTGATTGCCGTGATGGCAACCCTGGCGCTTTCGGCGCGCTGGATTGGTGGGGAGTTGTTCAACTTCACAATCGCCATTTTTGAGCTGTTTCCGCAGTTGTCGCGTTAGCATCGTGCCCAGACCATCGCCATGAACGACGCTGAGTTCTACTCGACAGCTACGACTTTCCTGATTTCGCTGGCCTACACCCAACCGCGAATTCTGGCGATGTTCATCGCGATTCCAATCTTCAACCGGCAGATCGTTCCCGGCATGATTCGTTTTTCCATTTCCGCCGGTCTGGGGGCGCTGGCCGCACCCATGCTGGTGCCTACGGTGCAGGCGACTGACCTGGGGGCCATCCAGATCGTGATGGTGGTGATCAAGGAGGCCTTCGTCGGTTTTGTCATGGGTTACCTGATGGCTATTCCGTTTTGGGCCTTCGAGGCGGTGGGCTTTCTGATCGACAACCAGCGGGGCGCGAGCATCGCCGCCACGCTCAATCCGCTGACGGGCAACG
>CAIQYP010000100.1 GCA_903876045.1 uncultured beta proteobacterium | reverse complement strand
TTCCATCATGTTCACGGTCTTGCCCACACCGGCACCACCGAACAGACCGACCTTACCGCCCTTGGCGAACGGGCAAACCAAGTCAATCACCTTGATGCCGGTTTCCAGCAGTTCTTGGGAAGGGCTCAGTTCGTCGTATGTCGGGGCCTTGCGGTGAATCGACATGTGCAGGGAAGCGTCAACCGGGCCACGCTCGTCAATGGGCGCGCCGAGCACGTCCATGATGCGACCCAGAGTGGCTTGACCCACGGGCACCAGGATTGGCTTTTCGGTGTTGGACACCATCATGCCGCGGCGCAGGCCGTCAGAAGAACCGAGCGCAATGGTACGGACGATGCCGTCGCCAAGCTGCTGCTGAACTTCCAGCGTCAGGGTGGAACCTTCCATCTTCAGCGCGTCATAAATGCCGGGCATCTTGTCACGGGGAAACTCAACGTCGACCACCGCGCCGATACACTGAACAATCTTTCCCTGAGTCAGGGCGTTAGCTTGAGCCATTGTTTGCTCCAAAAATAAAATCTATAACAACTGTGAACGAACGCTGCGGCTTAGACCGCGGCAGCACCCGCAACGATTTCGGACAACTCTTTGGTAATAGCGGCCTGGCGGGTCTTGTTATAGACCAGCTTTAGTTCCGCGATTACGCTACCGGCGTTGTCAGTGGCGGACTTCATGGCAACCATCCGTGCAGATTGCTCGGAGGCCATGTTTTCAGCCACTGCCTGGTACACCAGCGCTTCCACATACCGTGTCAGCAAGTCGTCGATTACGGACTGCGCGTCCGGTTCGTAGATGTAGTCCCAACCATGTTGAGTACCGCTGGCCTTCGCTTGCTCATTCATCACCGCAGCCGACAAGGGCAGCAATTGCTGAACCACTGGCTCTTGCTTCATGGTGTTGATGAACTTCGTGTAGCAAAGATAGACCGCCTTGATCTCTCCCTTGGCATAGGAATCGAGCAATACCTTGACGGGGCCGATCAACTTATCCAGGTGCGGTGTGTCGCCGAGCTGGGTTGCATGTGCAACCACCTTGACGCCTACACGATTCAGGAAACCCAGACCCTTGTTGCCGATGGCCACAGCCTGCGCCGTGTCACCCGCAGCCTGCAACTCACGCAACTTGCCAGTCACTATGCGCAGCACGTTGGTGTTCATACCGCCACACAAACCCTTGTCTGTGGTGACGACAATGAAACCCGATGACTTGGCTTCGTTGGTCTGCATAAACGCATGCGTGTACTCGGGATTGGCTTTACCGAGGTTGCTTGCGATGTTGCGGATCTTTTCACTGTATGGGCGAGCCGCACGCATCCGTTCCTGCGCCTTGCGCATTTTGGATGCGGCGACCATTTCCATGGCTTTGGTGATCTTCTTGGTGTTTTCCACCGATTTGATCTTGCCGCGTATTTCCTTACCTGCTGCCATTGATGGCTCCTTGGAACGTCAGGGCGGAATTAAGCGAAGGACTTCTTGAACGCCGCAGTTGCAGCATTCAATTCGGCTTCAGCGTCTTTGTCCATGGCCTTGTCGGCTTCCAACTTGGCAATCAGGGCTGCGTGCTTGTCTTTGAGGTAAGCGTGCAAACCGTGTTCAAAGGACAGAACCTTCTTGACGTCGACATCATCCATGAAACCTTTGTTCACTGCGAACAGTGTGGCAGCCATCATGCTGATGGAGAGTGGGCTGTACTGGGCTTGCTTGAGCAATTCAGTAACGCGTGCACCACGGTCCAACTGCTTACGTGTGGACTCGTCCAGGTCGGAGGCGAATTGTGCAAAAGCAGCCAATTCACGGTACTGGGCCAAGTCGGTACGGATACCACCAGACAGGTTCT
>CAIQYP010000099.1 GCA_903876045.1 uncultured beta proteobacterium | reverse complement strand
GCAGATTACGCGGGTGGTAGGGCATGATGGCGTTGGCTCCTGTTTTCTGCAAACCAGCACCGACATCCACGACCGAAAAATGGCGGAGGAACGCGCCCGAGCGGCCCAGAAGCTCGAATCCATCGGCCAACTCACGGGCGGTATGGCGCACGACTTCAACAACCTGCTGGCCATCATCGTAGGCAATCTGGATTTGGTGAAGCTCGATGTCAAGGTAGATGCGGCCACCGCCCGCCTGGATGTTGCCATCGGTGCCGCCCAGCGCGGCGTAGGCCTGGTGAAGTCGCTGCTGGCCCTGGCTAGTAAACAGCGCCTGTTGCCTGCCACGGTTGATCTGTGGGCCCTGATTGAGCGCATTTCGCCTCTGCTCAGCCATGCGCTGGGTCCGCGCGTGAACTTTGCACTGAAACCACCCGGTGCCAATGTCTACGTGGAAGTGGATGAGGCCGGCCTGGAGGCGGTGCTACTGAACCTGATCGTGAACGCAAAAGACGCCATGCCCAAGGGCGGCGACTTGATACTGGGTCTGAACGTCTCGAATGGCATGGCCCGCGTCGTGGTCAAGGACACGGGCACGGGCATGCCGGAGGCGGTGCTCAAACGTGCCACCGAACCGTTCTTCACCACCAAAGAGCACGGTCGCGGCACCGGCCTGGGCTTGTCCATGGTGGCTGGCTTCGCAAAGCAATCCGGCGGCACCATGAATATTCAAAGCGCCGAGGGTGTGGGCACAACGATTGAAATTTCACTGCCGATGGCCCAAGCCGCAAATCCAGCATCGACTCAGGGCAAGTCTGTCGTCATGCCAAGCCAGCCAGTTGTCTTAAGTGGCAAACGCAAAATACTGATCGTTGATGACGAACCCGCGCTGGCCGAACTGGTGCAAGCGTGGGCCAGGGCGGAAGGCCACACCGCTGTTGTCGCACATTCTGCGGATGATGCGCTCACATTGCTTGAAGTCAAGGCTTTTGATGTCTTGCTGAGCGACATCATCATGCCCGGCGAGTTAGACGGAATCAACCTTGCTAAAAAGGCTGGCGTCATGCACCCGAAAATGAAGATTTTGTTGATGTCCGGATACTCCAGAGAGACTGCCACGAACCGTGCAGATGTACCGTGGCCCGTGCTGGTCAAACCTTTTAGCAGATCGGACTTTGGAACCGCGCTTGAAAAAATGTATTCAGTATCTGGTTTGGGGGCATTGGCGTAATCGCCGTGTGAATTGATGCGCATCGGACTGCCAGCGGTTCCATGCGCACAACTCAGCAAATGAGCATCACCCTACCGATTGAAATGGCTGATGTGATCAGAACGAAAGTCCATTCCCGGCGTGTTCTACGGCGGCCAGGACTTCAAAACTAATTTGCAGGACGACCCCGAAGAAGGCCATAAACACGGATGCCGAGCTGGGGTAGTATTCTCAAACTGCCAAAAACTACATGGACAACCATGCTTACTTTTGATGCCCTGAATTACCCCTATGCCTCGCGCCGCAACGTGGTTTACGCCAAACGCGGCATGGTCGCCACATCGCAACCGCTGGCGGCACAGACCGGGTTGAAAGTCTTGCAGGCAGGCGGCAACGCGATCGATGCGGCCATTGCCACGGCTGCTGCGCTCACCGTGGTGGAGCCATGTGCCAACGGCATTGGCGGCGATGCGTTTGCGCTGATCTGGCACAACGGCCAGTTGCATGGACTGAACGCCAGCGGCCCGGCGCCCATGGGCATATCGCTGCAAACAATGAGGGACTTGGGCCACACCGAGATGCCAAAGCGCGGACCGCTGCCGGTGACTGTGCCCGGCACACCAGCGGCGTGGGCAGCTATGTCGCAACGTTTTGGGCGCGTGCCGCTTTCTGCCGCCTTGGGCGGCGCGATTGAACTGGCGTCCGAGGGCTTTCCTGTGTCGCCTTCGGTGGCGTTTGCATGGCAGCAGGCTTTTAAAGAGTTTAAAGAAATTTTCAAAGAAGACCACTTCAAACACTGGTTTGATACCTTTGCACCCGAGCGTGCGCCGATGGCCGGCGAACTGTGGCGCTCGGCTGACCACGCTCAAACCTTGCAATCCATTGCGGACACTGGCGCAGAGAGCTTTTACCGCGGCGCGTTGGCCGAGCGCATCTGCGAGTTTGTGCAAAGTGCAGGCGGCTATCTGGCGCAGTCCGATCTGGCCGATTACCGCGTGGACTGGTGCCAGCCGATCAGCGTAAATTACCGGGGCTACGATGTATGGGAAATCCCGCCCAACGGGCATGGTCTGGTAGCGCTAATGGCACTCAACATACTCAAAGGCTTTGAATTCACAGACCGCGATTCCTTGTTGACCCACCATCGACAGATCGAAGCCATCAAGCTCGCGTATGCCGACGGCTTTGCCCACATTGCCGACCCGGCACACATGCGAGTGAGCGTGGCCGATTTGCTGAGCGATAGCTATGCGGCAGAGCGACGTGCACTGATCGGCGAGCGCGCCGCGCTACCCATGCCCGGTGAACCTGCGCACGGTGGCACGGTGTACTTGAGCACGGTGGCACGGTGTACTTGAGCACTGCTGACAGTGATGGAAATATGGTGTCCTTAATCCAAAGCAATTGGATGGTTTTCGGCTCCGGTCTGGTGGTGCCCGGCACGGGCATTGAACTGCATAACCGGGGTAGAAATTTCTCGCTGAAGGCCGATCACCCCAATTGTCTGGCACCGGGCAAGCGCCCATACCATACGATCATTCCCGGCTTTCTTACTCGCAATGGTCAAGCGGTGGGGCCTTTTGGAGTGATGGGTGGTTTCATGCAGCCCCAGGGGCATGTGCAAATGGTGATGAACACGGTCGAT
>CAIQYP010000098.1 GCA_903876045.1 uncultured beta proteobacterium | reverse complement strand
GTACCAGGCCCAACCTGATGGCCACAGCACGGTGAGTGGGTAGATGCCAAAGATAGCGATGACACCGATAACACGCAAGGCGAGTTTGAGGAAATTGAGTCGTTCACCGTCAGTCATGGTTACCTCCCTAGCTGGAATCCTCGAGCCTCTTCGAGCGACCTAACGCTTGAATTCAGCGGCCACCGAAGGCAGTCCGCTGGCGTGAATTTATACCTCACTTTGTCGAGTAGCTCCTGCGACCGACGTGCCTTCTTGCCCCTTCAGCAAAAGTCACACCTTCACCATTTAGGAATGGCGTCTTCCTTCAACTGCGAGCGCAGGCTCTGGTAATCCGGCACCACCGTTCCCACGGTATTCCAGAAATTGGCACTGTGGTCCATCACCCGCAAGTGGCTGAGCTCATGCGCCACCACATAGTCAATCACGGGTTCACGAAAATGGATCAAACGCCAGTTGAGGCGAATGGAACCATCGGCACTGGCACTACCCCAGCGCGTACCGGCACTGCTCAGGCGCAGCTTCTTCCATTGCACGCCCAGCAGGGGCGCGAAGTGATCCATGCGCAGCTTGAAGTGCGCCGCGGCCTGGCGCATCAGCCAGGCCTGCACGGCATCGCGAATCTGGTCGGCCGTGGCGGCCTTGGGCAGCCCCACATGCAGGGTCTTTTCGCCAGGCACGGATTCACCGGTCACAGCGTCCACCACCGTGCTGGTCTTCAGTTGCGCACCGCGGCCACTAAAGCCGTGGGTCGGGTCCAGCACCACGGTCATGCTTTCACCGAAAAAGGGGATGGCCACACCATCACGCCACTCCACGCGCGCGCTGTGGGCGCGACTCTGGCGCTCGCGCGACTCCTGGAGTTTGCGCAAAATCCAGCCACCTTTTTCTTGCAGCGCGGCGTCCACCTCGTGCAGCGGAGTCCAGCGCGGTGCGCGCACCACCAAACCGTCGGGGCCAATGACAAAGCCGATGGACTTGCGCTTGGCGCGGGTGAAGGCATAAGCCACCACCGCATCGGCAAGGCGTACCTCGCGGTTGGCCTGCGGGTGCGAAAACTCTGCCGGAGCGATGGCGCCGGGTAGCGGCACGCCGGGCACATACGCGGGCTTTGGACCGGCAGGAACGGGGCGTTCTGCCTGCGGCTCGGTAGAAAAAAGGTCCAGCGTAAAACGCAGCAGGGGCAACATGGGTTGGTGCTATCGGCAAATCAACACGCGTTGATGGAAGCGCTTCTACTGGCTGACCAGATGCTGCGCAAAGGCGGCCAGATCTTCGTGCACCAGGGTGCCCGCCGGAAAACCTTCGGGTAACGCGCGACCACGGTAGGCGGCGGACTTGCCGGTCAACACCAGATGCGGAGCGCAGCCCACGGCGGCGCCCGCTACCAGATCGCGTACCGAATCGCCCACGGTGGGCATGCCGGTCAGGTCCATACCGTAGCGCTCGGCAATCTGCTCGTACAAACCCGATGCGGGTTTGCGGCAGGCGCAGTTGTCTTCCGGCGCGTGCGGGCAAAAAAAGACGGCATCGATGCGGCCACCGACGGCGGCCAGCATTTCATGCATCTTGGCGTGCATGGCGTTGAGCGAACTCATGTCAAACAAGCCTCGGCCCAAGCCGCTTTGGTTGGTCACCACCACCACATGCCAACCGGCGTGGTTGATGCGGGCAATAGCTTCCAGCGCGCCGGGCAACGGCTGCCACTCGGCCGGTGACTTCACGTAGTCATCACTGTCTTCGTTGATGGTGCCGTCGCGGTCGAGGATGCAGATTTTCATGGCAGTTCGAAACCCGGTTTTAGCTGGCTAGTTTGGAAAGATCGGCCACACGGTTCATGGCAATGTGCAGGCTCTTGAGCAGACCCAGGCGGTTCAGGCGCAGGTCGAGTTCTTCGGCGTTCACCATCACGTCTTCGAAGAAGGCGTCTACCGGTGTACGCAGTTCGGCAAGCGTCTGCAGCGACGCGGTGTAGTCACCCGCCTCCCACTGCGCTTGCGCCGCAGGCAACACGGCTTGCATGGCGGTGTGCAGATTCTTCTCGGCCGCCTCCACCAGCAGCACGGGGCTGACATGGGGGTCAACATCGGCATCCGCCTTCTTGAGAATGTTGCCGATGCGCTTGTTGGCAGCGGCCAGGGCTGCGCTTTCGGGCAGGGCTGCGAAGGCACGCACAGCCAGCAGACGCTTGGGCACTTCGCCCAGACGCTTGGGGCGCAGGGCCAGCACGGCCTCCACTTCCTGCGCGCTGTAACCCTGCTCGCGCAGCGAACCCGCCAGGCGGTCGTAAATGAAATCGGCCAGGGCCGGTGTGGCATCCGAAATCAGCGCGCCAAAGGCAGGCACGGTTGCGGGTAGCAGCAGATTCAAATCCAGTGGCAGGTCTTTTTCCACCAGCATGCGGATCACGCCCAAGGCGTGACGACGTAGAGCAAACGGGTCCTTGTCGCCGGTGGGCAGGTTGCCAATGCCAAACATGCCGACCAATGTCTCGAGCTTGTCGGCCAGTGCCACCACGACGCCGGGGCTGTTACGCGGCAGGTCGTCGCCCGCAAAGCGCGGCTTGTAGTGGTCTTCGATGGCAAAGGCCACAGAGTCGCCCAGCCCGTCATGGCGCGCATAGTAGCCACCCATGATGCCTTGCAACTCAGGAAACTCGCCCACCATGTCGGTGACCAGATCAGTCTTGGCCAGACGCGCGGCAGCATCGGCCTGCTCAGCCAGTGTCTCGGTATTCTGTTCGCCGGACAGTGCCAGCAAATCCACGATGACCTTGGCAATGTCGCGCACGCGCTCCAGACGATCGCCCTGGGTGCCCAGCTTGTTGTGATAAACCACTTTGGACAGACCGGCGACGCGCGACTCCAGTGTCTTTTTGCGGTCCTGGTCAAAGAAGAACTTTGCATCGGCCAGCCGTGGGCGCACGACGCGCTCGTTGCCGCCGATCACCGCGCTGGCATCGTCAGGCGAAATATTGCTGACCACCAGAAACTGATTGCTCAACTTGCCCGCCGCATCCAGCAGGGGGAAGTACTTCTGGTTGGCCTTCATGGTCAGAATCAGGCATTCCTGCGGCACGGCCAGAAACTGTTCTTCAAAGCTACAGACCAGCACATTGGGGCGCTCCACCAGACCGGTCACTTCGTCCAGCAGGGCTTCGTCTTCAATCGCGTGGGCACCGTTGCCAATCTTGGCGGCGGCCGCAGCGAGTTGGCGCACGATCTCGGCGCGGCGCTCAGCAAAGCTGGCAATCACGGCACCATCGGTGCGCAGGGTGTCGGCATAACTGTCGGCATCAGCCAGCACCACAGGCGACACGGCAGCCTCAAAGCGGTGGCCTTGGGTGGTGTTGCCAGACTTCAGACCGAGCACGCTAATGGGCACGACTTCGGAGCCATGCAAGGCCAGCAAACTATGCGCCGGGCGCACAAAGCTGACGCTGGTCCAGCCGGGCAATTCACAACCACTCTCGACACCCAACTGGTAGCTCATGACCTTCGGGATGGGCAGCTTGGCCAGCGACTCTTCCAGGGCTTTTTGCAGACCGTCTTTCAGCGTCACGCCGGTGACCATGCTCTCGAAGAACAAGGCCTCGGCCTTGCCGTCCATGGCACGCTTGAGGCCGGGCACTACCGAAGCATCGGCACCCAATGCCGCCAGCTTTTTCAGCAGCGCGGGAGTAGCCTGGCCTTCGGCGTTCAGACCCACGGTGACGGGCATGAGCTTGGCGGAGACGGACTTGTCGGCGGCCTGTGCGGCAACGGCCGCTACATGCACGGCCAGACGGCGCGGCGAGGCGAAGTGGGTCACAGCTGCGTCGGCAGTGGCCAGGCCTTGATTCTTCAGCGAATCGGCCAGCACGGAGGCAAAAGCCTCCCCGAGTTTCTTGAGCGCCTTGGGTGGCAACTCTTCCACAAACAGTTCGACCAGAAGGTTTTTCGTCGTCATTTTTATGCTGCCTTCTTAGGCATTTGTTCTATCCACTCGCGCGGCGCCATGGGGAAGCCCAGGCGCTCGCGGCTCTCGTAATAGCTTTGCGCCACGGCACGTGCCAGGTTGCGGATGCGGCCGATGTAGGCGGCACGCTCGGTCACGCTTATGGCACCCCGTGCGTCCAGCAGATTGAAGCTGTGTGCGCACTTGAGCACCTGCTCGTAAGCCGGCAGGGCCAGCTGCACTTCGATCAGGTGCTTGGCCTGTTTCTCATGCGCGATGAAGGCGGTGAACAGAAAATCGGCATCGCTGTGTTCGAAGTTGTAGGTGGATTGCTCCACCTCGTTTTGCTTGTACACGTCGCCATAGAGAATCCGGCCCCCACGCTCGCCCATTGCATGTGGCTTGCTGCCCCCCGCGGGGGCTGGGTCCGCTTGGGAGCGGCCCGGCGCGGACCCGCCTTCCGTCCAGACCAGGTCATAGACGTTGTCCACACCCTGCAGGTACATGGCCAGGCGCTCCAGGCCGTAGGTGATCTCACCGGTGGCGGGTTTGCAGTCAATGCCG
>CAIQYP010000097.1 GCA_903876045.1 uncultured beta proteobacterium | reverse complement strand
TTTGTCCAGGGGGACATCTGCAACCGTGTTAGCGCAGGCTAGTCATGAAGCAAGTCGTCTGAACAGACCTTTGCACTTTATCGGGTGCCTGCAGGGTCCGAGTTGGAAGTGCCTTTTTGGCAAAAATGAGCTTCCAGCTTGTCAGAGTCAATGGCACCCGAAGCCAAATCCCCAAACGCGTCACCCCAAATGGTGATCAACGGGTGGCGGGGGCGTCAGCTTAACCTGACCGCCGCACCGCATCCGGCGTCTGACCGGTCCAGCCTTTAAAGGCGCGCAGAAAACTCTTCTCGCTTTGAAAACCCACTGCTTCGGCAATTTGCTTCAGTGGTTTCTTGCTGCGGTGGAGCAAGTCCAGCGCCAGGTCGCGCCGCACCGCGTCTTTGAGTTGCTGCAGGCTGCTGCCCTCGTCTTTCAGTTGGCGGTGCAGGGTGCGGGTGGACAGGTTCAGGCGGTCGGCCAGATCGTCGGCATTGCGGGTGTGCTGCGGAAACTGTGTCAGCGTCTGGCGCACCTTTTCTACCAGCAGGCGGTCGCGCCGGTACGGGCGCACCGTGAGCAGCAGGGCGCGCTCCAGCATGCGTTGCAGGGCGGCTTCGTCGCGGCGCACCGGCAGTGTCAGATACAGCGCATCAAACTGCAGGCTGTTGGCTGTAGCCTCAAAACGCACCGGCCCGTCAAACAGCACGCTGTAACTACTTTGGTGCGCGGGTGGTGCATAGCGCAAGGTCGTGTGTTGCAGCGCGATGCGAGAGTCGCTAAGCCAGCAGGCCACGCCCAGCGCGTTGCGCAACACCGAGACAATGCAGAACTCGCGCAAATCGTCCGGGAGTCTGGGCGGCAGAGCGTTCTGCGTAGGTAAAGGAGGAGGCCGCGCAGCGGACGGGGGACACGGAGCAGAACGCTCTGCCGCCCAGACTCCAACCCCCGCCAGCTCTGAAAGAACAAGACTGGCGATGCCGTCCTGCTCGGTCAACTCCAGATGGATGCTGCCAGTCAGCAGGTTGTGGTGACGGCACCAGCGCTTCAGTGCCACGCCCAGTGTGGGCGCTGTCAGTGAGGCGCGCACCAGCATGCCGTAACTACCCCAGGGCAGGCGGCGCTCAAACCAGCCCAGCGCTTCGTCATCCAGTTCGCGCATGGCTATTCCGGAAGCCAGCTCAAACTGCAGGGCGGTGATGCGTCCCGTGGGTTTCTTCAGAATAGCTGGCGCAATTTGTGCCTGCTCCAGCATGGCGCTGGGGCTGAGGCCGCGTTGAGCATACGCCAGCAATATGGCATTCACAAAGGCAACCGGCGTCTCGGCGCGACCCATGCTGGGGTTGGGTAGGGCGGTGGTGTTGACTGAAGGTGTCTCTTTCATGTGGCAATCATTGTGGCAGGATTTGCAACCGCACTGGCGCCCTTTTTGAGCGCTGTGCGCCTATGCTCGGGCACCGCAGACCGCTTTTGAAAGACCGCCCATGCCCGCTTTGGAATCCAAACTCAATCCCCGTTCGGCCGACTTCGGTGCCAACGCCGACGCCATGCGCGTCATCGTGGCCGACTTGAATGCCCAAATCGACAAGGTGGTGCTGGGGGGTGGCGAGGCGGCTCGTGCCAAGCACACGGCACGCGGCAAACTGCTGCCGCGCGACCGCGTGGCCATGCTGCTGGACCCCGGGACGCCGTTTCTGGAACTGGCACCCCTGGCTGCGCTGGGCCTGTACCCGGACCGCGATGGCAGCGACAGTGCACCCGGCGCCGGCCTGATCGTGGGCATCGGCCGCATCAGCGGCGTGGACTGCATGATCGTCTGCAACGACGCCACCGTGAAGGGCGGCACCTATTACCCGATGACGGTGAAAAAACATTTGCGTGCGCAGGAAGTGGCAGCACAAAACAACCTGGTCTGCGTGTATCTGGTGGACTCGGGCGGTGCCAACCTGCCGAACCAGGACGAGGTGTTTCCGGACCGCGACCACTTTGGCCGCATCTTCTTCAACCAGGCGAATATGAGCGCCCAAGGCATCTCGCAAATCGCGGTGGTGATGGGCAGTTGCACCGCAGGCGGTGCCTATGTGCCCGCCATGAGCGACGAGACCATCATCGTCAAAAACCAGGGCACCATCTTTCTGGGCGGCCCGCCACTGGTGAAGGCCGCCACGGGCGAGGTGGTGAGTGCCGAAGACCTGGGCGGTGGCGATGTGCACACGCGGTTGTCCGGCGTGGCCGACCATCTGGCGCAAAACGATTTGCACGCACTCTCGCTGGCGCGTGAGGCCATTGCCAACCTCAACAAAAACAAGGCCCCGGCGCTGAGCACGCAAGCGCCAGTTGCACCGAAGTACGCTGCCGAAGAACTGTATGGCGTCATCCCGACCGACACCCGCAAGCCCTTTGATGTGCGCGAGATCATTGCCCGCATCGTTGATGGTTCCGAGTGGCATGAGTTCAAGCCCCGCTATGGCGCCACGTTGGTCTGCGGCTTCGCGCATATCGAGGGCATGCCGGTCGGCATCATTGCCAACAACGGCATTCTGTTTAGCGAGTCGGCACTCAAGGGCGCGCACTTCATCGAGCTGTGCTGCCAGCGCAAGATCCCGCTGGTGTTTTTGCAGAACATCACCGGCTTCATGGTCGGTCGCAAATACGAGAACGAAGGCATTGCCCGCAACGGCGCCAAGATGGTGACCGCTGTGGCCACGGCCGCAGTGCCGAAGTTCACCATCATCATTGGCGGCAGTTTTGGTGCCGGTAACTACGGCATGTGCGGCCGCGCCTACTCACCCCGCTTCTTGTGGATGTGGCCCAACGCGCGCATTAGCGTCATGGGTGGCGAGCAGGCCGCCAGCGTGCTGGCTACTGTCAAGCGCGACGGCATTGAAGGCAAGGGCGGAGCCTGGAGCAAGGACGAAGAAGAGGCCTTCAAGGCGCCGATTCGCAACCAGTACGAAGTGCAGGGCCACCCGTATTACGCCACCGCCCGCCTGTGGGACGACGGCATCATCGACCCGGCCGACACCCGCCGCGTGCTGGCGTTAGGCCTTTCCGCGTCACTCAACGCTCCCATCCCCGACACCAAGTTCGGTGTCTTCCGCATGTAATCAGGAGTCACAAAAATGTTCACAAAAATTCTGATTGCAAATAGAGGTGACCAGCGACGCAGTCGCGCAGCGGCGAAGCCACATTGCATGGCACGCGCAGCGTGCGCAGGCGATTTCAACTCGGGAGCTAACCATGTTTAAGAAGATCCTCATTGCCAACCGTGGTGAAATCGCCTGCCGCGTGGCCGCCACCGCCGCCCGCTTGGCCATCCGCACGGTCGCGGTGTATTCCGATGCCGATGCCGGCGCCAAGCATGTGCAGGCCTGTGACGAGGCGGTGCACATTGGCGGCAGCGCCCCCAAGGACAGCTACCTGCGCTGGGAAAAAATCATCGAAGTGGCCAAGGCCACCGGTGCCCAGGCGATCCACCCCGGCTATGGTTTTCTGAGCGAGAACGAGGCCTTTGCCCGGGCCTGTGCCGTAGCAGGGCTGGTCTTTATCGGCCCGCCACCCTCGGCGATTCTGGCGATGGGCCTGAAGGCCGAATCCAAGCAGTTGATGGAAAAAGCTGGCGTGCCGCTGGTGCCCGGTTACCACGGCAGCGGTCAGGGCGCCGCGCTGTTGCAGAGCGAGGCCGATCGCATTGGTTACCCGGTGCTGATCAAGGCCAGCGCCGGTGGCGGCGGCAAGGGCATGCGCGCGGTGGACAAGAGTGAAGACTTTGCTGACGCACTGGCCAGTTGCAAGCGCGAGGCCATCAACAGCTTTGGCGATGATGCGGTGTTGATTGAAAAGTATGTGCAGCGCCCGCGCCATATTGAGATTCAGGTGTTTGGCGACACGCAAGGCAACTATGTGTATTTATTTGAGCGCGACTGCTCAGTGCAGCGCCGCCACCAGAAGGTGCTGGAAGAAGCACCTGCGCCCGGCATGACGCAAGCCATGCGCGAGCAGATGGGCGCCGCGGCCGTGGCGGCAGCCCGCGCGGTGAACTATGTGGGTGCGGGCACGGTCGAATTCATCGTCGAGCAAAAGCCCGATGGCAGCATGACGTTCTTCTTTATGGAGATGAACACGCGGCTGCAGGTGGAGCATCCGGTCACCGAAGCCATCACCGGGCTGGACTTGGTGGAGTGGCAATTGCGCGTCGCTTCGGGCGAGCCCCTGCCGCTGCAACAAAGCGAATTGAAGATCAATGGCCATGCGATTGAGGCGCGTATTTGCGCCGAAACGCCGGACAACAACTTTCTCCCCGCCACCGGCACCTTGCATGTGTACGGCCTGCCGCCTTGCACCACATTCGCGCTAGCGAATCAAGGCGTACGCGTGGATTCCGGCGTGCGCCAGGGTGACACCATCAGCCCGTTTTATGACTCGATGGTGGCCAAGCTCATCGTGCACGGCAGCACGCGTGAGGAAGCGCTGGCACGCATGGATGCGGCGCTGATGCAAACCCACATCGTCGGGCTGGCCACCAATGTGCAGTTCCTGCGTCATGTGGTGGGCAGCGCGTCCTTTGCCACCGCGCAACTCGACACAGCGCTGATTCCGCGCGAGGCTGATGTCCTGTTCAATCAGGACAAGGTCGGCCTGCCGCTGGCTGCCGCTGCGCTGGTGGCGCACACGCTGGATCAGGAGGCCCGGAAGGTGCAGGTGGCTGATGCGCAGGGTTGGATTGACCCGTGGGCACGGCGCGATGGCTGGCGCTCGCATGGCGCTTCGCTGCGCAGTTTTTCTGCGGTGTACCAGGAGCAACCTGAGTTGCTGCAACTGACACGCGCCCACACCAAAGGCTTGCTGTTGCAGACGCAGGGCAAGACCGAGCCATTGCAGTTTGAGCGCCTGAAGAAGGATGGGCTCAGCGGCGCACTCGATATCACCTTTGGCAACCAGCGCATACAGGCCCAGGTTTATGACCACGGCGAAGTGCTGCATGTGTTCACGCCCCTGGGCGCCACCACCATTACCCGCGTTGATGCGCTGGCCCATGCCGGCGACACGCACAGCGAGGGAGGGCGCCTCACCGCGCCCATGCCGGGCAAGGTGGTGTCGTTTGCCGTCAAGGCCGGGGATGTGGTCAAAAAGGGCCAGCCGCTGGCCATCATGGACGCCATGAAAATGGAGCACACCATTGCGGCCCCGGCCGATGGCGTGGTGGCTGAACTGCTGTTTGCACCGGGTGATCAGGTGACCGAAGGGGCCGAATTGTTGCGTTTGGAACTGCCCGAAAAAGCCACCGCCTGACAGCAGGGTCAGAAGTCCGGCCACAATGCGGGCCGGACACTTCAAGCCTTCTTTAAGGCCACTTCCAGGACACGCCATGCACATTACCTTCTGTTGCGCCGCTACCGACGCCGAGCCCTGGCTGATTGAACTGCGCGCGGCCTTGCCCGGCACCACTCTCAGCCTGTGGCAACCAGGCGCACCGGCCGCCGATTACGCCATCGTCTGGCAGCCGCCTCAGGCCTTTTTTGAAGAGCAGCCACAACTCAAAGTGGCCTTCAATATCGGCGCCGGTGTGGATGCGCTGTTGCGCCTGAACATTGCCCCCACAACGCAGTTGGTGCGGCTGGACGACGCGGGCATGGGCGTGCAGATGGCCGAATATGTGTGCCACGCGCTGATTCGCCACTACCGATCCTTTGATGGATACGACCTCGACAAGGCGCCGGGTGTCTGGCGGCAGCGCGAGGTGCTGCCACGCGCCGAGATGCCGGTCGGCATCATGGGCCTGGGTGTGCTGGGTACGCGCGTGGCGCAAGCCGTGGCGCAGTTTGACTTCCCCGTGAA
>CAIQYP010000096.1 GCA_903876045.1 uncultured beta proteobacterium | reverse complement strand
GTTGCAGCACACCATGTCCTTCTTCAAGTTGGAGAACTCGGGCGCTGCAAGCTTTTCGCGCAAACCCGCAGTCAGCAAGAAAGGCGGCATGGGTAAGCCTTCGTCCACTTTCAAAGCTGCGGCAGCTTCAATGGCCGGTATGGACTCGGATATTGACGAATCCAAGTTCAAAAGGTTCTAAGGATCCGTCATGAACGAACTCATTCCGGTCAGGGGCAGACAGGTGGCGTCAATCCAGGCGCAGGGCCTTAACGTCAAGCAATACCTGACATTCTTGCTGGCAGGGGAAACCTTTGGCATTGGCATTCTGTGCATCAAGGAAATTGTTGAATACGCGGGTCTGACCGAGGTGCCGCTGATGCCGCCTTCGATTCGCGGTGTTATCAATCTGCGCGGCGCTGTGGTGCCGGTACTAGACTTGGCGGTGCGCTTTGGCAAGGTGCCCGGCGAAGTGACCAAGAAGACCTGTGTGGTCATCGTGGAAGTGCACACCGAGGACGAGCGCCACATCATGGGTTTGGTGGTGGATGCGGTAAACGCTGTGCAGAGGATTGCCGCGTCCGAGATAGAACCCGCCCCTGGATTTGGCGCCAAAATCCGCACCGATTTCATCGAGGGCATGGGCAAGGTCAACGGTAAGTTTGTCATCCTGCTCAATGTGAGCCAAGTGCTGTCCATACAAGAACTTGGAGCATTACAACAGTTGGATGCAACGATCGAAAGTCCGTGATCTGGATGAATAAACGATGGTCTAAAGGATGCGCAGCATATCAATTGAGCATCACCTAGTCGTTTGGTTTAGCTAAAAGATAAAAATTCATGCGCTGGAAAATTGAAAAAATATGAAGGCGGGTGTATCGGGTGATCACTTCATTTTGTGCAAGGTGGATTTGCCTTTCTCATGCATCCGCTGCACAGCTTCGTCTCCGGCAAAAGCGGAATTTGCTCGATGTCTTCAGAAGCTCCAAACCTGCGGACAAGTTACTGCCAGTTCTTGTCTTTGTGCACGGGGGGCCTTTGTTGCCGGCAACCGTCGCACCGGACCCGGTAGTCCGTTCTATGACAACGTCATGCTGTGGGCAATCCATAACGGCAGGATCGGTGTCAATATGACGTATCGTCTTGCACCGAAAGACCCTTGACCTGCGGGCGCACAAGACGTTGGGCAGGCCATCCGTTGGGTGCATGACAACATCGCCCAACGAGGCGGCGATCCAATGCGAATTTTCTTGTTCGGTCACTCTGCGGGTGCATCGCATGTTGCAGCCTATGTTGCAAAGCCAGAATTTCATCAAGTTGCCGGATCAGGTCTGGCTGGTGCCATGCTTTTGTCTGGTGGTGCATACAACGTCACTCCGGAACTGGTGGCGCAACTCTCCACTTACTCGGACTACTTCGGGACGGACGCTGAACAGTACGCTCGGCGCTCCTCGTTGGATGGACTGATAGCTACCTCAGTGCCGTTGTGGGTGGGCTCCGCAGAGATTGACCCTCCTGCTTACAAGGCACAAGGGGAGTTGTTACGTCAGGGCTTACACAAGGCAGGCAAAAAATTCTACCCGGCTGATTTCAGTGCGCACAGCCATATGTCGGAGGTCTATTCGATTCATAGCGAAGATCTAACTGTGGGCGATGCTTTGTTGGGTTTCATTCGGAACCAATAGTTCCACACCCGCGCCTTGGTGACCTAAAAAGCCACGTACGACAATCTGGCCTTTGTGCTGTCGGCCATGGCAATGGCATTTACCAACTTTCCCAGCGAATGCCGCCTCAATTTAATTTGGCAGTAAGAAATCTTGCGCAATTCCAATCGCTCGATGCCTATATTAAGGCTAAATACTTTTTTCAATGAGTGGAGACATGCGCAAGAAAAACAGCTTTTGGGGGTTCCTAAGTAGGTCGCCGGATGCAGGTGCCGTCCGACTGGAGCGAATCCGCATCGAAATGTTGAATGCATTGGCGGCACACTGTGATGAGGACCATTGTTTGGCTTTAGAAGGCGCCCTGAGGTTTGCAAGTGACCTGGAAGCCCTTTGGTACTTGCGCCCGGAACTGTTGCATGCCATTGCGGCTTCTCAAGACCAAAGCACAGCAAATCTGATCCTTCGCGACATCACTTCGCTTTTCAAAGGGCATCTCAATCTGGCAAGCCCGTCACAATTTGGTCAGCTCGAGTAGAAGAAGTTGCACGATGTTTGAATCAATCAAAAAGGGGCTATTGCCCAAGCTCGGTATCACAGGTGATAACGGACCTTCGACGAATTTTGATACGACGCGGCATGAAAGTCTAAATACTCTGGAGTTGGCACAGCTCGTACTTTCGGATACTGTGCGCAGAAATGGAATCCCCAAAGACTGGTTAACAGTCGAATGTCTTGAGGTGGTGTTACGACCGGGTCTCAATCAAACGCATTTGCAACTTGTGATGCAACGGTGGAGTGACCAGTTGTTGCATTACAGCGCGGCATTGCAGCAACAATTCCTGGCCGGACTAGACCATTTCGAGCCAACCACTGATCATTCTGTTTACATTGTTTCTTGGCGTTTCGCGAATACCTGTGTGATGCCATCGGCATTGATTCCCGAGGGTGTTGCCTGGCATGTGTCCGCGCATCGTTGATGTGCTTTCGTCAAGTCTCACCTTCATACCAATATAAATTCGACCCCACTCAAGATGCCCACAGTACCGTTCTCAGAGCATGAGCTTGAACTGGTTGAGCTCTTCATTCGTGAGCAGTCCGGTGTTGTTATGCGCGCCTCTCGAATGGAAGTGGCCCAAACACCGAGTCCTGGGGCAAGACCGCAATGGATGAACCTGGTTTTTCCATGGGCAGAAAACAGAGACTTAAAGTTGCAGTTGGAGACGCACCGTCGAGGAGTAGCGTTGCAGCTACTCCTCGAAAGACAATTGGTAGAGGCTTTGACTTACTTGAACGATCCGGGTGAAAACACGCGCGAGTTGTTTGTGAATGGCGCCTTTAAGGCGCTTTACGCCTGTGAGGAATATTTATTTGGTGACAGAGCGAGTCACCAAATCCAGGAGATCATCAATCGGCTCGGTCTGCAAATTTATTAGATTGAAAATCATTAGCATTTCAGAGGCTAAGTTTGCAGCCGGCATCGGCAATCTCGTTTGAGGCCGCTGGCTAAAAGAAAACCCAGCACTAGGCTGGGTCTGAACCACATTGCTGTGGCCGCGTAAGGGAAGAAACGCGGGAGCTGATAAAGACTCGGATGCAATCATGGGTGCGCAAGATTAACGGCAGATTAACTGAGCTGGACCTGATCGTGCCGACGAGACCATCTAGCCACCAGGGCACCTATCGGAATTCAGGGTTGCAATTATTGGTGGCACCACAAATCCGCATTCATTCGGCTTTCGAAGTCGTGTCAGACCAGAAAAGTCGGTTTTGACAGTTGTAAAAGCAACATCAATTCCCAGGCGCTAGCCTACCTTGAAGTATCAGAGCTTCAGCACTGAAACCAGGTAACCGTTGATCAGATTGGCTGGGTGTGCAGGCGTACGGACGGCATGCATTTTCTTCCCTACGCTACAAATTTACTTTCCAGGAAAGCACATGAACAAAGACCAAATCAAGGGCAGCGCTAAAGATGTCGTGGGCAAGGTGCAGAGGGAGGCAGGTGCGTTGGTAGGCAGTACCAAGCAGCAAGTTAAAGGGGCCATGTTGCAGACCGAAGGCAAAGTGCAGAAGCGCTTGGGAGATATCAAGGAGGTATTGAATGATGCTGGCCACGACTTGCGAAATGCAGTCAAGAAAATTGTTTGAATTGATCGACTACGAGATAGCAACGGCTTTGATTGTCTGAACTTATAAATCCGAATTACCCGACTACCCATCCGATCCAGTTGCAACGAACATGGCTGGTTCACGCGGTGCACCATCAATGCTACTGCAGCCAGTGCCATTCGCGAAACGCCTGGAAGCCCGCCAGCTTTGACCACGAAAAGTCATTTGTGCTGGACAAAGACCACAACGCGGAGTGCGTCACCTGCCACGTCAACAATGATTACAGCCGTTACACCTGCTATGGCTGCCATGAGCACACGGTGCAGAACGTTCTGCGTGAGCACCGCGACGAGGGCATCCGCGATTTGGATAACTGTGTGCGCTGCCACCGCAGCGCCAATGGCGAGGGTGGCGAGGGTGGCGAGGGAGGTGAAGGTCGTGAAGGTGGCGGCGGTGGCCACGGTGACGACTGAGGCAGCCGGCGCGTTAGTCGAATAGTTCCTGCCACACCGACTTCTTGCGTGGATAACCATGGCTGTCGTAGCCGTGCTTGTTGTCGTGGCCATGCTTATCGTCATGGCCGTGCCGCTGGTCGTAATAAGGCTGCGGCGCTTGTTGGTAGGGTTGCGATGTCTGCACGGGAGGCATCGGTTGCATCGACGGTGCGGCTTACGGTGCGGTGGCGCTGGCAATGGGTGCCGCATCCCTTGTGCTGCGCTCAATGATCTTGTCGAGTTCGCCGCGGTCTAGCCAAACGCCTCGACACTGCGGGCAGTAGTCAATTTCGATTCCTTGGCGCTCAGTCATCAACAAATCTGGCGTCGCACATACGGGGCACTTCATGGAATTCCTTAAGGCTGTGAAAAGGTAACCTGCATAGGATGCAAGCTACTCCGGCCCATTGTGGTGACAGTTTATTAACCTGGACTTATTGCATGACAACACACGATTTCCTGATCATGGCGATACCCGCAGTGGTCGCACTACTGGGTGGCGTGCTGGCCGCCGTATGGACGCCCAATCACCAGGCGCGCAGTTTGATCCAGCACTTTGCAGCGGGTGTGGTGCTGGCAGCGCTGGCGGTCGAGCTACTGCCCGAAATTGAACGAGAACACGCGCCTGCTTTGGTGTTGATTGCCTGTTTTGCCCTGGGTAGCCTGTTCATGTATGGAATCAAGCTTTGGACCATGCGCATGGAGCATCAGGCCCAGCTAAGTGGTGTTGCAGCTGGCATGGGTAGCGGCTTGCTGCTCGCAACCTTTATTGATGTAGCCACCGATGGCTTCATCATTGGTGCAGGTTTTGCAGCGGGTGGTCAGACTGGCACTATTCTGGCTCTGGGTCTCTCGGTCGAGTTGCTTTTTCTCGGTTTGGCGCTGGCATCCAGCGCAACTTCAGGGCGGCGCATCATTGCCCTGTCGGGTGCATTGGGTGTCACCGTTCTCGTGTTCTCGGTCTTGGGTAGCGCCCTTTTAACGGGCGCCTCGCATGCCGTCATCGGCGGCACGCTGGCATTCAGTGCGGCGGCGTTGCTCTATCTGGTCACCGAAGAGCTGTTGATCGAGGCCCATGAGGTGGAAGAGAAGCCCATCGCGACGCTGGTCCTGTTTGGCGGCTTCCTGGCGTTCTGGAGTATTCAGCTGATCGGTCGGTGAGGCCTGCGGGGCGTTCCCACCCCACCAGAAGGAATGCGCGTGACGCATTGGTGGCGACATGGACTCTTATAACTAGCAAGAATTTCTTAGCCTTGAACTGATACCTTCGCGACGAAACCCCTAGGATCGAATCGAATGCTCCCGAACAAAGACAAAGCCGAAGGTGCGTGTGGATATACGTGAAACCTTGTTGGTTTCATTCTGGCCCATTTTTAACGCAAGTGGGAAGCACTAGGAACCCGCCAGATGCCCCAGAGTAAACGCCTCTTCAAACACCGAGTACGAAGCCCAGTCGCTGTGGGCAAAGCGGATGCGTCCAAAGGACGGCGGCACTTGCGCTGCGCGCCCTTGTGCATCGGGCACGGGAATGGCCATCGCGTGGCCGTAGCGGGTGATGTCAATGCGGGTGGTTTTGCGCAGTAGGTCCGGGTGTGCCACAGACAGTTCGCGCAGCATGTCGTCGCGCCATTGCACCCATGGTCTTTGCAGCAATTGTTCGCGCCCTTTGACGGGGCCACCCACCACATTGCCTAGCGCCCGGTAGTGCGTCAGTACAGTGGCACCGGGCACCGGCAGCAGGCTTTGGTGCATGGCATCGACATAACCCAGACCGGGTGCGCTCGCTGCATCGCCATAGATCACGTTATCCCAACTGGGCGCCGGACCGGGCCGATCAAACAAGGGCCTGGCGATATGAATATTGGCGACCAACCAGGGTGCCTGCACGGTGCGAGCGGCCGTTTGCATGAGGAAGGCGGGCGGGTTGCGCACGATACGCGCGGCCACGGAAATCGGCAACGCCACGATCACCTGTTCGGCTTGCCAACGCTCCATCTGTTGCGTGAACGTGTTGAAGGCATCCACCTCCACACCATGCTTGACTTGCTCCACGCGCAGGACGATTTGCCCGGTATGCAGGCGCTCAGCCAACGGGCTTGCCATGCGCCGTGTCAGCCAGGCATTGCCCTCGGGCCAGGTCAGCAAGCCCTCGCGCTCTGCTGCTTCATAGCCCGGCGCATGAAAGCCGTGGCGGCTGGCAAAATAATGGATGCCGGCCCAGGCCGATACGCTCTCCAGCCCGGCTCCATAGTCATCGCGACAGCAGTAGTCCAGATACCAGCGCAGGTGCACATCGGTGAGTTCGTGCTGCTGCAGATAGGTGTCAAACGTGATGGCGGCCAACGTTTGTTTGAAGGGCGTTTGCGCTGAACGAAACGCCGGAATACTCCAACGCGCGTCATGGCGTGCAGCCTCCACCAGGGCGGCAAAGCGGCGGTATTGCGCCAGCGTCTCTTCGCCCACACCCTGCACCGGCAGCAAGCCCTCCTGCCAGGCGCCGTTGAAAAACAGCCGTTCCTGCGGGCTATGGCACATTGCGCGCTCGTCATATTCCCAACGCCCCGCTACGCGTTGGCGCAGGCCCCACTCTTCCAGCAGATCCTGCACCTCGGGCGCATCGTCACCCGGCAGCGGCAGGTAGTGCGCACCCAGCGGGCAGGCAACCCCTGCCACGCTGCCACCCCGGGAGTTGCCACCGGCTTCGTCTTCCAATTCCAGCAGTGCAAAGTCGTTCATGCCGCGCAGACGCAAGGCACGTGCCGCGGCCAGGCCAGCGACACCACCACCTGCAATCAGCACCCGCGTTTTGCGCTGCACGGCGGGTGCGGGCCAGGTCTTGGTGTCGCGCAGCAGGTGGCCACGCGCCTCGTTGATGCCGGTGAAGCCGCCAGTAATGTGGTCGCTGCCCGGGTCTGCATCGAGCCAGGGTTTACAGGCACCGAGCAGCGAAGCCGCGCCCGCGCTCAACACGCTGCGCCGCTGCAAGCCCGGCCAGCCCTTAGTGCGCAACACGGCCCCACTCTTCTTCATAGGTGGTCACCAACACCTGATTCGACAGGCGATTGATCTCGGTGGGCACGGCATCCATGTCCTGCGCAAAGTCGAACAGCAGGGGCAAGCTTTTAGGGTTCAAAAACCGTAAGCCTGCGGGCAGCGTTTTTGGCAGGTGATAGGGCCTGCGGCTGGCAATCACAAAGCCCCATTCGCCAAAGCTGGGCACATGGGCGTGGTAGGGCGTGGCGGTCAGGCCGACAGATTCGATGGTGTGCACCACGGTCCAGAAACTCTTGCGGGCCACCAAAGGCGAGGTAGTTTGTATCACCGCGTAACCGCTGGCTGCCAAATGTTTGTCCAACAGCGCGTAAAAGGAATTGGTGAACAGCTTGCCGATAGAGAAGTTGGTGGGGTCGGGGAAGTCCACCACCAACACATCAAAAACTTCGTCCGAATGCTCCAGATAACCAAAGGCATCGGTGTTAACGATTTTTACTTTAGGCGAAGACAGCGCATGTGCGTTCAACTTTGCCAGCATGGGCTCGTCGGTGAAGAGCTTCGTCATGGCCGGGTCCAGCTCAACCAACGTGACGCTTTCCACGCCCGGGTATTTCAGAATCTCGCGCACCGCCATGCCGTCGCCACCGCCGAGCACCGCCACTTTTCTCGGCGCAGCCCCTTCGGCAAAAGCGGCCATCGCCGGATGCACCAATGCCTCGTGGTAGCGGTATTCATCACGCTCTGCGAATTGCAGATTGCCGTTCAGAAACAGGCGCAAACCCAGCCGTCCTTCGCCGGGCGAATTGGTAACGACGATGCGTTGGTACGGCGTGCTGACAGCAATCACCGCATGGTCCTGGTACAACTTGTCCTCGGCCCAGGTGGTGATGTGATCGGCCCAGACCATGCCGCCGGTGAGCAAGGCCAGCGTGGCAAAACAAGCCGTAGCGTGGGAGCCAAGGTGCCGCAATTCATGCCGAAACAACCAGAGCGCCCACAGCGCAACACCGGCATTCATCAGCCCGAACAGCAGGCCGGTGCGCGCCAACCCGAGGTTGGGCACCAGCACCAGCGGAAAGGCAATCGACACCGCTAATGCGCCCAAGTAATCAAACGTAAGAACTTGTGACACCAAATCTTTGAGGGCCACGTTTTTCTTCAGCATGCGCATCACCAGCGGAATCTCCAGCCCGACCAGAATGCCCACCAGCGTGACCATGGCGTACAGCACAAAGCGAAAGGAGTTGGGCAGCGCCGCATGGGCGACAAACAACAGCACCGGCATGGCACCACCGGCCAGCGCCACCAGCAGCTCGATGCGCAAAAAGTGGGCGCTAAGCTGGCGCTCCAGAAAGCGCGAAAGGTAAGAGCCCACACCCATGGCAAACAGGTAAGCCCCGATCACCGTGGAAAACTGCAGCACCGAATCGCCCAGCAAATACGAGGCCAGCGCCCCGGCGGCCAACTCATACACCAGCCCGCAGGCCGAGACGACAAAGACCGATGTCAGCAGCGCCAGTTCTACGGGGCTGGGGCCCGGCTTGTGATCAGGTGAGGTCAAAGAGAAATGGCTGAATAGTGGCCTGCGCCACGGGTTCAACCATTATCGGGGCGCTGCCCCGGGCACCAATCAAAATACCTGCGAGAAGAACCAGTAGAGCCCGCCGGACAACAACATGGCAACTGGCATGGTCAACACCCAGGCCATCAGCAGGTTGCGAATGGTGCTCCATTGCAGGCCCGATTTGTTGGCAGCCATCGTGCCGGCCACGCCGGACGAAAGCACGTGGGTGGTGGATACAGGCAGCCCATACATGTCGGCCGCACCAATGGTCACCATGGCTACCAGTTCGGCAGATGCGCCTTGCGCGTAGGTGAGGTGCGTCTTGCCGATCTTCTCGCCCACCGTTACAACGATGCGCTTCCAGCCGACCATGGTGCCCAGGCCCAGTGCAATGGCCACCGCCACCTTGACCCAGACCGGAATGAATTTGGTGGCGCTGTCCACACCCTTCTTGAACGCCACGAGGTTTTCACGAGCGACCGGGCTGGGCTTGAATTCGTCCGTCTTGGCAAGCACGCGGATAGCTTCGCTGGTCAGATACATGTCGTTACGCACGTTGCCCACAACGGCGTTTGGCACCTTGTCCAGCGTCTTGGAAGAGCGCACTTGCTCACCAATATCGCCCACCACATGCGCCAGCGCCGGGCCGACTTCAGGGCCGTATTGTTTGGTGCGCAGGAAGTCCGAAAGCGTCTGCTGCGAATCAACAGGTGCTGCCAGAGGGAAGTCTTTAACCAGAGCTTGCTGCGTCACTTGGGCCACGGCCACAAACTGAGTCACTTGATCCAGCGGAATAGAACGGTTGAGCGCGTAGGTGATCGGCACCGTGCCCACCAGAATCAGCATGATCAGGCCCATGCCTTTTTGTCCGTCGTTGGAGCCGTGCGCAAAGGATACGCCGGTGCAGGTCAGCACCAGCAAGCCACGAATCCACAAGGGCGGGGGCTTGTTGCCTTTGGGTTCGGCATACAGTTCCTTATTCTTTACCAACTTGCGCAGCATCAGCAGCAGCAGTGCCGATACAAAGAAGCCGATGGCTGGCGATAGCAGCAGCGAATAGCCGACCTTGGTGGCCTGCGCCCAATCGACACCAGCCGTACCTTCGCGGCCATGCATCAAAGCGTTGGCCACCCCAACGCCGATGATGGAACCAATCAAGGTGTGCGAGGACGAGGCTGGCAGACCCAGCCACCAAGTGCCCAGATTCCACAAAATGGCAGCGATCAGCAGTGCAAAAACCATGGCAAAACCTGCACCTGAACCGACCTTTAATATCAGTTCCACCGGCAACAGCGAAATAATGCCAAAGGCCACCGCACCACTGGACATCAACACACCCAGAAAGTTGAAGAAGCCGGACCACAGCACCGCAAAATTGGGCGGCAGCGAATGGGTGTAGATCACCGTGGCAACCGCATTGGCCGTGTCGTGGAAGCCGTTGACAAACTCAAAACCCAGCGCAATTATCAAAGCCACGCCCAGCAGAAAGTAGGGGAACAGCGTGGTCGCCTCCGGTCCGGACTGCTGAATATCGGCGAACAGGCTATAGCTGGTAAATAAAAGGCCGATGGCTAGCAGGCCAACAAAGATGATGGCGCCAGCAGGCCCCACTTTCTGGTCGATATTAGGACGTGAACTGGTTGCCGGCGCCGCTGCGCCAAGGGTGCTTGTATGCATGGATTTGGGGTGGTCGGTTTCCCGACTCTTTATAAGAATAAAAATCTATTAATTTGTACCAATTAACACCAATACAAACAAAATAGGCTAATTATTCAGTATGAATCGCCAACATGTCATTAATGTGACGCATTCTCCGCACTATCCAGCGCGGATTTAGCGGTTTGCGAAATATGGCTCGCCTTAGGCTCAGATAGCCGTCCCGAAATCAACTCAATGAATTGCGGCAGCGACGATGATGCAGATGCCTAACGACATGGCGGCAACAACCATGGCTAAGGCCTTGTTCTGCTTCTCGACTATTTCTTCCCAAAGGTTATAGGGTGTAAGTTTGTCGATCACCAGAAAGCTGATCCAGAAAATCAGCACGCCTGCTATCGCGAACACGATGGAGCCCAACAGGACTCCCGGTTTCATCCATTCCATGATGCATCCTTTCAGTGAGAACTGCCCGCTTACAAACGTTTACTTTCAGGTCACTACGCTGACATGAAAACGCGCCATGATGGCGTCAAGAACAATGCTTAGCACGATACACCATGACTCCGCTATCTGCCCAACCACCCGTACCCGAGGGCGTCGACCCGGTTCCAGCGTTGCTAGGGCGCGTGTATGCCGAGGCACCGCCACCCCTGAAGAGCCGCATGCTGGAGCAATTGCTCAAGCCCTTGGGACTGCTCTCGCTGGCCACGGTGTGCAATGGCGCATTTACCAACCTGGCACTGACCCGAAATTGGGCGATACAGCCAGATTTGGTGCAGAAGGTGGATTCGAAACAAATCATGGCGCTGACCATCTATGTGCAGCAAGTCAGCGTGCATGCAGTTACCAGCCTGAGCCACGTGCTGACGTCATCCCCACTGTTGCAAGGGTCAGTGGCGGCCTCGGCGCTGGTGGCACTGCTGATCAAGCGCTCACGCGAGTTGCCCCAACCTGACCCGCGCGATCTGGAAGACTTCGCGGCCTGAACCGCTTGCACCTGCACCCTGCATGCGCTGCCCCACCCAGTGAGGCCGCTGGCATAGACTCTGCCATCTTGAAAAAATCTCCCCTCTTCCCGTTTCTTTCCTTGTTGTTGTGCAGCCTGGCTTTGAACCCGGCGCTTGCAGCCAATCTGCTGGACCTGCCCGATCTGAGCGCCATGGTCGACTACCGACCCAAAACCCCTTTGCGCGTTTTCAGCAGCGAGGGCGTGCTGATTGGCGAGTTCGGCCAGGAGCGGCGCGAGTTCATGGCAATCAAGGACATCCCGCTGATCCAGAAACAGGCGTTGCTGGCGATTGAAGACTCGCGCTTTTACGAGCACGGCGGTGTTGACTTCAAAGGCGTGGCGCGCGCCGTGATTGCCGACCTGACCGGTGGCCTCAAGCAAGGCGCATCGACCATCACCATGCAAGTGGCGCGTGACTTTTATCTGACCAAAGAAAAGGTGTTTTCGCGCAAGCTCACCGAGGTCATGCTGGCCTACAAGATTGAGCGCACGCTCAGCAAAGACCAGATTCTGGAGTTGTACATGAACCAGGTCTATCTGGGGCAGCGCGCCTATGGTTTCAGCAGCGCGGCGCGCATCTACTTCGGCAAGCCCCTTAAGGAGTTAAGCATTGCCCAGGCGGCCATGCTGGCTGGTTTGCCGCAAGCGCCCAGCACGGTGAACCCGGTGGTCAACCCCAAGCGTGCGCAAGCACGTCAACGGCTGGTACTGAAGCGCATGCGCGATCTGGGCAACATCACCGAAACCCAGTTCACACAAGCCCAGAAGGAAGACTTGCATGTGCGCATGGATGGCCAGAGTTACAGCAACCACGCCCAGTACGCCGCCGAAATGGTGCGCCTTGCCATGGTTGCCCAGTTCAAGGACGAGGCCTACACCCGTGGCATCAACGTCACCACCACCCTGGTCAACGCCGAGCAGGATGCCGCTTATGACGCGGTGCGCCGCAATGTGCTGGCCTATGACCAGCGCCATGGCTACCGCGGGGCAGAAGCCTTTGTGGACTTGCCCGCCAACGCCACAGAGCGCCTGAAACTAATCGAAACGACGCTGCAACAACACCCGGCCAGCGACAAGATGCTGGCGGCCGTAGCCACATCGGTCAGCCCTCAGGCTGTACACGCGCTGCTGGCTAATGGCGATGAATTGGTGCTGAGTGCGGATGGCCTGCGCTGGGCAGCGGCAGCATTGGCGCCCAAAGCCCCTGCGGCACTCAAGCTCAAACCTGGCGCCATCATCCGGGTGCAGCAAGACGCCAAGGGCCGTTGGGCCATCACCCAGTTACCGAGTGTGGGCGCGGCCTTTGTGTCGCTCAACAACCAGACTGGAGCCTATCGCGCGCTGGTGGGTGGCTTTGACTTTGGCGCCAGCCAGTTCAACCACGTGACGCAGGCCTGGCGCCAACCCGGCTCGTCCATCAAGCCCTTTATTTACTCCGCAGCACTGGAGCAGGGTTACTCGCCCGCCACCCAGGTCAACGATGCGCCGCTGACCCTGAGCAGCGCCGAGACCGGCGGCCAACCCTGGTCGCCACAGAACGATGACGATGTGTATGAAGGCACCATCACCCTGCGCCGCGCGCTGGCCCAGTCCAAGAACGTGGCGGCCGTGCGCCTGTTGCGCGCCATCACGCCGCAAGCTGCGCATGACTTTCTGCCGCGCTTTGGCCTGGACCCCGCCAAGCACCCGGTCAACTACACCCTGGCCTTGGGCACGGGTTCGGTCACGCCGTTGCAAATGGCAGGTGCCTATTCCGTGTTTGCCAATGGCGGCTTCCAGATCAACCCCTACCTGATCCAGAAAGTGGTGGACACGCGTGGCGTCGTGTTGTTTGAAGCCAAACCGGTGCCCGAGGCGCAGGAGGCCGACCGTGTGCTGGATGCGCGCAACGCCTTCGTCACCACCAGCCTGTTGCACGAGGTGACCGTGAGCGGCACAGCCGCCGCATCCCAAAAGCTCGGCCGCTCCGATCTGGCTGGCAAAACCGGCACCAGCAGCGATGCGGTGGATGGTTGGTTTGCGGGCTTTGCCGGCCCCGTCACCGCCGTGGCATGGATGGGCTATGACGAGCCGCAGTCTCTGGGTGGGCGCGAGTTTGGCGCCACGCTGGCGCTGCCGATCTGGATGGACTACATGGGCGTGGCCCTGAAAGGCAAACCACCCTATCCCATGGCACAACCACCGGGCGTCTCACAGCAGCAAGGTGACTGGGTGTATGACGAATTCCAGGGCAGCGCGGCCAAGCCCGCCATCGACCTCGACTTGCTCGATCGCCTGAAAAATCTCCTGGGTACGCGTTAAGTCAGAAAAATGAATGCGGAGTCGTGTTCAAATCCGCGCATCGACTTTCAGCGTCGGTTGCAACATACGTGTGGCAACCGACGCTGTAGCCACACCTATATAAAGACTCTGCATTCATGTTTTCACGTTTTCTCCAGGCCTGCATCATCGCGACGTGCCTCGCCGCCTCCACTGGCCATGCGCTGCCCCTGCGCTCAGAACACGCCATTGTGATCAGCGACGAAACCGGTCAGGTCGTCATGGAAAAAAATGCCGACGCCATCGTTCCCATTGCCTCCCTGACCAAACTGCTGACCGCCATGGCGGTGCTGGACAGCAAGCCCGACATGGAAGAAAAAATCTCCATTGAAAATGAAGACGTGGACTTGCTCAAGCACAGCAGGTCGCGCGTTCCCGTGGGCACCACCCTGCCACGCCACAAAATCCTGGAGTTGGCGCTGATGTCCTCCGACAATCGCGCCGCTGCAGCGCTGGCACGCACCTATCCCGGCGGCGAGCCCGCGCTGATACAGGCCATCGCCACCAAGGTGCACGCACTGGGCATGACCAACACGGTCATCAAGGAGCCCACCGGGCTTTCACCCGAAAACACCTCCACCGCCGCCGACCTGGCGAAGATGGCCGTGGCCGCATCCAAATATCCGGAAATTGTGGCCATCACCACCGACAAGGAAGACCAGATCACCATGAACGGCCGCAGCAGAACCATCCACAACACCAACCGTCTGGTGGGTGCCAATGGTTGGGACGTGCTGTTGTCCAAGACCGGTTTTACCAACGAGGCAGGGCATTGCCTGATCATGCGAATCAAGCAGGCGGGCAGGCAGGCGACGCTGGTCTTGTTAAATTCAAATGCAGGCTCCAGTCGCATGCTCGATGCGCTGCGCATCCGGCAATTCTTGACACAACGCAACCTAAATACGGCGGTGCCACGTTACCCCACGGTGGTTGCCAACCGTTAAGCGGCACATCGGGGCCGCACTGGGCCGGCCGCAATAATTACTTGTCAATGACTTGTTAACTACTTGTGTCCGCCGCCGGTAGAAAAGCCGCCGAAAGAGCCGCTTGCGGTGCGGCCGGCAACGTAGTTGCTGCAATCCTGCACCGCAGGATCGCAGTTGCTGGAGCACGTGGTAACCGACAGCATGATCAGCACGATCACCACAAAAACCCAAAAGTCCGGACGCAACCAGAAGCCACCGCTGGCGGCAAAGGGTTTGACATCGGCACGCTGCAAGAGTTCTTTTTTGTCCTGTAGCTTGAAGGCCTGGGCCACGGTATCGCTACTGATCTGCCCCCCTACCGACCAGGTTAACTCTTGCGCAGATTGCTCCATGGACAGCAGGCTTTTGCCATTGGCATAGTCGCGGTTGGAGGTGCGCTGCCCGCGGCTCACCTGCCAATAAAACTCGCCCAGCACATAGTTGGTCTCTGCCTGGTAACTTTCCTTCAGCAGATAACGCGTACCCAGATAGGTGGCGCTTTGCCCGTTGCTGCTGACCACCGGCGCGCCAGTGGCCGGCTTGACCACGCTCCACCCCTCCGTGCTGTCCACCAGAAAAGTGAAGCCGCGCTTGCTGTTGAAGAGCAGGTACTCGTCCCAACCGAAATGCTCGTCGGGGTCGGCAGGGTCATGGCCCATGCGGTGTTGGTAGCCCACCACCTGCCACTCCGCGCCCTGTAGCATGCCGCTGCTGCCCAGCGCAATCAGCGGCTGTACCGGTTCGTCCTGCGTAGCGTGTTTGAGTTCGCCAGCCACACCCTGCGAGAGGTCGATGATGCTGTGGCAGGCGCTGCAGGTCATGCTTTGCGTGGTGGCCATGAGCGGGCTGAGTGACGCGCCGCAGTTGGGGCAGTTAAAAGAACGCCCCTTCTCTTCTTTTCCCGATGCATCGCGCAACCCGCTGAGTTTCAGGTCGTCCAGCAAGACCGTCTGTCCTTTGCTGATCTGCGGCGGCGTGCGGCCGTAGTCAATGCTCAACACCTCGGCGGCAGTGCGCGCATCGGCACTCTGGCTACGCAACTCAACCATTGCAAAGTTGCGCCCCAGTTCCGGCAGATGCGGTAGTTCGCCCTGCGCGGAAATGAGCGCCACCTGCTGGTTGGAGGCCACGCTAAAAGGTTGGCCATTAATGGCAGTGCCAGCCCCGATGCGGAACACCTCCGCCGGCGCCACCGCTTGCTGTGGCAGCGGCAGGCTGAACACGTAGGCGCCGTTGTCTTCACTCAGGGTGGCACTGCTGCCATCGGAGAGCAGCGCGTTCCATTCGGTCCAGGTGCCCTCGCCATACTTGTATTGCAAACGACCCACCAGTGTGAAGCCCTGGCCATTCCATGTGCCCGAGGCCTGCAACTGCAGCGGGCTGTGGTCGTCAAATAGTTCGGCCATCTTGCCAATACGTTTGAGCACCTCGCCCTCGCGCACCACCATGCTGCGGCAATACGCGCAAATAGCATGGGTGGATTGGGCACTGCGGAAATCTACCGGCGCACCACAGCCCGGGCAAGGCGCCCGGTAGCTGCGTTGGGTGTTAACGGTGGCCACGCCCTGCGGAAAAGGGCTAGACCAGTTTCTTCAAAAGCTCTGCCTTCTTGGCGTCAAACTCTTCCTGCGTCAGGATGCCTTTACCCTTCAGGTCAGCCAGCTTTTCCAGCGTGGCCATCACATCCTCGGGCTTTACGCCCACGGCTGCCTGCGCGGCAGCGGGTGCAGCGTGCAAGC
>CAIQYP010000095.1 GCA_903876045.1 uncultured beta proteobacterium | reverse complement strand
CGGCGACAAACGCGCCTTCGTTGAGAACGCAGATGCGGTCGCACATGCCCAAGAGTTCGGGCATCTCGCTGGAAATCATCAGCACGCATTTTCCTTCGGCTGCGAGTTGCGCAATGATGGTGTAAATCTCGTACTTGGCCCCGACGTCAATGCCGCGCGTGGGCTCATCCAGGATGAGCACTTCGGGGTCGGAGAACAGCCATTTGGCCAGCACCACTTTCTGCTGGTTGCCGCCCGACAGATTGACGACGCGCGCAAACACATCGGGGCTGCGGATATTGAGCTTGCGGCGGTAGTCTTCTGCCACATTGAATTCGCGCCCCTCATCGATCACGGTGTTGCTTGAAACTTCTTTCAAATTCGCCAGCGTGGTATTCCAGGCAATGGTTTCTTCCAGCACCAGACCGTAGCCCTTGCGGTCTTCGGTGACATAGGCAATGCGGTTGTTGATGGCTTTTTGCACTGTGCCGGTGTCGACCTTCTTGCCATGCAAAAACACTTCGCCGCTGATGTCTCGGCCATAGGTCTTGCCAAAGATGCTCATGGCCAGTTCTGTGCGGCCGGCGCCCATGAGGCCGGCAATGCCAACGATCTCACCCCGGTTCACATGCAGGTCCACACCTTTGATGACCACGCGCTCCGGGTGCACTTCATGGTGCACCTTCCAGTTCTTCACTTCAAAGACCTTGTCGCCGATGTCGGGTGTGCGTTTGGGATAGCGGTCCGCCATCTCGCGGCCCACCATGTGACGGATCACGGTGTCTTCGCTGATCTTGCCGGCGGTGCAATCCAGCGTGGCCACGGTGGCGCCATCGCGCAGCACGGTGATGCTGTCGGCCACTTTGGAAATTTCGTTGAGCTTGTGCGAGATCAGGATGCAGGTGATGCCGTGGCGCTTCAGGTCGAGCAGCAGTTCCAGCAAGGCATCGCTATCGGTCTCGTTCAGGCTGGCGGTGGGCTCGTCAAGGATCAGCAGTTTGACTTCCTTGGACAAAGCCTTGGCAATTTCAATCAGCTGCTGCTTGCCCACACCCAGGTTGGTGATGAGCGCGTTAGGCGATTCTTTCAGGCCGACCTTTTTCAGCAGGGCCTGGGTTTTTACAAACGAGGTGGTCCAGTTGATGACACCGGCGGTGGCCTGCTCGTTGCCGAGGAAGATGTTTTCGGCAATCGACAGCAGAGGCACCAGCGCCAACTCCTGGTGGATGATGATGATGCCCTTGTGCTCGCTGTCGGCGATGCCTTTGAAGTGGCAGTCCTGGCCCAGGAATTTGATCTGGCCTTCGAAGTCACCTTCCGGATAGACACCGGAGAGGACCTTCATCAGGGTCGATTTACCGGCCCCGTTTTCACCCACGATGGCGTGAATCTCGCCCGGCATTACGCTCAAGTTGACGTTGCTTAAAGCGCGTACACCGTGGAAGGACTTTTTGATGCCACGCATTTCAAGAATGGGTTCTGCCATAGCCTTGCCTGTCTCTATTCATTGAAATTAAAAAAGGCCCTGTGCATGTGCGCACAGGGCCTTTGACTGTAGCCCCAAATAGAGATTACTTGAGCTGTTCTTCCTTGATATAGCCGCTGCCGATCAACACAGCCTTGTAATTGGAAAGATCCACTGGCACGGGCTTGAGCAGGTAGGAGGGCACCACTTTGACCTTGTTGTTGTAGGTCTTGGTGTCGTTGATCTCAGGCTTCTTGCCGGAGAGCACTGCGTCCACCAGATTGGCGGTGACCTTGGCCAGTTCGCGTGTGTCCTTGAAGATGGTGGAGTACTGTTCCTTGCGGATGATGGACTTCACCGAAGGCACTTCCGCATCCTGACCGCTCACAAAGGGGTATGGCTGAGTAGCCGAGCCGTAGCCCACGCCCTTCAGCGAGGACAGGATACCGATGCTCAAACCATCGTAGGGGGACAGCACGGCGTCCACGCGCTTGTTGCCGTAGTAGGCGCTCAACAGGTTGTCCATGCGGGCCTGGGCCACAGCGCCATCCCAACGCAGGGTGGATACCTTGTTCATGCCAAGTTGCTTGCTCTGCACCACCAGCTTGCCCTTGTCGATGTAGGGCTGCAGCACGGACATGGCGCCGTCGTAGAAGAAGAACGCATTGTTGTCATCAGCCGAACCGCCAAACAGTTCGATGTTGAACGGGCCCTTGCCTTCTTTCAGACCGAGTGCTTTTTCGAGCGACTGGGCTTGCAGCACGCCGACCTGGAAGTTGTCGAAGGTGGTGTAGTAATCAACGTTCTTGCTGCCGACGATCAAACGGTCATAGGCCACAACCTTGATGCCCTTGTCGGCGGCTTTTTGCAGCGCGTTGGAGAGGGTCGTGCCGTCGATGGAGGCAATCACCAGCATCTTCACGCCCTTGGTGATCATGTTCTCGATCTGGGCCAACTGGTTGGGGATGTCATCGTCCGCGTACTGCAGATCGGTCTTGTAGCCCTTGGCGGCCAAGGCGGCAACCATGCTGTTGCCGTCGCTCACCCAACGGGTGGAAGTCTTGGTGGGCATGGCCACGCCAACGGTGCCCTTGTCTTCTGCGTGCACGGCGGGTGCGATGAGCGAGAAACCGAGTGCCAGACCAGCGGCCAGTGCCTTGAGGGTGTATCTACGTGCGTTCACTGTATGTCTCCTGAATGAATGGATGTTCTTTGGCCGGTGGTCAAAGATGCTGCATCATAAGAACGCCATCGATAATCTTCCAATTGAGATTAAGGCAGTTTGCATTGCAAAACGTGGATTGGTAATTACCCGCGGTTTTTGACGCCTCATCTGCTTGGCAGTTCTGCACTTTCCAGCGCGGCGCGCATACGCAAAAGTGGCAGCGTGGCACCGTGCTGCTCTGCCAGGGCCAGCACCGGTGCAAAGCGCCGCTGCTTCTTTTGCGCATGGTTCTGAAAAATGTCGGCGATGCGGTGCTCCAGAAAAGGGTTTTCAAAGCGCTCGCGCACGCTAGCCAGATAGGCCTGCGCCTGTGGCAATTGCCCCAGCAGGTCAAACACCGGCAGCACTTCCTCGGCCCAGAAGGCTTCCAGTTCAGTACGTTGCTGTTTGTCAGCCATGGCTTCACGCACGGTTTGGGCGGGCGGGCGTTGCAAGGCGCTCCAACGCTCGGCCAGGTAGGTATGGCCGCCGTTGAGCAGGAGTAGCTTGAGGCGCTCGTAGCGCTGCAAGTCATCGGTCAGCACGATGCTGGGGTGCTGACAGGGCATGACCAGACCGGCCTGCCTTTGCACTGCCCACAGAGCATAGGGTTCGGCCACCGCACCCACCGGCTCCAGCGCCTGCGAGACGATGCGGTCGACCAGCGAATTGGCCCACACACAGTGCTGCTGCAACCAGACACCAAAAGTCTGGCTCAAACCCCAGCGCTGGGCCAGGCGGATCAGCAATTGGCGCAACACATCGCCGTTGTCCTGCACCAACTCGCAGGGCAGCAGGGTCAGCAGCGCGTCGGGGCGCTGTTGCCAGCGGCCGTACAAAAGCACCAGCAGCTTGGCCGGGAAACTGGCCGGAACCCCGCCATCCAGGGCCAGCATGGCCGGGCCATCGGAAACGTCCAGCGCATAGCCGGTGTCGCCGGTGTTGGAAAGAATGACTTGCGCATGCAGCACGGCCTGGCGCACCTCGGGCCACTGTGTGCCGGCCTGCAGCGCGCCGCGAATGGCCGTGCCGTACAGCGTCTGGTCAATGGTGGCACCGTCCTGTCGCCCACGCACCCGCACCGGGTAGGGCGCGCCGTTCGCTAGCGCCGCCACGCGGGCCGCACTCTGCGCGCTGGACGTGGTCTGCACCACGGTAATGCCGCCCAACGCATGGCTGGCACCGGCCTCTTCAGCCAGCGCTTGCGACACAAACAAATCCACATGCGCCTGCAGAAAGCGGCTGGTACCAAACTGCACGATGGGCTGGAACATGCTCAGACCTCGATCAGGGCCTTGACCACACCACGCGCCGGGTCCAGCAGTTGGGCAAAGTCGGCGGGCACGTCGGCCAATGGCATGCGGTGCGTGTTGAGCGCGGCAGTGGGCACCTGACCGGCGCGCATGGCCTGCAGCACGGTCTCAAAATCTTCGGCCGTGGCATTGCGGCTGCCCAGCAGCGTGGTCTCGCGCTTGTGGAACTCGGGGTCCGAAAAGCCGATGCTGCCCTGCACCACCGAGATCAGCACATAGCTGCCGCCGTGGCAGACAAACTGCAGGCCACGTTCCATGGCCTTTGCGTTGCCGGTGGCGTCCATCACCACGTCGAAGTATTCGCCGTGGGTTGCATCACGCAACTGCACTTCGTCATCAGTGCCCAGCGTGACCGCAGCGGCCACGCCCAGCTCGCGCAGGCAGAAATCCAAGCGATCCTGGCGCGCGTCCAGCGCCGTGACCTGCGCACCGCGCAGCCCGGCAAAAATCATGGCGGCCATGCCGATAGGCCCGGCGCCCACCACCAGCACGCGCTGGCCCGCAAGCACCTGGGCGCGGCGCACGGCATGCGCGCCTATGGCCAGAAATTCGACCATCGCGGCCTGGTCCAGCGTCACGCCCTCCGCCTTGTGCACAAACTGTTCGGGCAGCGCCAGGTATTCGCAAAAGGCGCCGTCGCGGTGCACACCCAGCACCTGGATGGCGACGCAGCAATTGGTCTTACCCTTACGGCAAGCAATGCACTGGCCGCAGGACAAATAGGGCATCACATACACCGTGTCGCCCACGGCCAGACGCCCGCCCTGCGGCGCCTCGGCCACCTCGCCGGAAAACTCGTGGCCCATGACGCGCGGGTATTGCAGGAAGGGCTGGGTGCCACCAAAGATGTGCAGATCGGTGCCGCACACGCCCACGCGCCGCACCCGCACCAGCACCTCACCGGGAGCACAGACAGGGCGCGCGCGTTGCTCGGCACGCAGATTTCCGGGGGTTTCACAAACGACAGTCAGCATGGGTTTCCTTGCAAAGCGATAAGGGTGCGGACGGTGAGGTCCCTAATGTTCGGTGGACTCCAGCGCCAACACGCTGGACCGCGCGCTGAACAGCGCCGCGCCCACGCCCGAGGCCGCAATCAGCAGCATGCCGCCCACCGTCAGCGCAGCGGGGCGGTGGTCAAAAATCAGCCAGCCACCCAACATGCCAAAGGCAATCTGGGCATACATAAAGGGCATGAGGGTGGAGGCCGGTGCCTGCTGAAACGACCAGATCAGCAGCAGGTGGCCGAGCGAACTGGCCAGCCCCATAAACACAATGCCCAGCCACAGGCCGATGCCGTGGATGGACGTCCAGGCCCAGTACAAAGGCAGCGCGCAGGCGAAGGCGCCGACCCAGGCGGTGTAGAACTGCAGCGTCATCGGCTCTTCGGTCTTGGTCATATGGCTGGTGAGCAACTGAAAACCGGTGTTCACCAGCACCAGCGCCAGCGGCAGACACAACACCCACGAGAAGTCCGCCGAGCCCGGACGCACGATCAGCAAGGTGCCCAGAAAGCCCCCGGCCACAAACAACCATTGCAGCGGCGCCACGCGCTCGCCCAGCAGGCGCGCCGCCATCAAGGTGACCAGCAAAGGCGTGACCATAACCACGGCCGTAAACTCGCCTACCGGCAGGCGCGACAGGCTGAGAAAAGCCAGCGCCGAACTGAGGATGAGCAGCAAGCCGCGCGCCAGATGAAAGCGCGGGTGCCGGGTGCGCAACAAGGCCAGCCCGCGCAGCGGCAGCAGGGTGACGGTGGCGCCCAGCGCCTGCACCAGGTAGCGCAAGAACAGCGCCATCACCACCGGCACCGAGGCCGAGACCCACTTGGTGGTGGTGTCCAGCGCGGCAAAGCACAGCACGGAGCACAACACCAGCCCGATACCGGCAAGGCGATGCGGAGCTGCCGCCATCAGCGCCCCCGCGCGGAGCTTGCGCGCAGCTGCTCTGTCACGTCACCGCACCGAGTTGCCAGGGCACGAATTCGTTTTGGCCGTAGCCATGGATTTCGCTCTTGCTGTGCTCGCCCGAGGCCATGCGCAACAGGGCCTGGAAGATCTGTTCGCCCATCTGGTCTACCGTGCATTCGCCATCCACAATGCCACCGCAGTTGATATCGATGTCGGCCTCCTGGCGCTGCCACAGCAGGCTGTTGGTGGCCAGCTTGAGCGAGGGCACCGGTGCGCAACCGTAAGCCGAGCCGCGCCCGGTGGTAAAGCAGATCAGGTTGGCACCGCCCGCCACTTGGCCGGTGGCACTCACCGGGTCGTAGCCGGGGGTGTCCATAAACACCAGGCCGTGTCGGGTCACGGGTTGCGCGTATTCCAGCACCTCGACCAGATTCGTGGTGCCACCCTTGGCCACCGCACCCAGCGACTTTTCCAGGATGGTGGTCAGGCCACCGGCTTTGTTACCAGCCGAGGGGTTGTTGTTCATGTCCGCACCCATGCGCTGGCAATAGGATTCCCACCAGGCAATGCGCGCCAGCAGTTGGGCGCCAACCTCGGCGCTTTGCGCACGGCGCACCAGCAGGTGCTCGGCACCATAAATTTCCGGCGTCTCCGACAGGATGGCACTGCCGCCCTGGCGCACCAGGCGGTCCACCGCCGCACCCAACGCGGGGTTGGCACTGACGCCGGAGTAGCTGTCCGAGCCACCACACTGCAGGCCGACCACCAGATGGCTGGCAGGTACCGGCACGCGCTGCACGGCGTTGGCGGCAGGCAGCATGGCACGCACCACTTCCAGGCCGCGCTGCACCGCCATTGCGGTGCCGCCGCTTTCCTGAATCGTGTAGGCCTGCAGCACCGGCCCAGCCTCCAAGCCCTCGGCCTGAATCCAGGCCGGGATCTGGTTGGTCTCGCAGCCCAGGCCGATCACCAGCACCGCAGCAAAATTGGCATGGCGCGCATAGCCCGCCAGCGTGCGGCGCAGTAACTGCAGCCCCTCGCCTTCGGAGTCCACTGCGCAACCGGCACCATGCGTCAGAGCAATGACACCGTCCACCTGCGGAAAGTCCTGCAGCGCCTCGGGAAAAATGTCGCGGCGAAAACGATCGGCAATGGCCCGGGCCACGGTGGCCGAGCAGTTCACCGAGGTCAGGATGCCGATGTAGTTGCGCGTGGCCACGCGCCCGTCGCGCCGCACGATGCCCATGAAGCTGGCGGCCTCTGCCGCAAACTGCGTGGGCCGCGCATCCAGCGTGGCGACCTGCGCGGCATCGCGCTCAAACTCGCCCATGCCCAGGTTGTGCACATGCACATGCTGGCCGCGCCGGATCGCCTGCGAGGCGAAGCCGATGATCTGGCCATAGCGCCGCACCGGCGCACCGGCCGCCAGATCGCGCACCGCCACCTTGTGGCCGGGCGGGATCAGGCCGCTGATGGTGAGGCCTTCTTCGGGCAGCACCGCGCCCGAGAGCAGTTGCTGGCGCGTGATGACGACATCGTCATCGGCGTGCAGACGGATCGAGACCGGGGTGGAGGCGCCGCTCATGTCACAGGCCCGCGCCGCTCAGCAGGCCGCGTGCCGCCAGGTTGTTGAAGAAGGCGCGCAGGCCAAACTGCCAGGGCGGGGCATCGCCGCAATGGCGCACGCGGTTGCTCAGCACGCCCAGGTGCGGGCTCTGGATGCGCACCGTGTCACCGAGGTGGTGGGTAAAGCCACTACCGGCCTGGTCGCGGTCCTGGGTGGGCGCAAACAACGTGCCCATGAACAGCATGAACCCGTCCGGGTACTGGTGCGCGCCCATGACTTGCTCGACCAGCTCCAGCGGATCGCGGCTGATTTGGTCCATCGAATTCACGCCCTTCATGACGAAGCCGTCTTCGCCGGTCACCTGCAATTGCAGCACTTCATTGCGCACATGGTCGAGCGTAAAGCTGTCGTCAAACAACCGGATAAACGGGCCTATCGCGCAGGAGGCGTTGTTGTCCTTGGCCTTACCCAGCAGCAGGGCACTGCGGCCCTCGATGTCGCGCAGATTCACGTCATTGCCCAGAGCCGCACCCTGGATCACGCCACGGCTGTTGACGGCCAGAACCACCTCGGGCTCGGGGTTGTTCCAATGCGAATCGGCACGTATGCCGACGGCGCTACCCGTACCCACCGAGGACAGCACCGGCGCCTTGGTAAACACCTCGGCGTCCGGCCCGATGCCCACTTCCAGATATTGCGACCAGATGCCTTGCGCTTGCAGCGCCGCTTTGAGTTGCATCGCTTGCGGCGAGCCGGGTTTGATGGCGGAAAGATCGGCGCCGATTTGCGCCAGCACCTGACTGCGAATGGCCTGGGCGCGGCTGGCGTCTCCTCCCGCCTTTTCTTCGATCACGCGCTCGATCATGCTGGCGGCAAAGGTGACACCTGCCGCCTTGATCACCTGCAAATCGCAGGGTGAGAGGAAGAAGGGTTTGCTGATGTCGCGCGTGGCCTCGTCGCCATTGGCCAGCAGTTCCTCAAGGGAACCGACGCGCGCTCCCGCGTAGCTCTTGACCAGTGCGGCAGGGCTATCGGATTCCAGCAACGTGCTCATGCTCGCTACATGGGCCGACAAATCGTAGACTCCGTCGGCTCGCAACACGGCGACCGAGGGACCGGCCACACCGGCGGTATTCCAGATGCGGGTGACCAGGGTGCCGGCATACAAATCGGCGGGCAAAAGCGTTGCAGTGGACATAAAAAATGGGGCGCTTGCGCGACTAAAAATAGGAGGGAAAGACCAGCCTCAAGGCAGGCCGGTGGTATTCAGGTAGACCGCATACAACGAAGACGTGGCGCACACCAGCAGGCGGTTGCGCTTCGCGCCGCCGAAGCAGACGTTGGCCACGATTTCGGGAATGCGGACTTTGCCGATCAGCGTGCCATCGGGGTGGTAGACATGCACGCCATCGGCGGCACTGGTCCAGATGCGGCCCTGCACATCGACCCGAAAACCATCAAACAATCCGTTGCCGCATGTGGCAAACACGCCGAGCGGTTTCAGGCGCTTGCCTTCAACGGCAAACTTGCGGATGTGGCGCGGGCCGTCGGCGCGGTGGCTGGCACCGGTGTCGGCAATGTAGAGGATGGATTCGTCGGGCGAAAAGGCCAGGCCGTTGGGTTTGTCAAAGTCATCGGCGACGCGTTCGACCTCGCCGCTGTGCGGGTCCACACGGTAAACATGGCAGGCGCCGATCTCGCTGTCGCTGCGGCGGCCTTCGTAATCGCTGAGGATGCCGTAGTCGGGGTCGCTGAACCAGACCGAACCATCCGAATGCACCACCACGTCGTTGGGCGAGTTCAGGCGCTGGCCCTGCCAGTTGTCGGCCAGCACGGTGCGCGAGCCGTCGTGCTCGGTGCGCGTGACGCTGCGGCTGAGGTGCTCGCAACTGACCAGGCGGCCCTGCCGGTCCACGGTGTTGCCGTTGGAGTTGTTGGATGGGTTGCGGAACTCGCCCACCGTGTTGTTGCGCTCGTCCCAGCGCAGCATGCGGTTGTTGGGAATGTCAGACCAGACCAGGGTGCCATGGGCGGCAAACCAGGCCGGACCTTCGCACCAGCGCGCGCCGGTCCAGAGTTGCTGCACGCTCTCGTGCGGAAAGATGCACGACAGGAAGCGCGCATCGCGCACTTCAAAGGGTGAGTTGCTTGCCAAGTCCATAGGCCACGCTCCTGGAGTTAAGCGTCAGCTGCGCTCGGAGCCGGAACCGGCCAGCGCAATGACGGTGATGATGATGGCGCCGGTGAGCAGCATGCGCAAGCCGGCGCTGGCGCCCGCCGCGTTCAACATGGCCACCAGCAGAAACATGAACAGGGCCGCGCCCCAGATGCCGGGCACGCAGGGGCGCCCGCCACTGACCGAGGTGCCGCCAATGACCACCACGGCAATCGTCAGCAGCAAATACTCATCGCCCTGGTCCAGCGAGTTGCCCCCGGCAAAGCCTGCGATCAGGGCGCCGGTCAGCCCGGCCAGGGCCGCGCAAATGACATAGGCCAGCAGCGAGGTGCGCACGGTGCGCACTCCGGAAAACTCGGCAGCGCGCGCGTTCTGTCCCAGCGCGCACAGCGAGCGGCCGAACACGGTGCGCTCCACCACCAGCCAGACCAGCACGCTGACGGCCAGCGCCAGCATGGCCAGCAGCGGAATACCGCCAAGGCGCATCGTCACCAGCTCGATAAAGATGGGCGGCGGCTTGATCTTCAGGCCCCGGCCAAAGGAGATGGCGCAGGACATGACGATCAGCGAATTGGCCAGCGTGGCGATGATGGGCGGAATGCGCAACAGCCGGATCAGACCGAAGTTAAGCAAGCCCACTGCGGCGCCCACGCCCATGGCGGCCAGCAGGCCGGGTAGCACCATGGCATCGCTGCCGTTCATGACCAGCATGGAGACGGCGCTGGAGAGTGCGATGGTGGAGGGGATGGACAAGTCGGCGTTGCCGGGGCCGGTGCTGATGACCAGCATCTGACCCAGCGCCACCAAAACGGTAAGGGCGGAAAAACTCAGCGCCGCCGCCAGCAGCCCCGGAATGCCCTGGATCTGGCCGTTGGCAATGGTGATGACAAAGGCCGCCGCTGCGGCCAGGGTCGAGCCCAGCCAGGGCGCGTTGCGGGCCCTGCGGCGCCAAACCTGCATGCCGGAGGACAAAGTGGTGCTGCTCATTTTTTGCCTTCCAGCATGTCAATGCCTGCACGCATGCCCAGCACCAGCACCAGGATCGCGCCCTGCACGCCGATCTGCCAGTCCGAGGGCACATTCAGAAACGTCAGGAAAGAAGCTGCCAAAGTCATGGTCAGCGCCCCGGCCACGGCACCGGCCGGCGCCACGCGCCCGCCGGAAAATTCGCAACCGCCCAGAATGGCGGCCGCAATCGAGACCAGGGTGTAGCGCGAGGCAATGTTGGCATCGGCCGAGGTGGCCTGCCCGACCAGTAACAGCCCGGCCACCACGCCAAAGAAACCGGCCAACGCATAGACCTGCGCACGCAACAACACCAGCGACTGCCCGGCCCGTGCCAGTGCCGCCGCATGGCCGCCCAGCCCGCGCATGCGGGTGCCAAAGGAACTGCGTGTGATCACCAGATGGCCCATGAAGGCCGTGGCCAGCGCCACCCAGATCGGCAGCGGCGCCAGCGGCACCTTGAAGCGCATAGCCTCGACCAGCCACTCCGGCGCCTTGCCGCCCGGCACCGGCAGCAGCAACACGGCGCAGCCCAGCCAGACGAAGGACAGACCCAGCGTCACCACGATGGAGGGCAGCTTGCGCCACTCGACCAGGGCACCGGCCAGCGCGTAAACGCCGATCAGGGCCAGCAGCACGACGATGGCCAGTGCCGGATTGGTCGGTAAGAGCGTGGCGCCGATGGTGGCGGTGAGCGAGACAAAAGTGCCTATGGACAGGTCCAGATCCCCCACCGCCAGAATGACCACCTGCGCCATGGTGGCAAAGGCCACGGGAATGGCCAGGTTGAGCAGCAGATTCAGGCCGAAATAAGACATGGCCATGGGCTGGCGGTAGAACACTGCAGCCAGCAGACCCGCCAGAGCCAGCACCGGCAAGGCGGCGCGCAGGTACGCACTGAAAGGGCGCCCCTGCAAAACGGAAGTCAGGCTCATGCCGCGGCGACCTCAAACGACATGCGAACCACTCTTTCTTCGGTCAGATCGGCGCGAGCGATCTCGCCCACGATGCGCCCGCTATTGAAAACATACACCCGGTCGCAGTGGTACAGCTCTTCAAACTCGGTGCTGTACCAAACGAAGCTGCGCCCCGCTGCGGCTTCGGTGCGGATCAGTTGGTAGACGTCCTGCTTGGTGCCGACATCGACGCCGCGCATCGGGTCGTCCATCAGCACCATGCCGGCGTCGGCGCTGAGGGCGCGGGCGAACAACACTTTTTGCTGGTTGCCGCCGGACAGCGACAGCACCGGCAAATTCACATCATCCGTGCGCAAGCCTAAGCGCACGCGCCAGTCATCGACCAGCGCGCTCTCCTTGGCCGGGTCCAGCAAACCGTGGCGCTGCAGCCCGCTCAGTGCGGCCTGGCTCATGTTGCGTGCGATAGACCAGAGCGGAAAAATGCCGTCGGTCTGGCGGTCACCGGCCACAAAGGACAGCTTGCAATCGACCTTGTGGGCAGAGGCCGCGCGCTGTTGCGTGGCCCGAAACAATTTGACCAGCAGGGCGGTCTGGCCGTGTCCTGCAAGGCCGGCCAAGCCGATGACTTCACCACTGCGCACCACCATCGCGGCACTGCCTGCGGTGGCCGGAATATGCACCAGCTCGCGCGCATCGGTGCTGGCGGCGTGGCGCTGTTCGCGCGACTGTGCCAGGTCTTCTTTTTGGCCCATGGCACTCACCAGGCGGCTGCGGTCGGTTTCCGTGCGCAGGCAGTCGTCCACGATGCGGCCGTCTTTCATGGTCACCACGCGGTCGGCCACGGCAAAAATTTCGTCCAGCTTGTGGGTGATCAGGATGCAGCTGCAGCCCTGGGCCACAAAGCGGCGGATATGGTCCAGCAGCTGGTCGGCGGAGCGCTGGTCCAGTGAGGAGGTGGGCTCATCCAGAATCATCAGGCGCAGCGGGTGGTCGGCATCGACAAAAGCGCGCGCAATCTCCACCATCTGGCGTTTGCCGATGGGCAGATCGCCGGCCAACTGGTTGGCCTTGAGGGCATGGCCGGGAAAGATCCGGTCCAGTTGGGCCATCAGCAAAGCGGCTGCCTGCTGGCGCCAGCGCCGACCCGGCAGGGGCGACGCAATATGCATGTTCTCGGCCAGTGTCAGGTTGTCACACAGCGAGAGTTCCTGAAACACCCGACGGATGCCGACGCGGCGTGCTTCGCGCACGTCCCAGCGGGCACCGGCCTGCACAATGTCGCGCCCATCCAGATGCAGGCTGCCGGCACTGGGCTGCAGCGTGCCGCACAGGATGTTCATCAGGGTGGACTTGCCCGCGCCGTTGTGCCCGGCCACGCCGATGCACAAGCCACGGTCGATGCGCAGCTCGGCCCCTTGCAGGGCCTGAACCGCTCCAAAGGACTTGCACAGTCCCTTGGCGTGAACCAGCGGTTCTTGCTGCGTCACAGACACGTTCTTACTTCGCTTTGGCGATGGCGGCGATCACGTCCTTTTGCGAGTACTCGGCGTTGTACACACCACCGACTTCGGTGCTCTTGAGGGCGCCAGCCAGTTGGTCCTGGGTGATGGTCAGAATCGGCAGGCTCAGGTCCTTAGGAACCTTGGCACCAGCCAAAATTTGCTGGGCCACCCAGAAGGCAAAAGTAGAAGAGCCGGGGGCAATGGAGGCTGACATGGTCTTGTAACCATTGGCCTTGCTCTGCTCACCCCACCAGGCCAACTCGTCCTGGCGGTTGCCCAAGAAGATGATGGGTGTAGGACGACCGGCGGCCTTGAAAGCCTCGGCGGTACCGAAGCCGTCACCGCCCTGGGTTGCCACCACCGAGATCGCAGGCAGGGTGGACAGAATACCGGCCACTTCCTTCTGCGCCACGGTACCAGTCCAGTTGCCGTGCACGCTGCCGACTTGCTTGAACTCGGCGTGCTTCTTCAGACCTTCGACCACACCGGAGTGGATTTCGTCATCCACAAACACACCGGCCAGGCCACGAATTTCCAGCAGGTTGCCCTTCAGGCCGCGGCTGGCAAAGTAGTCCAGCTGCATCGAGCCCATGCGTTTGAAGTCCACCGTGATGCGCCAGGCGCAAGGCTCGGACACGATGCCGTCAAACGACACCACGGTGACACCCGCGTCGCAAGCCTGCTTCACGGCACCATTGAGGGCGGTGGGCGATGCGGCGTTGATCACGATGGCCTTGTAGCCTTGCAGAATCAGATTCTGGATTTGGGCCGCTTGTTCAGTGGCCTGGTTCTCGGCGGTGGTGAAGCTGGGGGCTTCGGCCACTACGCCCTTGGCGACGGCTTCCTTGGTGACCTTGTCCCAGCTTTTCAGCATGGCCTGGCGCCAGGAATTGCCGGCGAAGTTGTTGGACAGCGCAATTTTGGCGCCGGAAGTATCAGCGGCAAAACTGGCAGAGGCAGCCGTCAGCGCGAGGGCTGCGACAAGGGTGGTTGGCAAAAATTTCATGGTCTATCTCCTATATATTGGCCCCGTTGGGGAAAGTTCTACGCACGCATACCTGTGTCCCGACTGGAAAAGAATTCCGGTCTGGGACCCCTGTGACACCGCTTGCACCGGCATGGCAGACATGCCACCTGAAGCGTCTAGTTTTTTGGTTCGGGTCTTCCTGTGCTGACCTGCTGTGCATGTACGACCGCTGAAGATCGAGGCGGTGCCACATTGCCAAGGGCGATGTCGCTTTTGCCGATTCGCCGCTCGGCTTGCATCATAAGAACTGGATCGATAATCTTCCAATCGATTCTTGGGCATCTCGCATATGGTTTTCAGGATTGGTACTTACCCTTGCCGCTGGTGATCAACGCACACTCAAAACATGACAAATTACAACCACTGGTTTATCCGCGCCCGGCTCAAGACCCGGCAATTACTGTTGCTGGTGGCACTGGCCGAAGAGGGCAACATCCACCGTGCCGCCCAGGTGCTGAACATGAGCCAACCAGCGGCCAGCAAACTGCTCAAGGATCTGGAAGACGTGCTGGAGGTGTCGCTGTTCGAGCGCCTGCCGCGTGGCATGCGCCCGACCTGGTATGGCGAGACCATGATCCGCCATGCCCGCGTGGCGTTGGCGTCGCTGAATCAGGCGCACGATGAATTGCAGGCCGCCAAGAGCGGGCAGTTCGGCCAGGTCAGCATTGGCGCCATCACCTCACCGGGGCTGATGCTCCTGCCCGAAGCGGTGCAAAGGGTTAAGGCGGACCACCCGGATTTGCGTGTCTCGCTGCAAATCGAGACCAGCGATGTACTGATCGAAAAACTCAACCAGAACAAGCTGGACATTCTGGTGGCGCGCCTATTTGCGCAACACGATAAAAGCGATTTGCGCTACGAGGTGTTGACCGAAGAACCCATCTGCGTCGTGGCGCGCCCGGGCCATCCCATGCTGAAGGCCACTAGTCTGTCGCTGACCGACATGGGCGACGCGGGCTGGATTGTGCCCCCAGCCGGCAGCGTGCTGCGGCATCGCTTTGAGTTGATGTTTCAGGAGATCGGGCTGCGCGCGCCGGTTAACTTGATTGAGACCGGCGCCCTGCTTTTCACCAGCAAGATGCTGCAAATAAGCGACATGCTCAGCGTGCTGGCCACCGATGTGGCGCGCTACTACGAGGAGCATGGTCTGGTGGCTATTCTGCCCATAGACCTGCCTTGCCAGATGGAGGCCTTTGGCATCATCACCCGGCGTGACCGGTTGCTGTCCCCGGCGGGCGAGGTGATGCTGCGGGCGATTCGCGCTACGGCGCAGACGGTGTATGGGTTGGTGCCTGCGGAGGTGCTTCCAGCCAATTGAGCTTTCCTGTCCGCATTGCAAATCGGAACGACGGCAAATCTTCAATGATTCTCTACCAATGGCGCAGGCCTCCACTTCGCCAGACGATTCTCAATCAAAGTCATCGCATATTCAGCTGCCAGTGCAACCACCATGATGATGACGATAGCAGCGTACATCCCAGCCGCATCAAATGAACCTTTTGCTACATTTATTAAAAGACCAATGCCATACCGGGCACCAACAAATTCCCCCACGATTGCGCCAACAATCGCAAATCCGAAACTCACATGCAGCGAAGCGAAAATCCAGCTCATTGCTGAAGGGATAACTACTGAACGCGTTAGTTGCCATCCCTTGGCTCCCAGGATTTGAGCGTTAGCTATCAAATTACGATCGGCTTCAACGACACCCTGGAAGGCATTGGAAAACACCACAAAAAATACCATGACAAAGGAAAGAGCGACCTTGGAGGTCAAGCCCAAACCAAAAATCATGATGAAGATGGGAGCCAGCACGACGCGCGGTATGGAGTTGATGACCTTAATGTAAATAGATAACACGTCGGCGAGCATCTTGTTTCGACCCAGCGCGATGCCCGCAATGATTCCCGCAACCGAACCACTCAAGAAGCCCAGAATGGATTCCTCCATGGTCACCCACAGGTGATACCACAAGGGGCCTTCAGCCGTTCCTTCAGTCATCCACTCCTGCAAACGCGCCACTATTGCTACGGGACTTGAGAAGAAGAATACGTCCATCCACTTCATGCGGGTTGCTAATTCCCAGCCACCTAAAAAGAAAACCAGGATTGCACTTCTCCAAAAATAGACTTTCCATTTTCGCGTTTGGGCGGCACGCTTTGCGGCGGCTTCGATTTCTGCGTCGGATGTGCCCGGCTGAAAAATATTGCTAGCGGGAAGTGTGGTGGATGTCATATGTTCTTTTAGTTAACCATTGCTTCGTCGCGCACTGCGCTGCGCTGCACTTCGTCGCGCAGGTCTTCCCAGATGGTGCGAGACATTTCGATGAAGGCCTTGTCGTAACGGATTTCGCTAGCCACCCGAGGGCGAGGAATATCTACCGGATATACCGATTTAACAGTCGCTGGCCCTGAGGTCAGCACATAGACCTTATCGGCCAGTGCAATGGCTTCATCTAAATCATGCGTGACAAAGACGACCGACGCCCCAGACTGAGACCACAAACCCAGCAACTCATCGTGCATCATCGCGCGCGTTTGAACATCGAGCGCCGAGAAGGGTTCGTCCATCAACAGAATTTGCGGTTCGTTAATAAACGTCTGCGCCAATGAAACACGTTTACGCATACCCCCCGAGAGTTGGTGTGGGTATTTGCTAGCGTGCGCTGAAAGGTGGACTCTTGCCAGCCACTGCATTCCCTTGGCGTGGGCGGCTTCCCGCTTCATGCCACGAAACAACGGACCCGCCATCACGTTGTCGATCACGCTTTTCCAGGGGAAGAGGGCATCCGTCTGAAATGCAAATCCGATGCGGGGGTCGATGCCGTTGACCGGTGCGCCCATCAGCCGGACCTCACCAGCTGACGGTTTAGCCAGCCCGGTGATGAGGTTGAGCGTAGTGGATTTTCCGCAACCAGTCGGCCCCACCACCGCCACAAATTCTCCACGCTGAATAGTCATATTGAAATCGCGAAGGGCAGTCATCGATTTGCCATCCGGCGTAAGAAACCTGCGACTTACATTTATCAGTTCAATGGCTGGGGTGTCAGCGGTGTGAGTCATGTTGCATTGTTCGCTAAATTACTTGGCGTTCTTGACAAGGCGATGTCCCGAACTCAGTTGCAGGTTTGGGTCGGTGGTCATGAATATTATGCGACCTTCCTGGATGTTTGGAGCT
>CAIQYP010000094.1 GCA_903876045.1 uncultured beta proteobacterium | reverse complement strand
GTATCTGGTGGAACAAGTCGGCCAGGGCATCCACCTCGGAATGGTTCAACCCGCCGGCGGGTTCATCCAGCAACAGCAGCTTCGGGCGGCTGATCAGGGCGCGGGCGAGTTCCACCCGCTTCTGCCAGCCAAAGGGCAGCGCCGCCACCGGCACGGCGGCAAACTGGTGCAGGTCCAGCAGGGTCAGCAACTCGTTGCAGCGGGCGCTGGCGGCGGCGGCTTCAGCCCGGGCGGCGGGCAGCCGCAACGCGGCGGCGAGGAAGCCGGTGCGGCCCAGGCTATGGGCGCCGGCCAGCACGTTTTCCCGCACGGTCATGCTGCGGAACAAGGCCAGGTTCTGGAAGGTGCGGCCAATGCCCATGCTGGCCACTTGGTGGCTGTCCATATGGCTGAAGGTCTGACCCCTGAAACTGATGGTGCCAACTTGCGGACGATAGACGCCGTTGATGCAGTTCAGCATCGAGCTTTTGCCAGCGCCGTTGGGCCCGATGATGGCGCGGATCTCGTGTTCCTTGACGTTGAAGGAAATGTCCGTCAGGGCCTTCACGCCACCGAAACTCAAGGAGATGTTCTTGACGTCGAGAATGACGTCACCGATTATTTTCGTGCTCATGCTGCAGCCTTCACGGGGGCGAATATCTTGGCGTCGTCCAACGCCAAGGTGGCGCTGACGCTGCCGGTGCGTCCGTCTTCAAACTTGACCACGGTCTCAATGAACTGGCTGGTCTTGCCGCCGTAGAGGGCATCCACCAGCACGCTGTATTTGTCGGCAATAAAGCCTCTGCGAACCTTGTTGGTGCGGGTCAACTCGCCATCATCAGCGTCGAGTTCCTTATGCAGCACCAGGAAACGGCTGACCTGGCTACCAGCCAGCAGCGTGTCTACGCTCAAGTCGGCGTTAACCTTCTCCACGCATTCCTTGATGAGTTGGTAGACCTCGGGCTTTTGCGCCAGATCGGTGTAGCCGGCATAGGGCAGATTGCGGCGCTCGGCCCAATTGCCGACCGCGTCAAAGTCGATGTTGATAAAAACGCAGACTTTTTCGCGGCCATCGCCGTAGGCCACGACTTCCTTGATGTGCTGGAAGAACTTGAGCTTGTTCTCCACATACTTGGGCGCAAACATGGCGCCGTCAAAGTTGCCGCCTTTGATGCGGCCCACGTCTTTGACACGGTCGATGATCTTGAGGTGTCCATGCGCATCGATAAAGCCCGCGTCGCTGGTGTGGTACCAACCGTCCGCAGACAGCACCTCGGCGGTGGCGGCAGGGTTCTTGTAGTACTCCTTCAACAGTCCGGGCGACTTGACCAAAATTTCGCCGTTGTCGGCCACCTTGATTTCCACGCCGGCGCAGGGCACGCCCACGGTGTCTGCGCGCGCCTCGTTATCGGGCTGCAAGCAGACGAACACGGCGGTCTCGGTGGAGCCATAAAGTTGCTTGATATTGATGCCAATGGAGCGATAGAAACTGAACAGATCCGGGCCAATCGCCTCACCGGCCGTGTAGGCGACACGCACCCGGCTAAAACCCAAGGTATTGCGCAGCGGACCGTACACAAACAGGTTGCCCAGTGAATACAGCAGTTTGTCAATCACGCCGACCGATTCGCCATTCATCAGGGCCGGACCCACCTTCTTGGCCACCGCCATGAAGGCATGGAACATCTTGCGCTTGATGGCGCCCGCATCTTCCATGCGGATCATCACGCTGGTGAGAAGGCCTTCAAACACGCGAGGGGGAGCGAAGTAATACGTCGGGCCGATTTCTTTCAAATCGATGGTGGCAGTGGCAGCCGACTCCGGGCAGTTCACCACGTAGCCGCAGGCAAGCCACTGGGCGTAGCTGAAGATGTTCTGGCCGATCCAGGCCGGAGGCAAATAGGCCAGCACGTCTTCCGCGTTGGTCAGTTTGTCAAACTCAGCGCCGGCCCGGGCGCGATTCAGCAGCGAGTCGTGCGTGTGCACCACACCCTTGGGGTTGCCGGTGGTGCCTGACGTGAAAAACATGGCACCCACATCGTCGGGCTGAATCTTGGCAACCTCGTCTTTAAAGAATTCCGTATGCAGCGCGACAAAGGCTTTGCCCCGCGCCTGCAGTTCATCCAGTGAGGCCAAGCCTGGCTCGTCGTACTTGCGAAGGCCCCGTGGATCATCAAAATAGATACGCGCAAGTTGCGGGCACTGCTCACGAATCTCCAGCAGTTTGTCAACCTGCTCCTGGTCTTCGGCAAAAGCAATGGTGACTTCGGCGTTGTTGACGGGAAAAACGCACTCGGCAGCGGCTGCATCCTGGTACAGCGGAATCGGCACCGCACCCAGAGATTGCACGGCCAGCATGGTGGCGTACAGGCGCGGCCTGTTAGCACCGATCACGATCATGTGGTCATCGCGGCGCAAACCGGCCTGGTGCAAACCGGCGGCCAGTTCAGCCACCATGGTCGCGAGGTCGGCCCAACTCAGGGTTTGCCAGATTCCGTATTCCTTCTCGCGCATGGCGGGCGCTAGTGGGCGCTGCGCGGCATGCTGCATTAACAGTTGCGGAAAAGTCGTTCGCATGGGTGTCCTCTTGCTACCCACCAAAGGAGATGTGGGCTATTCGAATAGGCCTGATTATTGAACCACCATTGACGTTAAGTTGTCATTTGGACGACAATTGCGCCACTTCTACGTAGGTGTTTTCCCTTCACTTAGCGTGGTCTTACAGTTTTTTGCCTTCCACCCATGGTTTCAGACAATTCGCTGCACCAGCGCCGCCGTCCACTCACCAAACCCGAGTTGGACGCCATACCCTGGCTTCGCCTGCTGGGGGCTGATGAGCGAGAGCGTGCCGTGGATGAATTGCGCATCAGCGAGGCCCAGCCCGGCGAGTTTGTTTGCCGCATCGGCCGACCGGCCACCTATTGGTTTGGCGTAGTGGACGGGCTGTTGAAGATGAGCACCGACAACGCAGAAGGTCAGACCATGACCTTTACCGGTGTGCCACCTGGCGGCTGGTTTGGCGAAGGCACAGCCCTTAAGCGAGAGGTCTACCGCTACAACATCCAGCCCCTGCGCACCAGCCTGGTAGCTGGCCTGCATGTGGACACCTTCCATTGGCTACTGGACCACTCGATCGGCTTTAACCGATTTGTGATGAATCAGCTCAATGAGCGCCTGGCTCAATTCATTGCTGCACGCGAGATTGACCGTCTCAACAATCCCGATATCCGCGTGGCGAGAAGCTTGGCCTCACTCTTCAACCCCACGCTCTATCCGGGTGTAGGTGAAGTGCTGCGAATCACACAACAGGAATTAGCCTATTTGGTGGGGCTGTCGCGTCAGCGCGTCAATGAGGCGTTGACGACGCTGGCGCAACAGGGGTCGATCCGGGTGGAATATGGCGGTCTGCGAATTCTGGATTTGCAGGCCCTGCGCTCGCAGGTATTCAAACGCTAGCTGGTACTACACTGCCTGCATGTACGCTAATCCAGTCGCCCTTTATCCTGCGTTGGAGCATGTAGTTCCAAGCTTGCTTTCGCTAGGGCCGGCGGTAGCACCGATAACGGTCGCGGGGGATACGGTTTTGTTCAGCGAAAACACCGCATGCCAGGGTTTCCCACTGGTTCTGGACGGCGAAGTCAAAGTGTCGCGCCATTCCCTTGATGGGCGTTCGCTAGAGCTTTATCGGGTGGTGCCAGGTGAATTGTGTCTGGTCTCCAGTGCCAGTTTGTTTCGCCGCGCGCCTTTGATGGCACGTGGCATCAGCACCCGGCCAACGCGGCTGCTCATGATCACGCCGTCCATCTTTGCGCAATGGCTGGAGACCCCGGTCTTTCGCAATGACGTGCTGGGCCTGTTTGCCGAACGCATGGCAGACCTGACCGGCCTCATCGATGCGGTCGCCTTTCAGCGCCTGGACCAACGCCTGGCCGCCACCTTGCTGGGGCGCGGACAAAACCTGGCACTCACCCATCAGCAACTGGCCAATGAATTGGGCACGGTGCGGGAAATGGTGTCGCGCCTGCTGCGCCGCTTTGAGCGCGAGGGCTGGGTAGAGTTGGCACGCGAAAACATCCTCATCCGCGACAGCCGGGCATTGCGTGCCCTTGCCGATATGCAGTCGAACTGAAGCGCCGGACGGGGCGCGCTCTAAAATGGGCTGGACACCGCACAACTCCAGAGCCCATGACAGAACCCAAAGCCCCCCCCGTTTTTCGCCGCGCCGCACCTCCCCCGGGGCGCGCACCTATTCCGGCGGGGCAAACCAATACAGCCGCCATCGGCCCCAATGGCACGATGCGCCTGAACAAACGCATGGCCGAACTGGGTTTGGCGTCACGGCGCGAGGCGGATGACTGGATTTCCAAAGGTTGGGTCAAGGTCAATGGCAGGATTGCGGAAATGGGCATGCAGGTGGCGCCCGATGTGAAGATTGACATTGACAAAGAGGCCAAAGGCCACCAGGCCACCCAAGTCACCATCCTGATCAATAAGCCCATTGGCCTGGTCAGCGGTCAGGCCGAAGACGGGCACGAGCCTGCTATCACCCTGGTGCAACCGCAAAATCGCTGGAAGGATGACAACGCACGGTTCTTCTTTCACGGCAGCCAACTCAAAAGCCTGGTGCCCGCCGGACGGCTGGACATTGATTCCACCGGCCTTCTGGTGTTAACCCAGGATGGTCGGATCGCGCGCCAACTGATCGGCGAAGACTCGGTGATGGAAAAGGAATACTTGGTGCGCGTGGTCTACACCGGCCGGCCCAACACGGCTGCTGGCATGTCTGCCGCGGCTACTTATCCCGCAGTGCACACCCAGCTCAGCCGCATTGACGATGCCGACCCGGTTAGCGCCGATGTTCAAAGCGTGTTTCCAAAAGAACAGCTAGCCCTGCTGCGCCACGGCCTGAGCTTGGACGGTCAGGCCCTCAAGCATGCAAAGGTTGAGTGGCAAAACCCAGAGCAATTGCGATTTGTACTGACCGAGGGCAAAAAGCGCCAAATCCGCCGCATGTGCGAACTAGTGGGCCTGAAGGTGGTGGGCCTCAAACGGGTGCGCATTGGCCGCGTCATGCTCGGCAATTTACCCGTGGGCCAATGGCGGTATCTTTCGCCCGCAGAAAAGTTCTGACTTAGGGCTTGTCCTTCTGAGGAGTCAGACCAGAGATTTCGGTATCTTCAAAACCAGATTGCTTCAAATCCTCTGGCCTCTGCGCTTCCTCTTCGTAGCTTTTTAGCGTGTGCTCCCACAAACCCCATGCGGTGTCGGTACTGCTTTCCGTAGCAACCGGCACTGGCAAGGGATCCAAAAAGAAATCATGCGCAGGCTTCGAAGGAGGCTTGCGATTGAAAGGATTGGAGTTATCAGGAGTTGTGGCCACATCGGTATTTTGCATCAAACTCGCAACCTAGTTGAGCCCTTGAAAACGTCGCAAGTGACCGCAATTAGTCTGGGCTTTGGCCGTCAAGCCATTTGAGCCTACCAAAATCCACTGTTTTAGACACTTATTGAACCTATGAGCAAGCAAACCCTTTCCTTCCAGGCCGAAGTCGCACAACTGCTGCACCTGGTCACCCATTCGCTGTATTCCAACAAAGAGATCTTTCTGCGTGAGCTGATCTCCAACGCCTCCGACGCATGCGACAAGCTGCGCTTTGAAGCCATCAATAACAGCGGCCTGTATGAGAGCGACTCCGAACTCAAGGTGCGGGTGGTGCTGGACAAGGATGCCAAGACCCTGACCATTACCGACAATGGCATTGGTTTAAGCCAACAAGAAGCCATCGACAACCTGGGCACGATTGCCAAGAGCGGAACCAAAGATTTTGTTTCCAAACTGAGCGGCGATCAGAAGGCCGACTCCCAACTCATTGGCCAGTTTGGCGTGGGCTTCTACTCCGGCTTTATCGTGGCCGACAAAATTACTGTCGAATCCCGCCGCGCCGGTCTGCCCGCTGACCAAGGCGTGCGCTGGGTCAGCGATGGTGGTGCCAGCGGTGGCGGCGCCTTTGAGGTGGAAACCATTGAGCGCCCTGCACGCGGCACCAGCGTCGTCCTGCATCTGCGGGAAGATGCCATGGACTACGTCCAATCCTGGAAGGTCAAGGGCATCATCAACAAGTACTCCGACCACATCAGCCTGCCCATCCAGATGGAAAAGGAAGAATGGAAAGACGGCGAGCTAATCACCCCGGGTGATGAGAAAGGTGGCCGCCAACCCGGCGCCATGGTCAAGACCGGCGAATGGGAAACCGTCAACAAGGCCAATGCCATCTGGAGCCGTGCCAAGAAAGACATTACGCAGGAACAGTACGACGACTTCTACAAGCAGATCAGCCACGACTTCGAAGCGCCACTGGCCCACACGCACAACCGCGTAGAGGGCAGCACCGAATACACCCAGTTGCTCTACATCCCGGGCAAGGCGCCTATGGACCTGTGGAACCGCGACAAAAAGGGCGGCCTCAAGCTGTATGTGAAACGCGTATTCATCATGGACGATGCCGAGGCCCTGCTGCCCACCTACCTGCGCTTTGTCAAAGGCGTGGTGGACTCAGCCGACCTGCCCCTGAACGTCAGCCGCGAGCTGCTGCAGGAAAGCCGCGACGTGAAGGCGATCCGCGAGGGCTGCACCAAGCGCGTGTTGTCCATGCTGGAAGACTTGGCCAAAAACGACAAATTGCCGGAAGCCGGCACTGATGGCGTGACCGACGTGTTGTCTGCAGAAGACAAGGCCGAAGCCGAGAAAAACGCTGGCAAGTACACCAAGTTTTATGCCGAATTTGGCGCTGTGCTCAAGGAAGGTCTGGGTGAAGATTTTGGCAACAAGGAGCGTCTGGCCAAACTGCTTCGATTTGCCAGCACCCGGAGCGACACGCCCGCCGTGTCCCTGGCCGACTACAAGGCGCGCATGAAGGAAGGCCAGGAGGCTATTTACTACATCACCGCCGACACATTGGCGGCCGCCAAAAATAGCCCGCAGCTCGAAGTCTTCAAGAAGAAGGGTATCGAAGTGCTGTTGATGACCGACCGCGTGGACGAATGGGCGCTGAACTACCTGCAAGACTTTGACGGCACGCCAATGCAAAGCGTGGCCAAGGGCGCAGTGGACTTGGGCAAACTGCAGGATGAGACCGAGAAGAAGGCGGCAGAGGAAGCCGCTGAGGCCTTCAAGCCGCTGCTTGCCAAGCTCAAGGAAGCGCTTAAAGACAAGGCTGAAGACGTTCGTGTGACGACCCGTCTAGTGGACAGCCCTGCCTGCCTGGTGGTTCAAGACCATGGCATGAGCACGCAGTTGGCTCGCATGTTGAAACAAGCCGGTCAATCCGCTCCGGAAATGAAGCCGGTGCTGGAAGTGAATGCTGAACACCCGCTGGTGAAAAAGTTGGATGGCTCAGTGCATTTCCATGACTTGGCGCACATCCTGTTTGACCAGGCACTACTGGCGGAAGGCGGCCTACCGGAAGATCCTGCTGCTTACGTGAAGCGGGTGAATGCTCTGCTGGTGTAAAAGTACCGTGTACTGACACCCAATGAGAAGGGGCCCATTTAACGATGGGCCCCTTCTTTTTCTTATGTCACAGCGTGGCCAGCAATGGTTGCAGCACACTGGCGCCCAACTTTCGCGCACGCTCGCCATTCCAGCCAACGGATGGGTCAGGTAGCTTTGCGTTATCTTTAAAAGGCATTTCGATGGTAAAGGCCAGGCAGCCGAACTGCTGGGCGATCCAGTTGGTAGCCAAAGTGGGGTTGGCCGCTCCAGGAGCACAGACACCGTAATTCACTTCATCCTGAAAATCCGGACAGTTCGCCAACCATGCTGCTTTGAAAATGCTCTCCAACTCCGCGATACGCGGCGAGTATCCCGCTGTTCCTTCTGAGCCCACCACAAAGTTGTACGGCAGGCCTTCGTCACCGTGCACATCCAGACAAAGGTCCAACCCTGCATCCAGCATCTTGCGACGCACCAGAAAGACCTCCGGTGAACGCTCCATCGCGGCGTCCATCCATTCGCGGTTGAGATTGGCGCCAACTGCATTGGTACGCAGGTTGCCCAGCACCGACCCATCGGGATTCATGTTGGGTACCACGTAAAAAACACATTGCTGCAGCAAACTGCGCGAGACAGAGTCGCTCTCATCCAATAGACGCTCCAACATGCCTTCGACAAACCATTCGGCCATGCTCTCGCCGGGGTGCTGGCGCGCGATCACCCAAACTTTTTTCTTCTCGGAAAAAGGGGTTGCACTGTCGGCATCGGTCACCCGCAACAAGGCCATATCGCGGCCCTGGCAGGTCAAGCCAAGATGCTCTTGTGTGACGTGCGGCGAAGCGGATGCGGAACCCAGCAGGTCAAGGTGCTGCTCCCATGAGTAGGGCTCAAAGTAGGCGAAGTACATGCACTGCGTCACGGGTGTGGTGCGTGCCGTGAGCACCTGACCATCGTATTCGGTATCAATGCGAAACCAGTTTTGGCGGTCATGGCTGGCCACCACCGAATAGCCTTCCCAACCCTTGGGGTAGGCGCATTGGCCTGCGTTAAGAAACTTCAAAATCACCGCCACTCCAGCAGCGCCTTGCAGGCTGAAGTGAAACCACTGCGCGAACTCGCTTGCGCTGTCCCTGCGAATATTCAGGCAAATATCGCGTGGATCGTCCAGAGCAAGCACTTCAATGGAACCCGAATCAAAGGCGGTGGAGATGTGCAATGCGGTCATGTGCGGGATTATGCAGCGGACTCCACCCAGGCTTGCACGCTGCGATTCCATCCATCCACCTCTGGCAACTTGCAACGTGCATCCAGTGCCTTCAACATGCGCCGCTCTTCGTCATTGAGGCTGTCGGGGAAAACCATCTTCGGCAACACAAACAAAGGCTTGCGCTGGTTCGGTTTTCCGAATTGCGGCCACCCCTGATCCTTGACCCATAGGCCCGTGAGCTTTTCGGGAATACGAACGCGGATACTGCCATCCAAAGTAGGCACGGTCATCTCACCGCCCAAGGCCCAGCGCAGGATACTGATTGGTACGGTGACAGAGAGTCTGTCCTGATCCAATCTGAAAATCGGGCTTTTTTCGACTTGCACCGTTAGTTTGAACTTTCTGGGTGACTCATCTAAGGAAGTCCTTAGCCGGATATCGCTCGCCCGGACTTCGGATCCATCCAGGGCGCCGGCATGAATGCGTACATCCACCATCCAGGCCATACGCTCGGTCTTGCCCGTGCCTCTGCACATAGGGCAAGGCGGTGTCGTTGGTTTAAACACCCCGGAGCCATTGCACGCAACACAGCATATCGATCGACCTATGACGTTGGAGCCAACGCTCTCACTATGCGTGCCTCGACCAAAGCATTGCATGCACTTGGAGCCCAGCGTCCAGGTGCCGGCATATTCCCCGCTGCCCGCGCAGCGCACACAAGCAGCAGGCTCCAAGCCAGTGACTCTTTTGACACAACCAAACGCTGCTTCGAAAAGGCTGACCTGCACGCTACGTTGAACCAACGCCTCGCGTGAGCTGGCAAATCCGCTGGGCGAGGCCTTGAATCCCTTCTTCCAGTCATATTCGGTAAAGCCAGTCGCGGTTGGCTTAGCACTGCTGGAAGCATGCGGCTTAGCCGTAGCGGTTGCTGCCTGCTGCAGGGTATCCAGATGATGACAAACCAATGCGTAGGCGACGTTGATCAGCTTCATGCGGGCATCGGCTTGCGGGCTGATATTGATATCTGGATGCCATTGCATGGCCAACGTTCTGTAGGCTGCCTTGGCATCGGTTGGGTTGGTGTGCAGAGTGAATACTCCCACGACCAAGATTGCCGATGGCAACTGTGGTCGGGGCATCTGAGAGAGGATTGATCCTCATGCGCAGACACCCGCCAGCAGGGCCGGCTGGTTAGTTTGATCAACAGACGTACGATGGTGTTTCCATACGTCCGAGAGCACTAGCGGCATTCCCGCTATGGACCCGGATCTTTTGCCGGTATCCACTTTTATTCCTAACAACATTGCGATTCCTCGCCCTGCAATGTTGAGCGCACCATTGAGGTCCGCGTTATACCGTTTGCCCGATGCAAACGTAGCAAGCTGTGCGCTCTTTTTAGAGCGTTTCAATTTTCCGCTACCGTCATAGGCCCATCGGCTCGTACCACCGGCGTACACCTCGATAACACGTATCCCAAGCTCCGCGGCCGCATGCTGCAAGCATTCGACCAGCATACGGTGCTGGAAGCGGTGAAACCGCTTCCTTTGCGCCTTGTTGGGGCCTTTGGGCCTCCAGCCCTTTAAGGCTTCGATCACGATAGCCTTTGCACCATGCTCACGAGCAAAAGCCATAATGCCTGAAGAAAGCTGCCTGGCGGCATCCTTATTCAGGCCTGCAATACGGCGAGCCAGCGATGCGCAGAATCCTTTACCGACCTTCGAGTCCGATGACCCGACCGTCTGACTTTGTTTCTTTGCGATCATTGCCTGCAACCTATCGCGCTGGTCGTTGTGCCTGCCGCAAGTAAAAAAATTGCGTTCTATCACCGTGCCAGTGGAGTCGACGATTGCAGCTGTGGCTGCCGTATTGATACCTACGTCGATGGAGCACACGCGCTGCGCGTGCCCATCGACTTCTTTCTTAAAGGATTCATTTGCAATGTAGCGAGGGGGTCGCACAGCCACTGGGCAATTGAGCCAGACCTTTGCACCCCGTTGCATCAATGAGGGCGATAAGTCCATGGACCCATCAGCAGCTAAACGCTTCTTCTTGCATTGAAGGCTCAAGGGTTTGCAGAACTCCCACTGACCATTGGCCATCAGGAGTTTGATGCACACCAGGCCTGTGGCCAACCCCTTGGAGGTGTCAATCTTCTTTACCGGGCGCATGGGCCCAATAAAGGTCAAGGACTTCTTGAACGACCTTGCAACCCTTGCTTCATTGATCTCCTGCTTCGCAGCAGGGGTCGTGCCCACTTCAATCATGTTTCCACCATACAGGGATGGAAAGACGTTGGAGAATCCAAGCCTTGGAGGCTTAACTCCCATTGCGCGGGACTTGTCGTTCAACTCATCGATCCAATTGCTGTAATTGGACAGGAATGATGAAACGCACCCGACTGCATGTTCGAGTGCTGCTCGGCGCAAATAACTTGGCATCTTCCCCAACGCGCGACTCACCACCGCGTAGCGGATGGTGGGCCGCTTGGATGTCGGATGGATAAGGCGCTCAAGCGCTTTAGCCGGCTCGTTACCTGTAAGACTACCGAACTCTGGCCAGTGGGTCATTGCAATGGTGGATACCATCTTGACGACCCGCCGGTAGAACGCAATCGTGCGTTCTACATCCATCCTCGTTGCATGATTCATCCGCAAAGCATGAGCTTCACTGCGAATGATTTTAGGACCAAAGAGTTTTTCGGTCTGCAAGGGGATACTGGGCATATAAACAGCTTATACAGCTCTGGGATTCAGCACAATAGGGGAATGCAACTCTAAGGATTAAGTGTCGCCTAACGGCTCCTTACGCTAGACCCGTGACTAAGCTTCGCTGTAGTCGGGGGATGCGCGTAAATTTTGCTCAAGCCGAGTTCTGCGAATGCTTGTTTGACATCCATAGCGATCTGTTCCTTGCGGGGCCTTTGAATAGGCCATTCTTGTTTTAAGAACTGGAATGCTATGGGCGATGGCACCTCAAGTGTGCAGCTGAATGTTCAATGCGTGACATTTGGATAACTGCCAAACCTGCATTTCTGGCCACCAAGTTGCGGCCAAGCCGAAAGTCAGGTACGGGATACAAGGCGGCACTTACTGGGGACTTGTCTGCTTGACCTCCTCTCGCTGTCGTTGGTAATCCTCGTAACTCTGTTTGATCTGGGCTCTGCAGCGCTGGAGTTCCTGCAGATCGGTTTGCTTGTCGCACTGCGCGCGCTGCATTTCCTGGGCTGGAAAATAGGCCATTTTGGTGCTGCAACCAGCGGTGACTACACACACGAAAATAAGTCCGAAAAGTGTTCTGTAGCGCATGGGAATAGTCCTTGTGCTGATCAAAAAATTAGGCGCAATTAGCCGGGTTCCACGACCTTCACCAGTTGCCCTAACTTGGGTTCACCGCCACCATAAAACCCATTCACCAGGCGCAGTTGCGACTCGGCGTTGGGCAGGGCCGAGTGCTTGGCAAGCTCGGCAAACCCGCCCTTTGGATAGGGCTGCAGTTTGATGACCCAGGGCTTGGCGGCCGCTTTGTCCTGCGCATTCATGGGGCGAAAGCTGCCTTCAGCCTCAAGCAAGATGGTTCGATTGGCTTGCAGAGTGGCTGCGTCCCTGGCGGCTTGCTGCAATACGTAGACCTTGTTGTCCGGGCCATTGACGAGCGTGAAATCCAGCGACTGGGTCTTGCCCTGCGCGTCCTGGCGAGCACCACTGAAGCGCGTTGCCTGCAGTCCATTGATGGCCGCAACCTCGGATTTCCCTTGCGTGGGTTTGAAGCCGTTTTTAATGATCTCAGCGTGGGTCTTGCCTGCGTTGGGCGGCACCGGTTTGAGAATCAGCGCGGCATCGCCCGCTGCATTCAAAAGCGCGAGTTGTTCTGCGCTGTTTTGCATACGCCAACCCACCGGCGCAGTCAGTGCGATGCCCAAGGCGCTGTGGTAAAAATTGCGCCCCCGCACCAGCCCCTGATCGGCACTCTCGCCAAAAGCGATGCCCTGAACAAGCTTGAGATAGCGCTCGTGACCGTCGTCCGCATATTGCGTGCTCTTGCCGTACTGCGCGGCTCGGTCTTTGATCTGCTGCAGGCGCTGATCATTGGACGGGTGCGATGCCAGCCAGCCACCACCTGTGGGTGCGGGCTTGCCCTCGGCCTTGGCCTGGTCAGCCGCATAGCGTTCCTGATTCTTCAGCACGGTAATCACTTCCACCATGTTTTGCGGGTCGTAATGGTTACGCGCCAGATACTCGGCGCCCAGACCATCGGCCTGCAACTCCTGCTCGCGCCCATACGAGGCGATATAGCCGGCTGCTACGTTTTGCGACACCTGATTGGCGAGTTGCCCGGCACCGCCAAGGCCCTGACTTTCCAGCACTGCGCCGAGGATATTGGCAGCGAACACACCCAGACCGGCGTGTTGCTGACTGGTTGCGCGCTGCGCGCCATGGCGGGCGGTGACGTGGCCAATCTCATGCCCCATGACGCCCGCCAAGTCGGCCTCGCTCTCCATGTAGGCCATGATGCCGCGCGTCACATACACATAGCCGCCGGGCAGGGCAAAGGCGTTGATCTCGGGGCTGTCGAGCACGGTGAAGTGCCATTGCAGGTTGGCGCGATGCGACTGCGCGGCCAGACGTTGGCCCAACGCGTTGACATAGTCCTGCACCGGTTTGTTGTCGTAAACGCTGTATTCCTTGAGAACCTGCTGATGGGCCTTGGCGCCTTCAGCTACTTCCTGCTCTTCACTCATGGCCGACATTTCGGTCTCGCCGCTGACCGGATTCACCACGGCAGTGCCACAGGCACACAGTAGAGCAACAACCAGTGCTGCGGGCAACCATTTCAAAAGCATAAAAACCTCTCTTGGGGAGTTACATCGATGGCAGTCATTTTAGAGATAGGTCGCAGACCCTGCGCGACCTCAAGCAATGGGTGCCGGCCCCTGGGACTGAACAAAAGCCGCCTGTTGCGCCACAAAACCATTGAATGCCTGCAGCAAGGGCGCATAGGCGGCTGCATCACCCTGCAACTGTGACAGCGCCGCACAAGCGGCTTCTAAAGTTGAAAACTGCCCCGGCTTATGTGCCTTGCGAATGCTGTAGCCTGAAACCAGCGACGTATCCAGCGACAGACGCGGCAGTGCCTGCAACCAGGGGCTAAGGTGCAGCATCTTGCGACTTTTGCGCCAGGTGGCATCCAGCACCACCAACCGCACCTGTGACGGGTCTGTGAGTTGCGCGGGATCCAAAGCGGCAGGTGCTGCGTGACCTGCGGAATCGCTGTGTGGGTATAGCAACACCGTGTATTTGGGTTCTTGCAGGGCTGCATGCAGAACCGCACCGTCAAACACCTCGCCCACCAAAACACGGCTTTGCGGCAGACTCAAATGGAGCAGACCCGCGCTATTTTTGGCATGGTGCACCTCCAGCGGGTGCTGCAGGATCAGCACCACGGTCGGCTGGATGACTGGCGTGACCCAGTGGCAAATGCATGCGCTTTGCGGACGCGTGCAGCGCGGGCAGTGAAGGCGCTGGTTCATAGGGGTCAACACCATGGCATCGATAATAGCCGCATGACTGAAACCACCACCTCCGCGCCCCTAGCATCTACTTCGGGCGCCAACGACTTCGCCAAATTGGCCCTGTCTCCCGCCATGCTGGCCAATTTGCAGCAGCTTGGTTACACCACCATGACCCCTATCCAGGCCGCCAGCCTGCCGCTGGCGCTGCAAGGTAAAGACCTGATTGCACAGGCCCAAACTGGCAGCGGCAAGACTGCTGCCTTCGCCCTGCCCCTGCTCTCCAAATTGAATCCGCGCTGGTTTGCCGTGCAAGCGCTGGTGCTGTGCCCCACGCGCGAACTGGCTGATCAGGTCACCACCGAGATTCGCCGTATTGCGCGCGCCGAAGAAAACATCAAGGTCGTTACCCTATGCGGCGGCATTGCGCTGCGCGGCCAGCGCGCCTCGCTGGAGCATGGCGCGCACATCGTGGTGGGCACGCCCGGGCGCATCATGGACCATCTGGAGCGCGGTTACCTGACGCTTGAAGGCCTGAACACTCTGGTGCTCGATGAGGCTGACCGCATGCTGGACATGGGCTTTTTCGACGACATCGCCAAGGTCATCCAGCAGATGCCCAAAGAACGCCAGACCCTGCTGTTCTCGGCCACCTACCCTGAGGGCATTGAGAAACTGTCCAAACAGTTCATGCGCGAGCCGCAACGCATTACGGTGGAAGCCCCCAAGGCCGACAACAAAATTGAGCAGCGCTTCTACCAGGTAGAACGCATGACCCGCCTGAAGACGGTGGGCCTGCTGCTCAACCACTTCCGCCCGATCAGCACCCTGGCCTTTTGCAATACCAAGCAGCAATGCAAAGACTTGGTCACCTTGTTGCAAGAGCAGGGCTTTCAGGCGCTGGCGCTGTACGGCGAACTGGAACAGCGCGAGCGCGATCAGGTGCTTGCGCAGTTTGCCAACCGCAGTTGCTCGGTACTGGTGGCTACCGACGTGGCCTCCCGCGGGCTGGATATCAAGGAACTCGAAGCGGTGATCAATGTGGACATCACGCCTGACCCCGAGGTGCATGTGCACCGCGTGGGCCGCACCGGACGCGCGGGCGAATCCGGCCTGGCGCTTAGCCTGGCCACCATGAATGAGATGGGCGCGGTTGGCAAGATCGAGCAATACCAGAACGCCCCCTCGGTCTGGTACAAGTTGGAAGACTTGGTGCCCTCCAGCAACAAGCCCTTGCTGCCTCCCATGGCTTGCCTGCAAATTCTCGGCGGGCGCAAGGAAAAAATTCGCCCCGGCGACGTGCTGGGTGCCCTGACCAATGATGAAGGCGGCCCGGCCTACACCCGCGAGCAGATTGGCAAAATTCAAGTGACCGAGTTCTGCACCTTTGTCGCCGTATCCCGCGAACTGGCCACGCAAGCCTGCGCCAAGCTCAACGCCGGCAAGGTCAAGGGTAAAAGCGTGCGGGCGCGCATTTTGTAAAGGCGGCAACGCATGTAGGGGAACTTCCTACACGCTTTGCATCCGTTTACCGACTTCATAAACGCGCGGCTCTGACTACAGTTCAATCACGCACCAATGTCATTAGACGGTGCTTGATACACCGGAGTAGCCCCATGAAAGAACTTGCCCTCGACCTCAATCCCTTCAGCCTCATGATGGAGCCTGAGTTGGTCCTGCAGACCATGGAACGTTCGCAGCAGTTGCGCGGCCTGCGTCGCCACAAACTGCGTCCTCTGGACAAACCCCTGATCCCCTACACCAAAGAAGCGCTGGCCGCACAGGCTGCGTATGACGCTGCCATTGATGCCGAAGACTTCGAAGATGTGGCCAATTCGTACCTGCTGAACTGATTGCAGGCGCGGCCAGCATCAGCCATGACCGGCAAGGACTTGCCAAGGTCGTCAAATTAAAGCCTTCAAGGTTGATAAGACGGCATTAATTCTGCAAAATTGGCAAAATTATAATTTTAATTTACCACGTTATGCGCATTTACATGCATATATATCGGCGTCGCTTGGCTTGTTTGCCTGCCTCTCTGCGGCGCGAACGGGCTGGAGGTACCCAAGAGCAAAGTGGTACTTACGCAAGCGCCCGATGGGTTTCAGACCGCGCATCCAGGCGGTGCCATCGGTAGCCAAGACCATCAATGAACGTTGACCAACTGGCTCACCTCCTCGATCAAGGGCTTGTTAACCAAATTCCACAGGCCGTTGTTGATGCCATTCTGCGCTCGCTTTTCGCTTTCAAGCGTGAACTCGAAAATTGATTCTGCTTGGTGGAAGTTAATTTGCACGTTTCTTTAAAACGCTCCGCCCAGTTCCCATCTGGGAGTCTTTCGATTAACAGATTTGGGTTGAAGCCTTCGTTTTCGTACGATCTGTACCAAAGATATGGCAATCCACGTGGGTTGCACATCACACGCACGTATTTCTTCGAATCGCCAATCCGGTAGTTGACGTTGTGATGCGTGTGTCCATGCAACCAGAGGTTCGAGCACCGCAGTAGATCTTCTGGGAACTTGGAACCGTAGGCTGCCGTGTTCAAGCTGGCAGCATGTGCAGGGTAGCAGGAATTCTTATGCGGGAAGTGATGGGTAACCACGACCGTGCTGCCTTCAAATTCCTTGTTGATCTCGCCCGTGAGCCAAGCCACTGAATCCTTGTGCCGGACATACGCTCTGGTTCACCCTGAAGTGCAGTGCATTTCCAAGTGCGCGCAAGGACGATTCCGCCTCTGCTTCGCCAATGGATGCACTATGCACATTAAGACGCTTCAGCCTGCAAAAGCTGATTGCCCAGGCTCCGCGTAAATCACCTCGCCAAGACCATTCTTGATACAGCAGTAGTTCACAGCCAGGGCGTCATATCCCCGCTCTGCAATTTTTTGCCGGTAGATGCCGGTGTGGTCGTCATGTGTATGACCATGAAATGAACGGATGCACCCCATAGATCGAGCGACATCGCTTAGGATTTCGTGCCCGTAAGATGGATGGCACCCTGGCGCTTCATGGGTCAGCAGGATGTCGGCCTGCTGCTTGGTGATTTGGTCCACTGTCTCAGGGTAGATCGCACTGAGGTATTGACTCGAAGGTCGTTGACCGCCTCGGTACTGGAACGCTCCGCGCATCAGAGCTGCAGCTGCTGAGGCCAGCCTAGGTGCTTCCGGCGGGTACCAGACCCTGTCAATGAAGACGCCACCCAATCCCGCAATGCGGATGCCGTTGAGGCTGGTTACTTTGCCGTCAAGACTTTGAGCAATTTTTGAGCTGGTCAAGAACTCGTACTTTTCCCAGCTATCACAGTCATGGTTGCCCAAAATGTACGCATGGGACACGGCGGGCCATTTCCGGGCCATGGGCAAGAGGTAATCGTCGAAGGGCCGCTCCAGATCCTGGTCGCCCAAGTAAATCACGTGCGTAGGCAACTCGTTCTTTGACGTTCGCACTAGTGTTCGCACGATGTGCTTGATGTAGCCGTGGATGTCACCGCAGAACCACATGCCGCGCAGGGCTTTGGCGTGTTCGGCGTCGAATGACGTGATGTGGGTAGGGATCATTTGGATTTGTTCCCCGAGAAGGAAATATCGTCGTCGCTGTTGAGCCAGATTGAAAGATTCTGGCCGGCGTGGCGCATGGCCTTGTGGCGCTCACAAAGTGCGAGGTAGAAGCCTTGGTAATTGTCCACGCTGCCGGACTCGCCACAACAGGCGCAGATCTTGACCGTGGCGTTGCTGGCTGGGCCGGTCAATTTGACGATGGCCTGTATAATCACGCGTTTTTCAGGATAGTCGCTCAGTTCTTCGAATGCCGGAATCAGAGTGAAATGGTATCGCGCGCTTCCCATTTTTTCCTTCACTTGAAGCCACGTGAAATCCTGGGTTCCTTGTCCCCATTCCTTCAACAGTTGATCCACTCCGCAGCACAAGGTCACGAAGTTTGCAAACCAGCCGTGCGTTAGGCCCAACTCGTAGGTGCGCTTTGTGAACTGGTAGGGATAGGCCTTCTTGAGGTCGTTGAGCGTTCGGATTTCGCTCATGATCACCACCACTTCTTTTTCTCTGCATAGAATTTGCTTTCACCGGGCTCCCAGTAGTAGGTCGGTAGCGAGCTCCGATCCCTCAAGAATTTTTGTTCGTGGTGATCGCACAAACAGGCAACCCACCCAAGATTCTTAATCTGTGCAGGTTCACCGCACACCATGCAGGTATGCGCAGCTTCCTCGCAGGCAGCATCAATAAGGTCAGAGACGCGCTTTCCGACGGGGTCACTGGGAGAGCTTTCCTCGTTCATCACCAGAACCTGTTTCATCCCGCCATTGGGTTGTTGTTCGGAAATTTTGAAGGGCGAATAGTTCGCACCGTCCTCGGTTCTGCCCATGTTGTGATAGGCCCGCAGAGCCCCCCACTTTTCCTTTACCTGCATCCAGTGAAAGCCGCGCTTGTTCTCGCCCAACGCCTCGTCAACGCAGAAGCAAAGGCGGCTGAATAGGCCGTGCCAGCCTCGGTGAAAACCGATGCCGATGTTCTTACCCGCGAACTGGTATGGCAAAGCAGCAATCAACTGTTCGGGGTTAGGCACATTCGATTTCTGTGGCGCCCACCACTTTGCAACCAGAGGCTCATTCGTGTAGGTGACTTCTTCATCAGTCTTGCACTCGAAGGCATGCTTCTTCGCCAAGTGACACAACTCGCTCAGATCGTGCGACTGCAGGCCCGGTGTCACATGGAACTTGAACCGACCGGAACGTGTATCCGTCCAGTAAAACCCGCGCTTGTCGTCCCCAAGAACCAGATCAACCGAAAAACAGAGGTCCGCAAAGACGTGCAACGTGTCCTTGCGAAACACAACCTTGTCGGCTGTGTCGCGGCGAAACTGGTAGCTGAAGGTAGCGATGATGTCAGAAGGTGTATTCATGGAAATCAAGTTACAGGACTTTCCCTTTCTCGCAATAGCTATTTTCATATTTTTGGTCAGTGGTAAACCGTTGTGCCAGCCTTAGGCGGAACGAAGTCGGGATCAAACTTTTCGAAGTCTTTGGAGCACAAAAAAGTCCGTCCTTCTGCCGTGGCTGTGCCGTAGGCCATTTCCAGCGCAACCCTCATCGCTCTTGGAATCAGGAGGCTGGCAATGCAACGGATAACGTCCTGGCCTGGCTGTGCGAAACCTTCCAGAGCCATCGCCTTGTGGGTCGTCGCAACAACCTGAGCGGCAACTTTCAGGCCGGTCTCGCCATCGAGGGCGGGCATGATCACGAAAATCCGAAAGCGGCTCAGAATGCTGGGGAGCACTCGGGACAGGTTGTTGGCCGTCGCAATCCACGAAATGAGGCTCGCGTCCATCGTCATTGACACGGAAATGTCTGTTACCTTTTTGCTTGACACAGGCTCAAGCAAACCATGAAGAGAAGTTAGCGGGTCTTGATAACCTCCTGCACGAGCCTTGCAGATTTCATCCAAAAGAATGATCGGGTTCGCGCTTGCGTTGTCCTCCATGGCAAGCGCGCGGTACACAATGCCGGGCTGTGTGTTGGACCAGTGTGCGCTGCTTCCGAGAAGTGCCGACGATGTGTGCTCTGTGTCAAAGCCCATCTCAAAGTACGCGGCACCGATAGCATGCGCAAGCGACTTCGTGTAATGGGTCTTGCCCGTTCCAGGAACGCCTGCGAGCAGGATTGGCGCGAGGTGAAGGGGTAGACCGCGGCGTTGGCATAACCGCATCTGATCGCGAACAAACTTTGAGACTTCATTGAAAAGGGGATGGCTCGTCTCTAGCTCTCTGAAAATCTCATCCGCACGCTCTGCACTGACGCTGGCCAACCGGCGCATGTGGCCCTTGTCACGCAAGGTTTTGTAGACTGCCAAGGACTGTCCCTTGTCTCCGAATGTTTGACGACTTGAGTCCAGTAGTTTTAGAGGTTCTAGCGCATCGTACACAGAATACCATTCGCTAGGGTTTAGTTCTACATGGTCTCTTTGCGCACGTACTTGTAGTTTCTGTTTTTGCATCGAAGGGTCTTTGTCTTGCTCCTCTTGCTCGCGCTTACTGAGAGTTGGGGTTGTCTTTTGCTGCTCAACCGCAGCAACGACGGCCTCTTCGATTGTCGGTTCGCCGGACGCTTGCTGCTCGATTTTCTTTTTCAATTCAT
>CAIQYP010000093.1 GCA_903876045.1 uncultured beta proteobacterium | reverse complement strand
GAAGCCCATCGGTGGTCGCACGATAGGCAAACTGGAGTGGGAGAAATATGCATGACTTGCTAGCTGCGTTGATGGTCGGATACTGGTCGCCACAAGAGGTGTCCGTCAACCTGATCGTTTTTGCCAATCTATTTGGTGCGCTCATTCTGGGTCTTATCGTCGGCTATGAACGTTCCTACCATGGGCGCGCAGCGGGCATGCGTACCTATGGACTGGTGTGCATGGCGTCTTGTGCATTGACGGAGATCGTCGGCTACCCAGGGTCTTGGTATGGCGGTGTCGCACACGGGTCACTGCTAGAGCATCTGCCTCCCGACCCCACTCGGGTGATTCAGGGCATCGTGACAGGGGTGGGTTTCCTGGGCGCCGGGGTGATCATGAAAGAGGGCTTGAACATCAGTGGCCTCACCACCGCCGCTTCGATATGGTCATCCTCCGCCATCGGCATTATGGTGGGCATTGGATTTTATTCAGCTGCCATTCTTCTGACCTTTTTATCTGCCGGACTCATGATGTGGGCCGCTATTTTGGAAAAAGCATTGCCATCACGACCTGCTGTAGCCATCCGAATGACATTTCGGGCGGGCTTCGTGCCGAACAAGTCTGTACTGCAAAAAGTTGCTCTGGAGCGCGGCTACGAAATTGCCAGTACTACGTTGCAAATTCAATGCGACGATGATCGGGAGGAATGGCGTTTTATTGCGGTTCTGTTGAACCATAGGGATGCTGTTCCCATTTCGGATCTCTCGCACGAATTAAGAAAATTCGAAGGTGTGGATAGCTTCAGCCTGTCCCATGCACGCAATTAGCATTGCCAAATTTTCATGGTGAAAAAAGGTTAAATTGGAGCTGATTCCCATCGCCGCTTCGGCACCTACCCCGGTCTTCGCTTTGCCCGCATTGATGCGCATGACGCCGCCCGGGTTGCAGGCATTGATAGTCGAGGCCCACCAAGATGCCAACCCGGGCCGCACCTTTATGCAGATGGCGTACGTTTTCATGTTGAGCAACCAGCATGAGGCCGCCATACAAATGCAAACCCGTGCCTTGCAGCACCAGCGCCTCTACCGGATCGCAAACGACCGGACCACGACGCTGCGTTTGCTGGTGATCATGGGGCCTGGGAATATGCAGGACAACACACCGATTGAGTTTGTGCTGGATGGCAGTGATATCCAGACCGATATCCTGTATCTCCTGCCCGACGAACCATTTCCAGAGACTTTGCCAGAGCACGATGTGGCCTTTATTGCCGTTGGCGAATCCGACAAAAATGCCGCCTTGCTGGCCCACCTGGAAGCACGGATGCAGCGCTGGCCGCGACCGGTAGTCAACCAACCGCGCGCTATCCCCCACTGCGCACGTGACACTTGCTACGCTTTGCTGAAGTCAATTCCCGGCGTGTGCGTGCCCAAGACTCAACGGATACGCATGGGTGATGCAACGGAAATGGATTACCCCATCACCATTCGACCCATCGACACGCAAGGTGGTGAGGGACTGCAGCGCGTCAACAGTGATGCGGAACTGACCGCCTATTACGCAGCCCATACCGCGCAAGCCTATTACGCCGCGCAGTATGTGGACTACCAGTCTGGCGATGGGCTGTATCGCAAGTTGCGCATCGTGCTTATCGACGGTGCTCCCTATATCTGCCACCTGGCTATCTCATCGCATTGGATGGTGCATTACCTGTCGGCTGGAATGGCCGAGAGCCCTGAAAAGCGCCGCGAGGAGCAACGCATGATGGAAGGCTTTGATCAGGACTTCGCCCGGCGCTTCCAAGTGCAGCTTCGTGAAATAGCCCGCGCCCTGCAACTCGACTATGTGACGATTGATTGCGCTGAAGGCCCGGGCGGCGATTTGTTGGTGTTTGAGGCCGACAGCCGCGGCATCATCCACGCCGCCGACCCGGTCCACATCTACCCCTACAAACCGGCGGTGATGCAAAAAGCCTTTGACGCGTTTTCAGCCTTGCTGCGCCAGCGCGCCGGGATCTAAACGAACTCAACCAACACATCACCCGTCTGCACCCGCGCGCCCTGCGCCACTTTGATGGTGGCGATGACGCCGGACTGCGGCGCGGTGATGTTGGTTTCCATCTTCATGGCCTCCAGCACCAGGATGGAGTCGCCCGCGTTGATCTGGTCACCGGCGGCGGCAATCACCTTGACTACCACGCCGGATACCGGGCTGCGGCAAGCCTTGCTTTCATCGGCCACTGCGGCAGGTGGGCCGCCAGCGGTTTGACCGGCGGAAGGTGCTGCGCTGGCAGCACTGCCGGACAAGCGGGCTGTGCCTACCGGGTAAGCCGGGGGCAGGTTGGCGTGGTCTTCCTGGGCTACCTCGACTTCAACTTCAAAGGTGCGTTCGTCCAGAGTAATTCGTAATTTCACGGCGATTCCAATCAATGGGTGTGGTGCGATGCGTGCGTGCCCATGCGCCCGACTTGGGCCCATGCGCTGGAGTGCACCAGACGCACCTGGCGGATGCGCGCACGCACCCCGAGAAAGGCCGCCACAGCGGCAGAGATGGCGATCATGTCTTCTTCGGTGACCGGGGTCGGCGCGGCAGCAGCCTTGGCAGCGCTCTGCTCCAGTGCGCTGACCTGCAGCTTGAGGGCATTCAACTCCTCACGCACCGCATCGAG
>CAIQYP010000092.1 GCA_903876045.1 uncultured beta proteobacterium | reverse complement strand
GGCTGGAGGCATGAATGTCAAAGCGCAGGTGACTGGCGCTGGAGACTTTGTTGACGTTTTGCCCTCCCGCACCCTGAGCACGGATGGCGGTGACTGTCACTTCCGACTCGTGAATGGTGATGGGCGCTGTCATACTCTGAGTATTAAACTGCAGATGCATTTTCGAATCTGTACAGCGTTCCACTTTTTAACCACCGCGAGGGCAAGCACCATGGCCAAAGGTCAACAAAAAACCAACAAGGAATCCAAGAAGCCGAAGAAGGACTCTTCGCCTCCCAAGCCCGCATCTTCCAGCACCAATGAACCTGTGCGCCCCACGGTGACCACCTATGTGGCACCGCGCGGCAAGATGAAGGACAAGTAAGTCCTGATGCGAGCCGCGTCTTTGCACGCGGCGTTGCGAAGTTTGTGACGGAGGGCACATGCCATACCAATCAGTTTTTGCCCCGCATTTGTTTGCCGATAAGGTGGTGCTGATTACCGGTGGAGGTTCTGGAATCGGCCGCTGTGTCGCGCATGAGTTGTCCGCCTTGGGTGCGACGGTGGCACTAATCGGTCGTAAGCCCGAAAAATTGCAGGCCGTCCACGACGAAATCCTGCAGGACGGCGGGCTGGCCAGTATGCATGTCTGCGATATACGCCAGGAAGAAGCGGTCAAGCAGACCGTGGCCGCAGTGATTGCACAGCATGGCCGCATTGACGGTCTGGTAAACAACGCAGGTGGCCAGTTTATGACGCCACTGGACGCCATTACGGCCAAAGGCTGGGAGGCGGTGCTCAGCACCAATCTCACCGGTGGTTTTTTTATGGCGCGTGAGTGCTTTACACAAAGCATGCGCAAGACGGGCGGCTCTATCGTCAATATCGTGGCCGACATGTGGGGCTCCATGCCCGGCATGGGCCACAGTGGCGCGGCGCGTGCAGGCATGGTGAGCCTGACCGAGACCGCCGCACTGGAGTGGGCTGGAAGCGGCGTGCGCGTCAACGCGGTGGCACCAGGCTACATCGCCTCCAGTGGCATGGACAACTACCCCGAACATCTGGCTCCCATGTTGCGCGAGATGACCAAGACCGTGCCCCTCGGGCGCTTTGGTACTGAAGCGGAGACTGCGGCAGCCATTGTGTTTTTGCTCTGTCCCGCAGCTGCGTTTATTAGTGGCAGCACCTTGCGGGTTGATGGTGCGCGGCCTCAGGTGCGCATGGGCTGGCCATCGCGCAATGCCGATGCGAAGACGCAGGAGCGGGACGCAATCAAGCCCTTCAATGGCTTTCACCGCGCGGTAACGCCCAAGATTTTTAGCAAGTAATTCCTCGGCATCATTCCAGGCTTTGCATTGCGGGCAATTTTGAGTTGCCCTGTCTGTGACAATAGGCCATGCCTAAAACAGCCCCCATTGATTTTGAGCCGGAATTCGTCGCCGGCATTACGCGCATCTTTGAAGAAAGCATTGTTTTTAACCAGACATTGGGGCTAAAAATCACCTCGGTTACGCCACGGGGTGTTACCGGGCGTATAGCCATGCGCCCCGAATTGGTAGGGCATCCGAGCTACAACCGCATCCACGGGGGAGTCATTAGTGCGGGGCTGGACGCCATGGGCGGTATTGCCGTGCTGGCCGCCATTGGTGCGCGTCATATGGACGAGCCCGTCGAAGCCCGCTTGCTCCGCTTTGCCAAACTCGGCACTATTGATTTACGCATTGACTATTTGCGCCCTGGTATTGGCGATCACTTTGAGTTACGTGCGGAGGTGCTGCGCCTGGGTTCGCGCGTGGCGTCTACTCGCATGGAGTTTCTGGGCGCCGATGGCAAACTGCTGTCAACTGGCGCCGGTGCCTACATCATCTCTTGACATTACCAACCCATAATCAACCTATGAGCAAACTTGACACTGGCAGTATTGCGCGCTTCGTTCTGCGCGTGGAATTCATTCCTTATGTAATTTTTACGGTGATTGGCAGCGCCGTTTTGTACGTGGTGGGAACCATTGGTTTCGACGCCTTGCGTAACGGTAGCCTGCTTCCGCCGCCCACGAAACTGGAGCGCTACGACTGCAGCGCCCCATTTGGCAATTTCTCCATCATGTACCTGCACGGCACCGAACGCGTGAAGATCAAGTCGATCAATGGTTCTCTGGACGGTACGGTGCAACAGAATCGCTTTGACTGGCAAGGCTTTGCCAACGACCGTGCCATGCTTGGTTTTGCGCCACCGAGCGAAATTCTGTTTGAAGATGCAAAGACTTTGCGGTTGGAAGGCCCGGACTTTAAGGACCTGACATGTGCGAACACAGCTGTGCCCAGTAGTCAACGCCGAGCCATCGCACAGTAAGCCATGGTTCTTAAGGAGTACCGCCCCCAATTTGGACGACGGCTAGTTCTGTATGGCTTGGCCGTCTCGCTACTTTGCCTTGGCCTTACCGCTTGCTTTGAACCCATTAAGGATACGCACCCGGATCAGGTGCTGACCAAACGCCGTGCCCTGTTCAAGCAATATACCCGCGCCATGGAGCCCATTGGATTGATTGCCAGTGGCCGCAAGGAGTTCAAGCAGGATGAACTTTTGGCGATGGTGCAAGACCTGGAAAAACTCTCAACCAAGCCTTGGGTCTACTTTCCGGCCGATGGTAACTATCCGCCCACACATGCCAAGCCCGCAGTGTGGAGCGAGCCTGACGCCTTTAAAAAGGCGCAGGAGATGTATCAAGTCAGTGTGCATGAACTGCTACTTGCAGCACAGGGCGGCAAGTTGGAGTCGGTGCAACGGGCGGTGGACGCGGTCACCAATAGCTGCAAGGCTTGCCACAAAAACTTTCGCTACGAATAGCGGAAAGTCGGCAAACGACACACATGGTGTCAGGTGAAGGGCTGAAGAATCACCCCCCGTTTGTGGTTTAGCTCAGAAGTTGAATCAGGGCTTGTGGGTGCAGACTAAGGCCACCCAAACCGGCCGCACCCATGATCACGCCAAATGCCGAGGGCAGCAGTGCCAGGGCAAATAACCACGGCAGTTGCGTGAGCGACGCCACGGCTAATAGCGAGATGGCAATAGCGATACAGGCGTCGGACAAATCAAATTGGTCGTCCCGGAAATTCAAGGCGTCGTAAGTCTTCTGGTCGGCTTCGGCCTGACTCTTGAGTTCTTCTTTTTTTAGTGCCTGTTCCTTGGCCAGCGCTTCGTAGATTTTGACCTGCTCCTGGTACAGCGGCATTTGCACCGGTGTGGCAGAAATTGCCTGGATCTTCAGTTGTGCCAAGGTTGCCTTGGCAATCTCTTCGCGGACGTTGCGTGCCTGGTAGAAGGCCCAGTGGTCGATCTTATCGGCCTGCGCTTGCTGCATGCCCTGCACGATGTTGTCATCCTTGACCTTGCAGATGCCCATAAAGGTTGCCAGCAGTGCTACGGTAATGGCAACGGCCGGGTTCAACCAGGATAGTCGTGCCTTCTCAGGTTTGGTGGACTCTACGATTTCAAGTGGATCAATTTCCATGTGTGGCTCTCCAAAAT
>CAIQYP010000091.1 GCA_903876045.1 uncultured beta proteobacterium | reverse complement strand
GACCATCTCGCCACCCAGGGCCGTGCCGATCACATCCTGCAAGTCGCCCACGGCCAGGCCGTAACGCGCCAGGGCCTGGCGGTCCGGCTCGATGTTGATGTAAAAGCCGCCGGTAATGCGCTCGGCAAAGGCCGATGAGGTGCCGGGCACGGTCTTCACCACCGCCTCGATCTCTTTGGCCAGGCGCTCCATCTCGTTCAGGTCCTTACCGAACACCTTGATGCCGATGGGCGTGCGGATGCCGGTGGACAGCATGTCGATACGCGCCTTGATCGGCATGGTCCAGGCATTCGACACGCCGGGAAATTGCAAGGCCTTGTCCAACTCCGCAATCAGCTTGTCGGTGGTGAGACCCGCGCGCCATTCGGCTTCGGGTTTCAGGTTGATCACCGTCTCGAACATCTCGGTCGGTGCCGGGTCGGTCGCGGTATTGGCCCTGCCCGCCTTGCCGTAGACCGACGCCACTTCGGGGAAGCTCTTGATGATCTTGTTCTGCGTCTGCAACAACTCCGCCGCCTTGGTGATGGACATGGCCGGCAACGAAGACGGCATGTACAGCAGCGTGCCTTCGTTCAGCGTGGGCATGAACTCCGAGCCGAGTTGCGAGGCCGGGTAGAAGGACACGCCCATCGCGACCAGCGCCAGTGCAATCGTGAGTTTTTTCCAGCGCATGACCCAGGCGATGATGGGCCGGTAGAGCCAGATCAGAAAGCGGTTCACCGGATTCCTGGCCTCGGGCATGACCGGGCCACGGATGAACAGCATCATCAGCACCGGCACCAGCGTGATCGAGAGCAGCGCTGCGCCGGCCATGGAGAAGGTCTTGGTATAGGCGAGCGGCTGGAACAGCCGTCCTTCCTGGCCCTCGAGGGTGAACACCGGCAGGAAGGACACGGTGATGATCAGCAGCGAGAAGAACAGCGCCGGGCCGACCTCCTTGCAGGCGGCAATCATGGCCTCAGCGCGCGACTCTCCGGGCTTGAGCCGCTCGATGTGCTTGTGCGCGTTCTCGATCATCACAATCGCCGCATCCACCATGGCGCCAATCGCAATCGCAATGCCGCCCAGGCTCATCAGGTTCGAGTTCATGCCCAGCAAGCGCATGGCGATGAAGGCGATCAGCACGCCCACCGGCAACATCAGGATGGCAACCAAAGCGGAGCGCACATGCAGCAGGAAGATGACGCAGACGGCCGCCACGATCAGGCTTTCCTCGAACAGGGTGTGCTTCAAAGTCTCGATGGCGCGGTGGATCAGGTCGGAGCGGTCATAGACCGGGATGATGCTGACGCCTTCCGGCAGGCCCGCCGACACTTCGGCAATCTTGTCCTTGATGTTGGAGATCACCTCCAGCGCGTTCTGACCGTAGCGCGCCATGGCAATGCCCGACACGACCTCGCCTTCGCCATTGAGTTCGGTAATGCCACGGCGCTCGTCCGGCACCATTTCCACGCGCGCAATATCGCGCACCAGCACCGGCGTGCCCTTCTCGCTTTTCAGCACCAGGTTCTCAATGTCGGAGGCACCGCGCAGATAGCCCTTGCCCCGCACCATGTACTCGGTCTCGGCCATCTCAATGGCGCGGCCACCGACATCGCGGTTGCTATCGCGAATGGTCTGCGACACCTTGTTCAGCGGAATGCCATAGGCACGCAACTTGATCGGGTCGACCGTCACCTGGTAGGTCTGGACAAAGCCACCGATGGAAGCCACCTCGGCCACGCCGTGGGCTTTGGCCAACTGGTAGCGCAGGTACCAATCCTGGATGGTGCGCAATTCGGCCAGTGTCTTGTTCTTGGCCACCAGCGCGTACTGGTAGACCCAGCCCACGCCCGTGGCATCCGGCCCGAGTGCGGGCGTCACGCCCTTGGGCATGCGCCCAGCAGCAAAGTTCAGGTACTCCAGCACGCGCGAGCGGGCCCAGTAGATGTCCGTGCCGTCCTCAAAGATCACGTAGACGAAGGAGGCACCAAAGAAAGAAAAGCCACGCACCACCTTGGACTTGGGCACCGACAGCATGGCCGTGGTCAACGGGTAGGTCACCTGGTCTTCCACCACCTGCGG
>CAIQYP010000090.1 GCA_903876045.1 uncultured beta proteobacterium | reverse complement strand
TTGATGTCCAGCACCGTGGTCAGGCCACCCAGACCTTGGGCGCCAATGCCCAGGGCGTTTACTTTTTCAAACAGTTCCAGGCGGAGTTGTTCGGTTTGGGTCAATGCGGCGCCGCGGGAGGATTTGGCTTGCAGTTCGTACATGTCCAGGTCGTCCATCAGGCTTTCCTTGGCCATCAGCACAGCCTTTTCAGCAGTTCCACCAATACCTATGCCCAGCATGCCTGGCGGGCACCAACCTGCGCCCATGGTGGGCACGGTTTTCAGCACCCAGTCAACCACGGAGTCGCCGGGGTTGAGCATGATCATCTTGCTCTTGTTTTCGGAGCCGCCGCCCTTGGCTGCTACGGTCACTTCCACGGTATTGCCCGGCACGATTTCCGTAAATATGACGGCGGGTGTGTTGTCCTTTGTGTTCTTGCGCAGGAACTCGGGGTCGGCCACCACGCTGGCGCGCAGCGTGTTGTCTGGGTGGTTGTAACCTTGGCGCACGCCTTCGTTAATGGCGTCATCCAGGCTGCCGGTAAAGCCTTCCCAGCGCACATCCATACCGACCTTAAGGAACACGTTGACGATGCCGGTGTCCTGGCAGATTGGACGGTGCCCCGTGGCGCTCATTTTGCTGTTGGTCAGGATCTGTGCAATCGCGTCTTTAGCCGCGGGGCTTTGCTCACGTTCATAGGCACGCGCCAGATGGGCGATGTAATCAGCCGGGTGGTAATAGCTGATGTATTGAAGGGCAGCGGAAACGGATTCGATCAGGTCAGCCTGGCGGATGGATGTGGTCATGGTCTGTGTGGTGGGGGAGAGTGATTGATCTACCGCATGAGTTTAGCCAATCCGCCTCACGGCCAACTGACAAGCGGGCTAAGGTGTCGCTTCAGTCAGTGATATGTAAGTGCTTGGCACCAACATCCGCCCAGTTTTGATTCAACCGAGGAGACACTCTAGATGACTACAACGAGCGCAAGCGAAAGCACTGCAACCCCCCTGACAACCTACCTGCCTAGCGCTGAGTTCGTCAAGAACGCCGCTATCCCCAGCATGGCCGCCTACGACGCCCTGTGCAAGGAAGCCGAGACCGATTACGAAGGTTACTGGGGTCGTCTGGCGAATGAATTTCTGACCTGGAAAGAGCCCTTCACCCAAGTGCTGGACGAAAGCGACGCGCCCTTTTTCAAGTGGTTTGCCGACGGCAAGCTCAACGCCTCCTACAACTGCCTGGACCGCAACGTCGAAAAGGGCCTGGGTAACAAGACCGCCATCATCTTCGAAGCCGACGGTGGCGAAGTCACCAAGATTACCTACAAGGCGCTGCTGGACAAGGTCAGCCAGATGGCCAACGGCCTGCGCGGCATGGGTGTTAAAAAGGGTGACCGCGTGGTCATTTACATCTCCATGTCGATCGACGGTGTGGCCGCGATGCAGGCTTGCGCCCGTATCGGCGCCACCCACTCTGTGGTGTTCGGTGGTTTCTCGGCCCAGTCCCTGCGCGACCGCGTGGAAGACACCGGTGCCGTTGCAGTGATCACCGCTGACCATCAGGTTCGCGGCGGCAAACTGCTGCCCCTGAAGTCCATCGTTGACGAAGCTCTGGCCCTTGGTGGTTGTGATTCAGTCAAGAACGTGCTGGTGGTCAAGCGTAGCGGCTCCGAAATCTCCATGACCGAAGGCCGTGACACCTGGATGGACGATGTGGTGGCGGGGCAATCTCTGCTGTGCGAACCAGAATGGGTCGAGGCCGAGCACCCCCTGTTCCTGCTATATACATCCGGTTCGACTGGCAAGCCGAAGGGCGTTCAGCATTCCACCGGTGGCTACCTGCTGCATGCAGCCCTGACCACCAAGTGGACCTTTGACTTGAAGGCTGACGATGTGTTCTGGTGCACGGCCGACATTGGTTGGGTCACAGGTCACACCTACATCACCTACGGCCCCTTGGCTCTGGGTGGCACAGAAATCGTATTTGAAGGCGTGCCCACTTATCCGGACGCTGGCCGCTTCTGGAAGATGATTCAGGACCACAAGTGCACCGTGTTCTACACTGCTCCTACCGCTATTCGCTCACTGATCAAGGCCGCTGAAGCCAAAGATTCCGTGCACCCCAAGAGCTACGACCTGTCCAGCCTGCGCCTGCTGGGTTCGGTGGGTGAGCCCATCAACCCCGCCGCTTGGGAGTGGTACTACAAGCACGTTGGCGGCAGCCGTTGCCCGATCGTGGACACCTTCTGGCAGACAGAAACCGGTGGCCACATGATCACCCCCATGCCAGGTGCGACACCCATGATTCCTGGTTCCTGCACGCTGCCCTTCCCCGGCATTCAGGCAGCCATCGTGGACGAAACCGGCAAAGACGTTCCCAATGGTCAAGGCGGCATTCTGGTGGTCAAGCGCCCATGGCCTTCCATGATCCGCAACATCTGGGGTGATCCCGAGCGCTTCAAGAAGAGCTACTACCCTGACG
>CAIQYP010000089.1 GCA_903876045.1 uncultured beta proteobacterium | reverse complement strand
CTTTTTTGCGGCGGTGGTGGCGTATCTCTTCTTACTTCATGACGCTCTGCCCTTCGCATACCCCTACACAACCGAAGTCAAAGTCCAATTTGTACTTTCGCTGATGTTTTACACAGTAATTGCGGCCACATTTAATCGCCTGCGCGACCACTACGAAAAGGAGTTAAAGCTACACTTGCAGGACCTGACGTCAGCCCAGATGACATCAGAATTGGCTGTCGGCGAAGCAGAGCGCGCTTTCGCGGAGATGAAGGCTTCACGCGACCGAGTGGACCAAATTTTGTGGAGTTCAAATCTTGGCACTTGGGAATTCAATACGCAAACTGGCGAAGCGGTTTTCGATGAACAATGTGCGGCCATGTTAGGGAGGACGCTGCAGGAGATTGGTGGCAGCACTTCGAAGCAATGGGTACCGTTTGAACATCCCTCAGACTTCGAACATGCCAAACTATCCTTGGAGCGCTGCATCCATGGAACGAGCACAACATATGAGCGCGAAGGCCGTATGCGCCACAAGAACGGCCAGTGGATATGGGTCTTGGACCGCGGTCGCGTAGTCGGACGATCTAGTAACGGGATGGCCTTGCAATTGATGGGGACCAGGCAGGACATCACGGAACGTAAGAGTGCTGACGAAAGGCAGTTGCTGGCGGTTCTTGAGGCGTCGGCCGATGCTATGTTGTTGGTGTCTATCGAGGGGCAATTGCTATTTGCTAACACCGTAGCGCAATCCATGTTCGGATATACCGCAGAGGAACTGTTGCAATTAAACGTGGATGCACTGGTCCCTAAGGAGGTGCGTAATTCTCACGCGACTAAGCGGTTATCTTTTGCACTGTCGCCTTCTGCACGCCCCATGAGTGCCAATGCTCAGTTAGCTTGCCTGCATAAGTCCGGGCTTGTGATTCCTGTAGAAGTGGGTCTGAGCCCGATCACCTTGCATGGCGAATCACTAGTCATCGCCAACATCGCGGACGTGTCCGAGCAAGTGGCCAATCAGAAACGCCTGATAGAGCTCAATGAAAGTCTGGAGACACGGGTACAGCAACGCACGCACGAACTGGGTCTGGCCCTGGAGAAATCGGAGATCGCGATGCGCTCCAGAGGAGATTTTCTTTCCAACATGAGCCACGAAATTCGCACTCCCATGAATGCTGTTTTGGGCATGGTGTATCTCGCACTGCAAGCGAATCCGTCGCAACAGCAACGCGAGTACCTCGAGAAAATCCAAAGCGCTGGCGGCCACATGGTCAGCCTTATCAACGACATCCTTGATTTTTCCAAAATTGATGCTGGCAAGCTCGATCTTGAACTCGGCAACTTCGATTTGCACCGGGTGGTGCAGAACGTGGTGCAACTTACTGAGGGGCGTGCCCGAGAAAAGGGACTGCAAGTGGCATATCAATTGGATCCAGAGGTGCCCCAATATTTGTGGGGCGATTCTCTGCGACTGGGCCAGATCGTCATCAATTACCTTAACAACGCAATTAAATTCACCGAGCATGGCAGCGTCACTCTGCGCGTGTCGAAGCTGAACTCCAACAATACCCATCACGCCGTTACAAAACAATTACTTCGGTTTGAGGTGCAGGACACGGGCATTGGATTGAGTGAGCAGCAGCAACTTCGGCTGTTCCAGTCATTTGAACAAGCCGACAACTCGATCACACGTAAATATGGTGGCACCGGTTTGGGCCTTGCCATATGCAAACAATTAGCTAACTTGATGGGGGGCGAAGTCGGGGTTGAAAGTGCGGTGGGGGTTGGAAGCACATTCTGGTTTACCGCTGAATTGGAAGTGACTAACAGTTATTTTGCTACTTTGCCGGCCACGGCTACGGAGCAGAGTTCTGGTGAAGAGTTACGCGGAACTTATATGCTGGTAGTGGACGACAGTGCTTTCAATCTGGAAGTGGCCAAGGGCATGCTGGAGGGTGTGGGTGTCAATGTGATGCTTGCCAGCGATGGCGCACAAGCCCTCGAGCTTTTGCGAGAGTGCCGCTTTGATTGCGTTTTGATGGACATGCGCATGCCCGTGATGGATGGCCTGCAAGCCACCCGCACGATTCGAAGCGATGCTGACTTTTCTAGCATTCCGGTCGTGGGTCTAACTGCCAATGCCAATAGCGAAGACCATGCAAAGTGCATGGATGCGGGAATGAATGCTGTAGTAACCAAGCCGATCAACCCGCCTCGCCTCTTTGCCACACTTGTAAACTGTGTGAAACACAACGCCGATCCTTCGGTCGCATCGCCAATACCGGGTGCGCTGCCTCCTTTGAGTTCAGCTCAGTCAGATGCGCAAGCCTTGCCAGTCTGGGATGACCAAGCCTTGCAGCGCGGCGTGGGCAATTTCCCCACGATCCACCTTCGACTGATTTCGCACTTTCTGTCCAATGCTCAAGCGCAACTTGCGCGGATTGGCGCATCGATAGACCAAGCGCGCTATCTGGAAACTGCGGAAGAAGCGCATAAGCTGAAGTCTGCCGCAAAGACCGTAGGTGCCCTGCGCTTTGGATATTTGTGTGATCACTTGGAACTTGCTGGCCGCAACGGAGATAACCAAGCTTGCATAGCAATCAGTGCAAGTCTCCCGCGTGAACTAGACGCAGTGATTTATCAAATCAATGCGATCTCTACTTAAAGTTTCATGATTCGTGAAAATGCCCTGTATGTACAAAAAGCATATGCATATCTTGGTTTTAAAAAGGGAAATTTCCCAATAGCAGAAAATATTGCAGAAACAACATTGAGTCTTCCCTT
>CAIQYP010000088.1 GCA_903876045.1 uncultured beta proteobacterium | reverse complement strand
GAGCGATTATTTTCGATATGCCAAGGGGTGAAGTACCCCCCAAAATGCCTAATTTTTCATCACGGAGTTTCTGCCGCCCAGACTCCTAGACCGATTTCCCAAATGAACTCTCTGCTGAGTTCTGGCCCATGTAGCTGGTCCATTTCCGTTCATAGGCGTTCTGCTCGAACTCATCCACCATGAAGTCAATAAAGGACCGGACCTTGGCCGAAAGATGCTTTCTGCTGGCAAAGGCGATATTGATTTGCAGCCGGGGCAGGTCCCAGTCATTGAGCACCGGCACCAAGCGTCCGGCCACGATGTCGTCATACACGATGTAGTTGGGTTGCACCAGAATGCCCAGGCCGTCCAGCGCGGCGGCGCGCAGCACCTGGCCATCGTTGGACTCCAGCAGTCCCTGGACTGTTATGGCCGAGACTTCAGTGCCGCGTGTGAAATGCAGGGCGTTGGGATTGTTGGCATACACATACAAGAGCAGGTCGTGCTGGCTCAGTGCCTCCGGGTGCTGTGGCACGCCCCGGCTGGCCAGGTAGCCAGGGGAGGCTGTCAACACGCGCCGGGTCTTGGCCAGACTGCGGATGGTGATGTTGCTATCGGGCTCAGACTCGCGCGTGCGTATGGCAACGTCGATGTCGTTCTCTATCATGTCAAGGTAGCGGTTGGCAGTCTCAATGTGAATGCGCACGTTGGGATAAAGTTTGTGGTACTTGGGCAAGCGCGGCGCAATCATCTGCATGGCAAATGACAATGAAGCGCTCACACGCAACACGCCGGTCGGGTTCAGCGTGTTGGCATTGACTGCTGCCTCGGCCTCCTGCAACTCAGTAAGGATGAACTTGGCACGTTCACACAACTCACGCCCTTCGCTGGTCAGATAAAGCCTGCGCGTATTGCGTTCGACCAGGCGCGCGTTCAAGCGGGTTTCCAGTGCGGCCAGGTACCTTGTGGCGGCCGGATTGGACAGGCCGAGTTTCAGGGCTGCGCCGCTCAGACTCCCGGTGTCTGCAATTTGCACCAGCAGTTCCAGTTCTTTGAGCCTGTCCATGGCCAACCTTTCCGATTTATGGAAAAGTGTATTGCATTTTTACAGCTTACACACTCAATAATGAAATTATAGACTTCAGCCTCCCGCAGCCCAACCGATCAACAAAGAATTTTGAGGAGACAGCGACATGCGCAACTTGAACCAAGACAACATCACCCAGGCCGTCATTGCACGTTTTTCCAGCACGCCGGATGCGCGGCTCAAGGAAATCATGACCAGCCTGGTCCAGCACCTGCACGGCTTTGCCCGTGATGTGAAATTGACGGAAGGCGAGTGGGAAAAGGGCATTGACTTCCTCACCCGCACCGGGCACATCACCAACGACAAGCGCCAGGAATTCATCCTTTTGTCCGACACCCTGGGCCTGTCCATGCTGACCGTGGCCATGAACAACGACAAGCCGGCGGGCTGTACTGAAGCCACAGTGTTCGGCCCCTTCCATGTGGAAAACGCACCGCACTTTGAACTGGGTGAGGACATCTCGAATGGGGCCAAGGGTGCGCCCTGCTTTGTGCGGGGCAAGGTCACCGGAATTGGTGGCGAGGTGGTTGCTGGTGCCACGCTGGATGTGTGGCAGTCCGATGACGACGGCATGTATGACGTGCAGCATCCAGGCATTGATCACGCCCAGAACCGCGGCGTGCTACATACCGATGCAGATGGAAACTTTCACTTCAGGTCTACCCTGGCGGTGGCCTATCCGATTCCGCATGACGGCCCCGTGGGCCAAATGCTGATGGCCACCAACAACCACCCCTGGCGTCCTGCCCATTTGCACTTCCGGATTCAGGCCAAGGGCTACGAGACACTGGTCACGCATGTGTTTCGCGATGGTGACCAGTATCTGGACTCGGACGTGGTGTTTGGTGTGCGCCAGTCCCTGGTTGCCGACTGGGTGGAGCAAGCCGATGGCAGCTACCTGCTGGCCTACGACTTTGTGTTGAACCCCGCCACATGATCCGCCACATTGTGATGTGGAACCTGCGAGCCGACTCAATCGAGCAGAAGGCCCACCATATCGAAACCCTGCGTCTCAGTTTTGAGAGCCTGAATGGAAAAATTCCCGGGTTGCTACATCTGCATATTGGCGTGGACCAAAGTCGCGTCGATTACGCCTGCGATGTGGTGCTTTACAGCGAATTTGAGTCCACACAGGCGCTTGCCGCCTATGCCATCCATCCCGAACACCTGCGCGCCAAGGCGGAGATTGGCGATATGCGTATCGCGAGACACCAGGTGGACTACGAAATCACATGATGGCCAAACGCCATCCCCAGTAAAGAACCTCATGCAAAACTTTGTCTACAACGGCCAGCCCTCAAGGGTGGTCTTCGGTGCTGGATCGCTCGTGCATCTGGAGCGGGAAATTGAACTGTTGGGCGCCAAGCGTGCCTTGGTCTTGTCGACTCCGGAGCAAGTGCAGCAGGCTCAGATGGTGGCCGATCGTCTGGGGTCACGCGCAGCGGGCATCTTTGCGCGCGCCGTCATGCATGTGCCGATCGAAACTGCGCGCGAGGCGCGTGAAGAAGCCAAGCGTCTGGGCGCAGACTGTGCCATTGCTATTGGTGGCGGTTCGACCACTGGCCTCGGCAAAGCCATCGCCTTGGAGTCAGGGCTGCCGATTCTGGCCATTCCCACGACCTATGCAGGTAGCGAAATGACGCCGATTTTCGGCATCACTGAAGGCGGCTTGAAGAAGACCGGAAAAGATCCCCGAGTCTTGCCCCGGACCGTCATTTACGACCCGGAGCTCACGCTCACCCTGCCTTTGAACATGAGTGTGACCAGTGGCATGAATGCCATCGCGCATGCTGCCGAGGGCTTGTACGCGCAGGACAGCAATCCGGTGATGGACCTGATGGCCGAAGAGGGCATTCGCGCAATTGCCCAGGCTATCCCCGCCATTCGCAAGCGGGGTGACGATATGGAGGGTCGCTCCAACGCGCTCTATGGTGCCTGGCTGTGCGGCTCGGTGCTGGGGAACGTGGGCATGGCCTTGCACCACAAGCTGTGTCATACCTTAGGCGGCAGCTTCAACCTGCCCCATGCCGAGGTGCATACCGTCGTTTTGCCACAAGCGATTGCATTCAATGCGCAGGCTGCTTCCAAGGCCATGCAGCGAATTGAACGCGCATTGGGCGGCAATGTGAGCGCGGCCGCCGGGTTGTATGACCTGGCCAAAGAAAATGGCGCGCCGGTTGCTCTGCGGGACATCGGCATGAAAGAGAGCGATCTGGACCGCGCAGCTGACATTGCCGTGAGCAACCCCTATTGGAATCCACGCCCCTTCGGTATGGCAGAGCGCAACGAAATCCGTGCACTGCTGCAGCGTGCCTTCGAGGGCATTCGACCCGACTAACCGTTTCTGGGCGCTTCGGACACTTAGTCCGTGGCCGAAAAAGCCTGGGCTTCCAGCAGGCTTTGAATGCGCACATGGGCCTGGTGCAAGGCATCCAGGTCTGACACCTTGCCCGCAATCGCATCATGGATCACTTCGCCCAGCACCTCCTCGATGCGCGTGTACACGGGGGTGAGCGGGCGCATGTCGCGCGACAGGAGCTGCTGCTGGGCCAGGCTGTCCACAAAGCCCACAATCGGCGAGGTGGCCCACATCTCGGGGTCCGAGCTGACGCTGAAGCGCGGTGCCACCGGAAGCCCGTTGCGCACCTGGTTGCGCATGGCGTTGGACGAGGTCATCCACTGGATGGATTGCAGCGCCAGTGCGGTGCGTTCACTTGGCAGATTGCTCGGTACGGCCAGCACAAATCCTCCCACCGGTACTGCACAGCGCACGCCGCTGAGGTTGGGCTGGGGCAGGTACTGCACCTTGCCCCGCACCCGCGACGCCAGGTCAAACTCAAAGCGTGCCGCCCGCATGCTCCATGTGTAACACATGGCTGAGTTGCCGGTCATGAACTCCTGCAGACTGTGGTTCCAGTCGTAAGAGAGCACATCGGGGGACGAGACCTCCAGCAGCTCGCGCATGAAGCGCAGGGTCTGTTGCGAGGCTTGCGAGGTCATGGCGCTGGACCAGCGCGCCCGGCTTTTAAGGTCGCTGGCCGATTCCGCGTCCCGGGTCAGCACGCTGCCCTCATGGGCGTTGAGGAAGAACATGAAGGCGCTGGCCATGGGCATGCCACGGGCCGCATTCCAGGACAGACCGTAGCGCTTGCGCCGGGGCGCGTGCAACTGCCGGGCCGCGGCCAGCAGGTCCTTTAGCTTGCGCGGGTAGCCCAGGTTGGCATCGGTGAACAGGTCCTTTCTGGCGGCCAGGCCTTCCACCGTCACGTACAGCGGGACACCAAACTGTTCGGACTCGTACGCGCCCGACTCCCACACGGAGGCGTGAAAGTCCTTGCCCGACATCATGCGTTCACCGGCATGGGCGGCCAGCGGGGTCACCAGTTCCTTGCTGGCAAATTCGGGTAACCAGGGAAAGTTCAGGGCCACGATGTCAAAGGCCGACTCTGGCAGGGTCGCATTGCGCAGCAAGGTCTCGTACAGGTCGGGCAGCTTGAGCAACGTAAAGTCTTCGCGCGAGCCCGCATTGGCGCGGAAGTCTGTCCACAGGTCCCGCAAGGAGGTGAAGTAGTTGTCGTCATGGAACAGGAACTTCAGCCCGTAGCTGCCGCTCTCCAGCTTGAGCCGTAGGGCCTCCGGCGGCAGCAATTCATTGATGGAGGTTTGCAGGTCGCCCAAGTGGTAATGGTCATTCACCTGACTGTCGCTGCGCTGACCGGCCACCTCGGCCAGCATGGACTTGATGCGGTGCGCATAATCCGTCACCGACTGGCGCAGAAAGGCACTAGCGGCCAAATAAAACGAGCTGCCCACCTCACGCGCGGGCTGCTTGGTGATCACGCCCGATGCAATCAGCTTCTGAATGCGGCGCGAGGCGGTTCCATACGGCATGCCCGAGGCTTCGATCAGCTCGGTGGTGCTGACCTTTCGGTTGAGAAGTTCCGCCTTGATCAGGTAAGAGGTGATGTTCCAGGAGGCATCGCCGTCGGCGCCGGGCACCAGTTCGACGAAGGGAGTGCGGGTGCGACCAATGAAGTTGAGGATGCGTAAAAGTTCTAAGTCATTCATGGTGTCTGGTGGTCGTATTAGGGTTTGCCCCGCATATATCCAAGGTGGATTTTTTAGCCATTGTCGGTCTATTGGGTGGGACCTACATTCGCTGCACTGATATTGACGATGATCAGTGAAGAGTTCTGAAAAGTGTGCTGTGCAACAGGCAAGCCGCTCAATGAAAATTTCAACAACATTCAAACGGAAGAGACAACATGAAACGCACCTTCGCATTACTGGGCGCTGCCCTCGCCGTGTTATCGGCAACAGCCTCGCACTCGGCAGAGTACACCGGCGCTCCGCGCACTTTCCTCTACAACCCGGCGCTGGAGGTGTGCTTCAAGGACACCGCGCAGTACAAGAAGGCTGGCCCCTACACCATCGGATTCTCCAATGCTGGTCTTGGCGATTCCTGGCGCGTGGTCATGCAGCACTCCATCATGCGTGCCGCGGCTGAAAACAAGGCCGATATCAAGCACCTGCTCATTACCGATGCGGGTCATGATGATGCCAAGCAAATTGCCGACATTCAGGACTTGATCTCGCGTGGAGTGGATCTATTGATCGTCAGCGCCAACACCCAGAAGGCGCTGGACCCAGTGGTCTCCCAGGCCATGAAGAAGGGCATTCCTGTCGTGATGGTTGACCGACGCATTGCTTCCGACAACTTTGTCACCTTTGTGACGGCGTCCGACGCCATGATGGGTCGCCTGTGGGCGCAATGGATTGTGGAAAAGCTCAACGGCAAAGGCAATGTCATTATCCTGGCCGGCCAAGCGGGCTCAAGCCCAAGCGAGAACCGCATCAAGTCGGCCAAGCAGGTGTTTGCCCAGTACCCCGGCATCAAGATTCTGGACACGGTGTACTCCGACTGGAGTCCGGTTAAAGGCAAGCAGGTCATGCAGGCCGCCATCAGCAAGTACGGCAAGAGCATCAATGCAGTCTGGGCTGCGCACGGTCTGCAGGTGTCAGGCTCCATTGAGGCCTTCCTGGAGGCCGGCTTCAAGGACGGTGAGATCCCCATGCACACCACGGCCGATCTGAACGGACCCATGCAACTGGCCCTCAAGCACAAGATCCCCATGCTGGAAATCGGCTACCCACCCGCCATGGGCGGTGCCGCAGTGAGCGCTGCGCTGCAAGTTCTCAAGGGTGCGCCAGTGCCCTGCCTGTATGAAATCAATGCGCAGATCGCCACCACAGACGGTACCGGCACGGCCTCCGTGCACCCCGACCTGTCGTTCAAGGACCTGGTGTCACCCACCGGCCCGGCGAATCTGCTGGTGACAGGCGGTATGGGTAAAGACTACAACCCCACCACCTACAAGGTCGACTATCCAAAGTGATGTCGCACCCGGCGCCCAAGGACCTGCGTCCTTGGGCGCCTGTTGAACGGATTTTCTAACGCTCCCTTTGCAACCCGGCGGTATCCCATGATCGAGATGTTGGACATCCACAAAAGTTTCAGCGGCATCGAGGTGCTCAAGGGCGTGTCCTTGCGTGCCCGTGCCGGAAGAATCCATGCACTAGTGGGAGAGAACGGTGCTGGCAAGTCCACCCTGATCAAGACCATGGCCGGCGTGATTCAGCCCGACAGCGGCAGCTTGAAGCTAGACGGCCAGAGCCTGCGCTGGCGCACCCCGGGTGAGGCCAAGGCACATGGCGTGCATGTGATCTACCAGGAGTTTGTGCAGTTCGCCGAACTCAGCGTGGCCGAGAATATTTTCATGGGCGACAAGCGCCTGAGTCCGGGCGGCTTCTTGAAGCGTCGCGACATGAACCAGCGCGCCTCCGAGCTGCTGTCCAAGCTTGGCGTGCAGATCGACCCGACTGCGCTGGTGGGCGACCTGTCGGTGGCCGACCAGCAGATGGTGGAGATTGCCAAGGCCCTGTCGCACAAGGTGCAGGTGCTGATACTCGATGAACCGACGGCCGTGATTTCCGGCCTGGAAGTGGAGCTGCTGTTCGAGCGGCTGCGTCAGCTGCGCCAAGAAGGCGTGGCCATTATTTATGTCTCGCATCGGCTGGAAGAAATCTTCCAACTGTGCGATGACATCACCGTCATCAAGGACGGCGAGCTGGTGGGCTCGCGCTTGGTGAGCGAGATCGACCAGTCCCAACTGGTGGCCATGATGGTGGGCCGCCAGCTGGCCGATCTGTACCCCAAGCGCAAGGCCAGAAAGATTGGCGCTACGGTGCTGGTGGCTAAGGACATACGCAGTGGTAGCCGTGTCAAGGGATGCTCCTTGAGCCTGCGCTGCGGTGAGATTACCGCCCTGGCCGGCATGATCGGCTCGGGTCGCACCGAGCTGGCGATGGCGCTGTTTGGCGCCGAGGCGCTGAGTGGCGGCAGCATCACGGTGGATGGCGCCGAGGTGAAGCACATGACACCGGCCCTGGCCATTGAATTGGGCATCGGCTTCCTGACAGAGGACCGCAAGAAAGAAGGCCTGGCCATGCTGCAAGATGTGGCCGCCAACGTAACGGCCTCCAGCCTGGGCGATGTCACGCGCCGCGGCATGCTCGACCGCGCCGCCGAGCAGCGCCTGGCAGAAGAGGCCATAGCGCAGTACCGCATTGCCTGTCGTGGCCCCTCCACCCCGGTGGCCCTGATGTCGGGGGGCAACCAGCAAAAAGTGTTGCTGGCGCGCTGGGCGCGCACCGCCAACAAGGTGCTGATTCTGGACGAGCCCACGCGCGGCGTCGATGTGGGCGCCAAGGCCGACATCTACCGCATGATGCACGAGGCCGCCGACAGGGGCCTGGCCATTCTGATGATCAGCTCCGAGCTGCTGGAGGTGGTGGGCATGGCCGAACGCGTGGTCGTGATGCGCGATGGAAAAATTTCGGGTGAGCTCGCAGGTGAGGACATCAGCGAGCACGCCATCATGACCCTGGCCACCAAGGCCCACGAAGAAGCTGGAGTGCCCGCATGACCACCCTGAGTTCCCAACAGCCCGGCATCCCGCTGGCGTCGGCCGCCAAGAAAGCGGGCCTGTCCTCCTGGTTCAGGGGCCATGAGCGCATGGCCGTGGTGATCGTCCTGCTGCTGCTCCTCTTGGTCACAGGCTCCCTGGTCAGCGAGCGCTTTCGCCAACTCGGCAATTTGCAGAATGTGTACGAACAGTCGGTGGGCTTGGCCCTGGTAAGCGCCGGGCAGACCCTGGTGGTGCTGACTGGCGGCATTGACCTCTCGGTGGGCTCCATGATCAGCCTGCTGTCGGTACTGACCTCGGGACTGATAGACGGAAACCCGGAGCGGGTGGTCTGGGTCGTGGCGGTGGTGCTGTGCCTGGGCCTGGTGCTGGGTGCCCTGAACGGTGTGCTCACGCTGTGGCTGGGCATCAATCCGCTCATCGTCACCTTGGGCACGGGTGCGGCACTGCAGGGGCTGACCCTGCTGTACTCCAGTGATTCGGCAGGCTCCGTGCCGCCGGAGTTCGAGTACATGGCCTATGGGCGCTTGCTGGGTTTTCCGGTGGGTGCCACTGCCACATTGCTGGTGTTTGCCGGCCTGGCCTGGCTCCTGCACGCCTCACGCCCTGGCCGCTATGTCTATGCGGTGGGTGGTGACGCGCATGCCGCCACCCTGATGGGCCTGCCCACACGCCGCGTGTTGGTGAGCGTCTACGCCTTCTCTGGCCTGTGCGCCGCGGCTACCGCGATATATGTGGTCAGCCGCTTCGGCGTCGGCCAGCCCTACACCGGTGCCAACTACACGCTGGCCTCCATCACCCCGGTGGTGATTGGCGGCACCATGCTGTCGGGCGGGCGTGGCGGCTTGATGGGCACCCTCTTGGGCGTCTATCTGATGGGCCTGCTTAACAACGTACTGAACTTCATGGACATCTCCAGCCACTTCCAGTTGGTGATCCAGGGCCTGATTGTGGTGCTTGCGGTGTCCACTTTCAGCGGTCGCAAAACGCCAGCGGCCTGAGCCAGCCCGCATGAACGCCACACCTCGCAAAGACCTCCCATGACCGCCACCACCCTCACACCGTCCGGATCCCAAGACACCATGGCCACTGTCAAACACGCACTTCGCGAAAACAGCTTGCTATTGGCCACCTTGCTGCTACTGGGCCTGGCCGGTGCCATCGCACCGGCCATTTTTAAGGCCGAGAACCTGGCCAACATGGCCCTGCAGTTCGCACCGCTAGGCATTGTTGTGTTAGGGCAGATGCTGGTCATCCTGGTGCGCGGGCTGGACCTCTCGGTCAGCTCAGTGATGGCCACCTCGGCAGTGATTGCCACCTCGTTTTCTGGCAACAATGCCGACCTGGTTTGGATCGTGCCGCTGGCCCTGGGCACAGGCGCCCTGGTCGGCCTGGCCAACGGCCTGCTGGTGACGCAGCGCAACGTTAGCCCCTTCCTTGCCACGTTGGCCACCATGATCATGCTTCAGGGCGCACGCAACGCCTGGACTCAGGGCGCGCCATCGGGCAACGTGCCGCCGCTGTTGCGCGTGATTGGCGCGGGCATGACGCAAGGCCTGCCCAACAACCTGTTGCCGCTGCTCTGCATTGCCGCCTTCAGCTATGTGCTTCTGCACAAGTCCAGCTTCGGACGCCGCATGTACCTGGTGGGCGGAAGCCCCAACGCAGCTCGCCTGGTGGGTATTGCGGTGAGTCGCGTGACTATCACGGCCTATGTGCTGTCCGGTGTGTTTGCCGCTGTATCCGGAATCATCCTCTCGGGGTATGTGAGCGTGGTGGACAACTGGGTGGGCAAGAATTTTGAGCTTGACTCGATTGTCGCTGCGGTCATGGGCGGCATCGCCCTATCGGGCGGGCGCGGCGGCGTGCGGGATGCTCTGCTGGGCGTGGCCATTCTGGTGCTGCTGTCCAATGCGGTGGTCATTGTCGGCCTGCCCATTCACGTCCAGCTGGTGATGAAGGGTTTCATCATCGTGGCTGCAGCTGCGCTCTATGTGGCCAAGTCCAAGGTCCGCGCCTGATGGCGGCATCCGTTTTTTGCTCCATTTTTAATTCGTTTTTATTCGCGCCTTGCGCGCACCCATCCATCCCTAGGAGAAACCCATGAAAGCAGTTCGGTTCCACGGCAAGAGAGACATCCGTGTCGAAGAGGTCGAAGCCCCCAAGCAGGCCGCGCTGGCCGCTGACGATGTGCTGGTGCAACCCCTGGTCTGCGGCATTTGCGGCACTGACTTGCATGAGTACGTGTCGGGCGCCATCGTCACCCCGGAAACCCCGCACCCCTACACCGGCGCGCAGAACCCGCAAATCCTGGGCCACGAGTTTTCGGCCGTGGTGATGGATGTGGGCAAGGACATCAAGCATGTGCACCCCGGTGACCGGGTCTCGGTGCAGCCCCTGATTTCGCCGCGCAACGATTACTTCGGTCGCCGTGGCCTGTTCCATCTCAGCCCCTGCATGGCCTGCGTGGGCCTGTCATGGGACTGGGGTGGACTGGGACAGCAAGCGGTGGTCAAGGGCTACAACGCGGTGCCGGTGTCTGACAAGGTCAGCGATGTGCAGGCAGCCCTGATCGAACCTGCGGCAGTGGCCGTCTATGCCCTGGACCGGGGCCGCGTGGCGGTGGGCTCCACCGTGCTGATTTCCGGCATGGGTCCGATTGGCGCGCTGGCCCTGCTGGCGGCCAAGGCGGCCGGGGCCTCCAAAATCTTTGTCTCGGAAATCAACCCCAACCGCCTGGCCAGAGCGCGCGAACTGGTGCCCGATTGCATTCCCGTCAACCCGCGCGAAACCAATCTGCTGGAGTTCGTGCGGGACCAGACCGAAGAGGGCGTGGGCGTGGACGCGGCGCTGGAGTGCGGCGGTGCCGAAGCGTCGCTGAACGCCTGCGTGGACGTGGTGCGTCGCCAGGGTGTGGTGGTGCAGGCCGGCCTGCATTCCAAACCGGCCTCGGTCAACCCGATGCAGTGGGCGCTCAAGGACATCACGATCGAAGCCACCTGGTGCTACCCCACCCAGAGCTGGCCGCGTGTGGCCTCCATGATCGAGAGCGGCAACTTCCCAGTCGAAAAAGTGGTGTCTTCGCAGATATCCATGGACGACGTGGTGGAAAAAGGCTTTGAAGCCCTGCTGGACCCCACAGGCAATGAGATGAAGGTGCTGGTCAACGTCAACTGACCCACCAGCACACCACCCCTTACTTAACCACGGATCTTCTTCCCATGCATTTCATTGTCCACTGCGTTGACCACGATGACGCCCTTCCCATACGTCTGGCCAACTACGAGGCGCACAAGGCCTATCTGGCCCAGGCAACCGTCAAGACCCTGGTGTCCGGCCCGCTTACCGCTGACGACGGCGAGACCATGAAGGGCAGCTGCTTTCTGCTGGAGGCCAACAACAAGGCTGAGGTCATGGCCTTCCACCAGAACGACCCGTTTTTCCGCGCCGGCGTATGGCGCGCAGTCTCCATCCATCCCTTCCTCAAACGCGTAGACAACCGCGTCTGAACCCCGTTTACCGAACATACAAGCCGTACAGGCACACACACATGAATCAAGAAAAACACGCGCTTGTCGTAGGCTATTCCGGCATTGCCGGGGGTAATCTGGTGGAGCACCTGACGGCCCTGGGTGACTGGAAAATCAGCGGGGTGGCGCGCAAGCCACTGGCAGGCAGCAGCAACGTGACACCGATTGCGGTGGACCTGCTGGACCGCGAGGCGACCCACGCCGCACTGCAGGGTGTGCAGCCCACCCATGTGTTCTTCAACACCTGGACCCGGCGCGACACCGAGGCCCAAAACGTGGTGGCCAACGGCGCCATGTTGCAAAACCTGCTGGATGCCCTGGCGCACGCCGACTCGGTGCAGCACGTTGCCCTGGTCACCGGCACCAAGCACTACCTGGGCCCGTTTGAAGCCTACGGCGCCTCCAAGCCCGACACACCCTTTGTCGAAGACCGCCCCCGTCTGCCGGGTGAAAATTTCTACTACACGCAAGAAGACATCCTGTTCAAGAGCGCTTCTGATCGCGGTTACACCTGGAGCGTGCACCGCCCGCACACGATCATCGGCTTCGCCCTGGGCAATGCCATGAACATGGGCGTGACCCTGGCCGTGTACGCGTCCATCTGCAAAGAGACCGGCCAGCCCTTTGTATTCCCCGGCTCGAAGCAGCAGTACGAGGCTGCCACCGACATGACCGATGCCCGCCTGCTGGCCCGCCACCTGACCTGGGCCTCCACCCACGCCGAGGGCAGCAACCAGTCCTTCAATGTGGTCAACGGCGATGTGTTTCGCTGGCGCCAGATGTGGGCCGTGCTGGCCGAGGAGTTTGGCTTGGTCAACGGCGGCCTGCCCGCCGAGACGGCGCCCCTGGCCGTCCAGATGGCGCACAGCGCGCCAGTCTGGGATGCGATGGTCAGCAAGTACGGACTGCAGGCCAATGCCCTGGAGACGCTGGCCTCCTGGTGGCATACCGATGGCGACCTGGGGCGCGATGTGGAGTGCTTCAACAGCATGTCCAAGAGCCGCCGCTGTGGCTTCAATGACTATCAGGACACGGCGCAGGCCTTCCGCGCTTTGTTTGCCCGCCTGCGCAGCCAGCGCATCATTCCCTAAAGCACGGACAACACAACATGACCAAACAGATCGGCTTTCTCGGACTCGGCAAGATGGGTCTGCCCATGGCCCGGCATCTGCAAACCCACGGGCACACCGTCACTTGCTACGACCCCTCAGCGGAGCGCCGCGCTGCAGTGACCACTGCTGGCATGGCGGTGGCACCTTCAGTGGAGGCACTCATGGCCCACTGCGCTGTCATCGTCTCCTCGCTGCCCAACGATGCAGCATTGGAGGCCACAGCTGCCGCGCTGGTGCTGCATGCACGGCCGGGCACGGTGTATGTGGACACCAGCACGGTGTCCATCGAGGCTTCCATGCGCGTGGCCGCATTGCTGGAGCAGGCCGGGCTGGTCTACTTGCGCAGCACGGTCTCGGGCAACAGCGTTATGGCCGAGAGCGCGCAGCTCACGGTCATGGTCTCGGGCAACCTTCAAGCTTTTGATGCCGCCCACGACATCTTCAGCTGCTGGGGTCCTACCTGCTTTTACCTGGGCAGTGCCGAGCAGGCGCGCCTGATGAAGCTGGTTATCAACCTGATGATCATGCTGACATCGGGCATGCTGGCCGAGGCCCTGACCCTGGGCCAAAAGGGTGGTCTGGCCTGGGACGATATGTGGAAGGTCATCACCTCGAGCGCCGTGGCCTCGCCCATCATCAAGGCCAAGGCCGGTCCACTGGCCCGGCGCGACTTCAGCCCCACCTTCACCGTGGAGCAGATGCGCAAGGACGTGGGTCTGATTCTGGATGCCGGTGCGTCGCTCAACGTGCCTCTGAGCCTCACGGCCCTGGCGGCGCAGTGGCTGAGCAGTGCCTCGGCGCAGGGCGGGACCGAAGAGGACTACGCCTATGTCATCAAGGTGGTGGAGCAGTCCGCCGCCGTGGACTTTGCCGAAGCCTAGCAATGATCAACAAGATTGCAGCCTCGGTGCAAGAGGCGCTGGTCGGCATTGCCGACGGTGCCACCGTACTGATAGGCGGCTTCGGCACCGCAGGCATTCCCAATGAACTCATTGCCGGCCTGATCGAGCAGGGTGCGCGCGAGCTCACCGTGGTCAACAACAACGCCGGTAATGGCGACACTGGCCTGGCCGCACTGCTCAAGACCGGACGCGTGCGCAAGATCATCTGCAGCTTCCCGCGCCAGGCCGATTCGCAGGTGTTTGATGCGTTGTACCGCAGTGGCCAGATTGAACTGGAGCTGGTTCCCCAGGGCAACCTGGCCGAGCGACTGCGCGCTGCCGGTGCCGGGGTGGGGGCCTTCTTCACGCCCACTGGTTACGGCACCGAGCTGGCCCTGCAGGCCGACGGAACGCCGAAAGAAACCCGCGTCATCGATGGCAAATCCTATGTGCTCGAATATCCCATCCATGGCGATGTGGCCCTGATCAAGGCCGAGGCGGGTGACCGCTGGGGCAACCTGGTCTACCGCAAGGCGGCGCGCAACTTTGGCCCGGTGATGGCCACCGCCGCGCGGCGCACCATTGCCACGGTACATGAGATCGTCGAACTGGGCCAACTGGACCCCGAGGCCGTTGTCACACCCGGCATACACGTCACCCAGTTGGTGAAGATCGACCGCCTGGCCACCCAAGCCGGTGGCTTCAAGCAAGCGGCATAAAGAAGAAATCAGACCATGAGTACCTACCAACGGCGCAGCAAAGACCAACTGGCCCAGCGTGTGGCGCGCGACATCTTTGACGGCGCCTATGTGAACCTGGGCATCGGCATGCCGACCCAGGTAGCCAATCATTTGCCCCCCGGCATGGAGGTGGTGCTGCACAGCGAAAACGGCATCCTCGGCATGGGGGCAGCGCCACCGGCAGGCCAGGAAGACTACGACCTGATCAATGCCGGCAAGCAGCCAGTCACCTTGCTGCCCGGTGGCGTGTACTTCCACCACGCTGACAGCTTTGCCATGATGCGCGGTGGCCATCTGGACATTTGTGTGCTGGGCGCCTTCCAGGTCTCGGCCACTGGCGATCTGGCCAACTGGAGCACCGGTGAGGCGGGCTCCATCCCCGCGGTCGGTGGTGCCATGGATCTGGCCATCGGCGCCAAGCAGACCTGGGTGATGATGGACCTGCTGAGCAAGACCGGCCAGAGCAAGGTGGTGCAGTCCTGCAGCTACCCGCTCACCGGCATTGCCTGCGTCAAACGCATTTACTCGGACCTGGCCACGCTGGCATGCACACCTTCTGGCCTGCAACTGATCGATACGGTCGAAGGCCTGGAGCACGCCGAACTAGAGCGTCTTTTAGGCTTGCCGGTGCTCCCCTTTGCCCCAGCCCACTGAAGACCAGAACAGCCCATGAACCAAGCCTTTATTTGCGACGCCATTCGCACCCCCTTTGGCCGCTACGGCGGTGCACTTTCCAGCGTGCGTGCCGACGACCTGGGCGCCATTCCCCTGCGGGCCCTGATGGCACGCAACCCGAACGTGGACTGGGCTGCCATCACCGACGTGATCTATGGCTGCGCGAATCAGGCCGGTGAAGACAACCGCAACGTGGCCCGCATGAGCAGCCTGCTGGCCGGTCTGCCTTTGGAGGTGCCTGGCTCAACAGTGAACCGCTTGTGTGGTTCTGGCCTGGACGCCATCGGCACAGCTGCACGCGCCATCAAGGCCGGTGAGGCCACGCTGATGATTGCCGGTGGCGTGGAAAGCATGAGCCGTGCGCCCTTCGTCATGCCCAAAGCCGAGAGCGCGTTCGGGCGCAGCAATGCGGTGTACGACACCACCATCGGTTGGCGTTTCGTAAACAAACTGATGAAGGCCCAGTACGGCGTGGACTCCATGCCCGAGACGGCCGAGAACGTTGCTACCGATTACAAAATTGAACGTGAGGCACAGGACCGCATGGCCTTGGCCAGCCAGCTCAATGCCGTTGCCGCCCAAAAGGCGGGGCACTTTGCGCGTGAGATCGTTGGCGTGACGCTTGCCCAGAAAAAAGGGGACCCCATCCTCTTTGATACTGACGAGCATCCTCGCCCTACTACGCTGGAAGCGCTGGCCAAGCTCAAGCCCATCGTCCGCCCGGATGGCACGGTAACGGCCGGCAATGCCTCTGGCGTGAACGACGGCGCCTGCGCGCTGCTGTTAGCTGACGAGGTTACTGCGGCCAAAAATGGGCTCACACCCCGGGCGCGCATCGTCGGTATGGCCACCACTGGAGTGGCCCCGCGGGTAATGGGCATTGGCCCCGCACCCGCAACCCAGAAGGTGCTGTCCCTGACCGGCTTGACGCTTGCGCAGTTGGATGTGATTGAACTCAATGAGGCCTTTGCGGCCCAAGGTCTGGCCGTGTTGCGAATGCTGGGTTTAAAAGATGACGACGCTCGTGTGAACGCCTGGGGCGGTGCGATTGCGTTGGGCCATCCCTTGGGTGCCTCCGGTGCGCGCCTGGCCACTACGGCGGTGAACCGCCTTCATGCCACCGGCGGGCGCTATGCCTTGTGCACCATGTGCATTGGCGTCGGCCAGGGCATTGCGCTGGTGCTGGAGCGGGTTTGAGCGCGGACAAACCTTAGCGGAGCAACACCATCAAAACGCCAAACGCCATACGGATCATTCTTGACGAACACAATGCCCTGTCGGCGCTGTTGCAAACCATGAGCATGATGGTGAATAAAGGACCTGGTGAGGAGTCCAGCCGCTTTTTTGACAGCCTGCGCGCCATCCTCTTTTATATTGTCGAGTTTCCGGAGCGACTCCACCACCGCAATGAAACCGAACTGCTTTTTCCGCTTGTGGCCACGCGTGCAGCGCAAACCCGTGAAGCCATTGCCAAGGTGGATTTGGACCACGCCAAGGGTGAATCCGCAGTGAAGGAGTTGCAGCACCTGTTGCTGGGCTGGGAGTTCATGGGGGAACCGCGACGCCAAGGGTTTGTGGATGTGTTTGCTCAGTACCTGAGCCTTTACCGCGAGCACATGACCTTGGAGGAAACCATCATCCTGCAGGCCGCACGCCAAGTGCTCACGCCCGCTGACTGGGCCGAACTGGATACGGCGTTCCAAAGCAACCGTGATGCCCTGACTGGGACGCACCCGGTTGACGCTGCTTACGAGCAATTGTTCAGCCGCATTGCCCATATTGCCCCGGCACACCTTGGTGTGTGCTTTTGAGCTTTGATTTGTAGTTCTGAACAGCGAAATTCCATATTCGTTTCCAGACTGTTTCCATGCATCGAGCGACTTTTTTCGCAGCGCCACCAAAGCATGTATGTGGGCATTCAAGTTGCTTTGTGTTTTCCCGGTCTTTGTTAACCCCTCCCCGTGCACTCATTGATGCATTACACAAGCTTTGACACCACCAGTGTCGGAAAACGGTTTTAGTCGGATTTTTGGGTTAGGGTGAAAAAAAACTATATTGGACCGACGTCTCGGAGGCATCTTCCCTCCAGGCAAACGATGGGTATTGCCTGTGCATTTATTTCTTAAAAATCCCCGAGTCAATGGGCTCATGGAATGTGTTTTCAATGCACATAAAGCCCCCCAGGCGTTGACCCGTGCACGCCATCGGTTGAATACATACCAGAGCCTTCCATGATTTCCGGCAGCAAAAGAAAGAGCACCTGGCTTCTGGTCCTGGCCACCCTTTCGGTGCTGCCTTTTCTGCTTTTTACGGGCTACTCCATCGCTCAACTGGTACAAGGCAAGCAGGAAGACTTGCAACATCAGTTGATCGACCGCACGCAGGCCACTGCAATCGCTGTGGCCGAACGACTTGCAGTCAGTGCCGGGGCGCTACAGGCCTTGGCAAGTTCTGACGCGGCGCAACTTGGAGACATGGCTGCCATTTACACCCAGGCCAAGCGTGTGGTCCAGGCCATGCCCGACCTCAGCGCCATTTCCCTGGTCACACCAGACAGTCTGGTGCAGTTCCATACGCTGCGGCCCTTGGGAGAAAAAGCCTTTCTTGCCCCAGATGCAGATTCGATTCGCATGGTGTTCGAGACCGGGAAGCCCATGGTTTCAGAGCCCTATGTGTCTCCCATGGACGACAAGACCATCCTTAGTTCACTCGGCGTGCCGGTGTTTCGTGATGCCAAGGTGGTCTATTGCCTGCGCGCCATCTTTCGGGCCTCCTCACTCAATGCCCTGCTGGCAGCCCAGCACATGCCTGCCGACTGGACAGCGGGCATCTTCTCCCGTTCGGGGCTGCGGCTGGCCCGCTCACGGGCGCCGGATAAGTTTGTCGGCAAGCCCGCCACCGCAGTGATATTGAATGCCTTGGCGAGTCACCGCCAGGATGTCTTTGATAGCTTCACATCGGAAGGCAACCCGATCAAAACGGTCATTGTTCCCATACCCGGCTGGGCTTGGTCGGTTGTGGTGGGCGTTCCGTCCCAATCGTTCGGCGAGCCATTGAAGCTGGCCCTCTGGTTTCTTTGTGTCTTTGGCATCGCATCCCTTGCACTGGGGGGCATCGTCGTCGCTTGGGTGAGCTTCCTGAACCGGGCGCCTTCCGATGCCACGCCTATATTCACCGGAGCGGCCCTGAGCAAAGTAAGCAGCATCTGGCCGTCCGCCGTGGCCTTGGTGGTCGCGTTGGCCATTAGTGCGCTGAGCACACAGGTCTCACAAAACGCCCAACAGGAAATCGGCTCACTGACCGACCGAAGGCAAGCCATTAACAGGGAACGCCGTCATCTGCTTGAATTGATTTCCGCCTACACCGACATCGAGTCCGGGCAACGCGGCTTCGTCATCACGGGCGACGAGACGTTCCTGTCACCCTACGGGGCCGCATTGGCAAAAATCCCCTTGCTCACAAATGCTTTGAAATCCGAATTGGATCGGGTGGGCATTGCCAATGTCAATTGGCCCGATCTCACGTATTTCTCCTCCCAGCGCCTGGCCTCAGCCGCCAGGGAAATTGAACTGCGCAGACAACTCGGCCCCAAGTTCATTGAAAACAGGGAACTCTTTGACCAAGGCAAGTTGCTGATGGACAAGCTGCGCCTCGTACTGGGGAACCTGGAATCCCAACTGGAAGCCGAGACAGCGCGAATCCACGTAGCCATCACTGCCCAGACGCAAAAAACACGGCAGCTGCAGTGGCTGGCTCAATTCGCGGTGGGCACGCTGGTGCTCCTGTCCATTTCGATCTGGCTATACGAGAGGCGGCGCCGCTATGCGGTTTTAGGCGAGTTGCAAAAAGCCAATGAGACGCTGGAAACACGGGTCGCCACGCGCACGCAGGATTTGACCCTTGCCAGCGAAAAGATCAAGAAATTCGCCGTCGAAGCCGAAGCGCTTTTAGACAATGAACGCAAGCGCCTGTCGCGCGAGGTGCACGACCAGATCGGGCAAATATTTACCGGCATCAACTTGATTGTGCGCACGCTCAAACCCGGTAGCCTCGCAGACGAACAGCAGCAGGCCATGATGGGCGCCATCGAATCCGGCGTAACCATATCCAGGCGCATTGCCGCCGAACTGCGCCCGCCTTTGCTGGATGACTTCGGTATCCTGGCGGCGCTGGATCACTACCTGAAGACCACGTTTTTGCCCCTGGATATGGCCTTTGATTTGCAGTTTCCGGAAGTCTCCCGGCTCAGCGCAGCACAAAAGAACCAACTCTTTCGCATGGTTCAGGAAGCCTGCACCAACGTCATCCGCCATGCACAGGCCAACCAGGTGGATGTGATGGGCCGCTTTGTGAATGGTGGGCTGGAGGTTTGCATCGAGGATGACGGTGTCGGCTTTGACGAAGCCCATGTTCGCGCCGATGCACTGGGCCTCACCGGTATCGAAGAACGGGCAAAAATCAGCGGGGCGGTGTTTAGCATTGAACCGCGCGAAGGTGGGGGCACTCGTATTTGCATCAGATTCCCCGTGGATGCCCTGATGCCGGAGGAATCCCTATGAAAATTCTCTTAGTCGAAGACCATCCGATTTTCAGATTGGGCCTGCGCCAACTGATACTGCAGCGCTGGCCCGATGCCGTGCTGGGCGAGGCGCACACCCTGCAATCGGCATTGAGCGAAGTGAAAGACGCCGCCTGGGATCTGGCAATCGTGGACCTGAATCTGCCCGACACCCAAGGCATAGAAAGTGTCACCAAAATCCGGCGTGCTGCACCCCAGTTGCCCATTCTGGTGCTGAGTCTGCACGAACAACCCACCTATGCGCGCCAGGTCATGCAGCAAGGGGCCCAAGGTTATCTGACCAAGGAGAATGCGCCCGATGAACTGGTCGCAGCCATACAAGCGGTGCTGTCAGGGGGGCGCTATATTTCCAACGCGATGGCCCAATTGCTTGCCTTGGGTGCCCTATCAGACGAGGGCAAATCCGCACTGGAAAACTTGGGCAGTCAGGAGTATCGCGTCATGTTGCAATTGATCGCTGGCGCGCGCGTGTCTGAAATCGCGGTACGCCTGAACATCTCGCCCAAGACGGTCAGCACCTACCGCAGCAGAATCTTTGAGAAAGTGGGTGTCTGCAGCAACGTGGAGCTTGCACGCTACTGCCAGTTGCACCAGATACCGATTGGTCCCACGTAGCCCGCCAGTAATGCGCCAGTAGGGCACGTCCTACAAGCATTTCAGAACGGCCTACTTTTCTTTCCGACTTTAACGACTTGGATTGCCGCGTAAGTCCCAGCAAACTCCTGTGCATATTAAACAGCGGAGTTGGCGCAAATGAATGTTGTCATCGTGGAAGATTCGGAGCTCATCAGCTCCCAGATACGTCGGGTTCTTGGCAAGGAACCACGCATCAACATCATTGGGGTTGCCAGCGAAGAGTCGACTGCCATCGCACTGATTCTGTCCAGCAAGCCGGACGCGGTGCTGCTGGACCTGAGCCTGGCGCCGGGCAGTGGCATTGCCGTGTTGCGCGCGATACGCGAGGCGGGCATCTGCAGCCATGTCTTTGTGCTCACGAACAAAACCGAAGAGGCCATCCGCCTGCAATGCGAGGGGCTTGGGATTTCAGGCTTCTTCGATAAGTCTGCAGCGGCGCAGGAGTGCTTCAACAAATTAATTGCGCTCTTGCCACCCTTGCCGCCGTTGCGGCCCTTATTCGCAATCGTTGAAGATGAGCCCTTCATGGCTGAACTGGTGAGCGACATGCTCGGTGGCGCCGACGTGGATGTTGAGGTTTTCCCGCTTGGCTCCGCACTCTTGAAGAGCCCGAACCTGCAGTGGTTCACGGCCATCATTCTTGACCTATCCCTGCCTGATATTGACGGTTTCGAGCTGATGGACAAATTGGCAACGGATGCTGAAGGCATGTCCATGGTGTTGATGAGTGGCCATGATCTTGTCGTCCTGCGCACCGCAAAAATTTACGGCAATGGCATCGGTCTGAAGGTGCGGGGGGTGCTTACCAAGCCATTTACCAAAGACGCACTTCTTGCTTCTCTCGGCTTGCTGCTGACTACGGAACTGGGGCAGGCACTATGAACACGTCGCCACAACAGAAAAGCCTTCCGCGCAAGGAAGCTGGGTATGTTACGCCCCTGGCATGGGCCATCATCCTTGGAGCATTGGTCATCCTGTTTGCGGTGTTCTTCTGGGTGCAGCAGGTTGTAGCCAAAGAGCGTGAAACGGCCTTTGCCAACACACAGGACGTCAACAGCAAAATTGCCCTCTCTGATGAGGTTCGCATCCGCAGCCTGCTGGCATCGCTGGATAAGGTTCTGCTGATCATGCGCATTGAATTTGTGGCAAACCCCAAGCTCACGCGCGAAGCGCTCATGCTGCGCCTGGAAGAACTCAAAATTGACAACGAGCTCGACCCTTACATCTACTTTGCAGACGCATCCGGCGAGGTGCTGCTGTCTTCCGCCCAGAGCAGTACTAGCCAAAAGCTCAAACTCAACGTGGCTGATCGAGCCTTCTTCATAAAGCAAAAGATAGAGCAGGGTGATCCGCTGATGGTGGGCGCTCCGGTTGAAAGCCGTTTCAACGGGCAATGGGTGATACCGCTGACCCGGCGCATTACCAACAGGGATGGATCCTTTGGCGGCGTGATTTCCCTGTCCGTGGACCCGAATCTTTTCACCGATCCGTTCGGGAAAACCAGCCTTGGGAAAAACGCAACACGCGCCCTCATGGGCTTGGACGGCTATACGCTGCTGCGTTTGAATGGCGACAAGGTCTCGTTCGGTGGGGATACCCGCAAATCCCAGCTGTACACCGAAATCAAGCAATCCAAGGTGGGCTCTTACAAGGCGGTCGCCGCTTCGGACGGTATTCAGCGCGCAGTGAGCTACCGGGTTATCGACCCTTACGGCATCATCATCCTGGCGGGCTCCTCCGTGGAGAGCATCGAGGACTCGTACCGCGACAAGGCTCGGGGCTACATCATCGGATCGGTCCTCTTTGGCGCCTTGATCGTGTCGATGTGCGGATTGATGTTGTTTGGCATCGTGCGCCAGCGCAAACTCGCTGCAAGCCAACAGCAATTCACCAAACTCATCGAGTTGGTTCCCCAACTGATATCAGGCCTTGATAAGCACGGCGAAATCGTTTGGGTTAACAACCGCTCGCCGGAATACGTCGGCCCGAGCGCGGAAGAACAGGCTGCCGGGTTCGATTGGGTCAGGGCTGCCGTGCACCCGGACGACCAGATCCGTGTGAATGATTTTGTTGCCTCTGCCTTGACGCGCAGTCAAAACATGGAGTCCTGCGAATACCGCAAACGCAGGTTTGATGGCGCGTATCTCTGGTTCTCGTCACAAATCACGCGGGTGTCGGATGTGGACAGTGGCGAAATCTCTTTCCTTCAAACCGGCACCGACATTCACGACCGCAAGATGGCCGAGGAGCGCCGGCCAGTAAAGCAACTTCAAACGGCAAGGCAAAACCGT
>CAIQYP010000087.1 GCA_903876045.1 uncultured beta proteobacterium | reverse complement strand
ATGCGCGTGTCAACAATGTGGGCGACGAGCGCTATGTAGGCTCGGTCATCGTCAACCAGAGTTCGTCCCAGTATTACGAGCCGGGCCTGCCGCAAAACTGGACCCTGGGTCTGAGCCTGAACCTTCCGCTCTGAGAGAAACCATACCCACGATGCCAACCACTCAGCCGCCGCCCAGGCTCTTTTTGTGCGCCCGCTGCCGCAGCGCTGTCACCATCTGCAGCCACTGCGACCGGGGTCAGCGCTACAAGGCCATCTGGCGCAGAATGGCTTCACACTCATCCACGCATTTGCCAGGGGCACGCCTGACGATCAAATCGACCACCTGGGCTTGTTCGAACGACGGAAATCGCGCCCCAAAACAACCCGGCTTTCTATGACGTGGCACCTCACGCATCGGGACGCCTTTCGAAGAAAAAGCAGTCAGGCAGGATGGCAGCGGCAATGTGGTCGATATCCTTTGACGACACACCACAGGCGAAGAAGCTATCGCGCCAATGCTGTACGACCTAACAGGTTGTAGATACTGGCGGTGCGACCGTAATCGCCAACTGTCAATGCCAAGTCGCGCCTCTCCAAGCTGACCACGGGGGCAGGCACTAGATCGTAGGCGGGTGAGAGCCGCCAACCCGTCTGCCTACGCAGTAGGGCATGGTTGCGCGGATGATCGTCGTTGTTGGTCACGGCCGCATTGAAAACCATCCTCCTGAACAGTTCGGAGCAGTCGGCCTCCGGCTTGTCAGACCAACGGCGCAGGTTGTCAGCCCTCAGTGGGTAGGACCAACTCTGGCGGTCCAGGTGGCACCCATGCTGGTGCCAGGATTGAGTCTTGCGGTCCGTGTAGCAAATAGTCAATTTCTTGGAGGTCAGCCGCACTACGTTCGAGGTTGTGCTCGATCACTCTGCGCCCCAGGCGTCTGGACCTGCGTCTCGCACCGCACCTGGAATCCCATGGAGCCGGGTGAACTCGAACACTTCTTTGGCAAGGGGCAACTGGAACGGATCGAGTGCAACCGCGTCCTGGCGCTTAAGGTAACGGTCGCCATAGCGCAGCCGTCCTATCTGAGTACCGTCTGCCAATGTTTGCACCCTAAGCAGTGCGGCCGGAACCGTCTCCAACGTGCCGGGTAGCTGAATGTAGACGTAGGCTTCTCGCTCAGAAGTCATAGTCATCATTCGCCTTGCGGACCTTGCCGGCTCGCGTTGGGCGGCGCGATGCTTCGAGCGCCTTGCCATGGAGATCGCCGTCGGGATCTGCAACAGCGTCCAGTGACTTGTCCAAACCGAGTGCCCACAGCACGGTGAAGCACACGCCGACCGCCGTACCTGGCTTGCCAAGTTCCAGCGCCGTGAGGGTGTTGCGGTTAATGCCCGCCTTGCTGGCAAGTTCAGCGACCGACCAGCTACGACGAATCCGCGCCACCCGGATCCGCTGACCAAGCTGTGAAACCCGCTCGACGGCTTGCAGGGGCATTTCAAATTTGCTCATAAAACTAGGCATTCCTGTATATCAATGCCCACTATATTAGACTTATATCATCTAAGGCACAAGTAACGCACGAAGAAGAAAATCACCAAATCAGGCAATTAACTCGATAATGCTTGATATTTTAGGCAATAAAACCGGCAAGTACAAAAAGCCAGGACTCTTTTTGATGCCGTAGCGCGGCCCAACACCCGTGAAAGTTTTACAGGAGTTAGCCGATCGGACCCGTGTGGCTCAGCGAACCCATGTGCTTAGGCAGGCCGTTGAAAGCGACCTTCCAAAGGTATCGTCGGAGAAGGGCGGCTCTTTGGCCAGACCCCGTCACCGCCCTTTACACTGGAGTAACTCTAATAGCCCGTGATGCGGCACACGCTTCCGAAATCATGTTTCCTATTTTTCGCATTTCGGTGCACAAACGTTCTGCGCCTTGCCAACCAACTTTCGCGTCATAAGTTGTGATCGCGGCCGGTGCTTGCCGCACAGGAAGCACGACATGGTCGCCGTGTGGGCATATTGGTTGGTCTCTCCAAACGGGGATCCAGACACCTTGACCGTGTATCTCAGGCCATCTTGCACAATCTGTGATTTTTTTGCCGGGGTGCTCATTGCATTGCTTCCTATGGCACGAACCTAGTCCGTGTCCTGATCTTGGGTTGGTGCGCCTTCTTTTATTGCAGGCGCATTTCTCCACTCATCAATATTCTTGAAAACCAGATCGCAACCCACGCACTGGTACTCGCCCGAGGGGTTCATGGTGCCGCTGTCATCACGCTTGATCACCGGCTTGTAACTGGTCGCGCAACATCGGTGGCATTTGTTTATTTGTGTCATCGCCCTGGTGTCTGCTTTTAGTCTGTTTGTTGGCATATGCGCCCGGTTGGGCTGGCCACCAGGTTTTGACGTGCTGAAGCCAATCACTACGCGAAGTCCTAGCCAAGGACTTAAATTCCACATGCATGGCACCGTGCGCGTGGAAAAATCTCACGAGCCAATCCTCGCAAGCCATGGGAATCATTACGGCACACCTTGTCAAAGCGCAGCGACACAAGGCTACGATATGCGGTACTAAACTAGGATAGTTCACGAACAAGCAAACCGATAAACACCGGGAGAGGTGAAATGCCAGATCAACAAGAAAATTCAGTGCTGACGCACGAACATATAGCAGATTCCCTGATTGCCGATCTAAAAAAGAAATTGACTGAGGCAGAAGCGCTTCGAGCAAGCTTTGAAGAGCTGGCTACCGCTGCGCAGGCAAGGCTCTCCGAAATAAATTCGGCGGCGACAACGGCCTTGGCCGCAAAAACTCAGATCACCGACACTCAGGCGGTGATTGCCACCAAGTCAGATCATATTCAGGGCGCACAAGAACATGCAGACAAAGTCAGAGCGGAGCTGGATCGGCTCCAAACCGTTATAACCCAGCAAGCGACTGAGGTAGAAGGACAGCGCACGCGTGCGCAAACGGCCACCGACTCCGCGATCACAACTTTGGCTGAAATTCAGGCACACAAGAAGAACGCCGAATCTGATGCAGCAGCAGCCGTGACAGCGCGTGAAGCGTCAAGAACAGCAGCAGAGACAACAAAAAAGCTTGCTGATAAGTCCGATACAGTTGAAGAGCGCATTGCAGACTACGAGAGCCGCCTTATCGGACTGGAAGCCAAATCCAAGGAGAAATTGGAAACAATCACGGGGCTACTGCCGGGGGCAACAGCGGCAGGACTTGCCCATTCGTTCGATGATCGAAGAAAAACCTTTCTTAACCCCAGCACCCGTTGGCAATGGCTATTTATTGGAGCGATTCTGAGTATCGTCATCCTTGCAGCCATTGGTCTCTGGCAGGTTTCTCAAGCGGGCACGACGTTAGGCTGGTGCATATTTCAGCCCATCGTGGACGGCGTTTCAGGCTGAACGTAGACGCGATTTCAGCGTGATCGTGGACGGCATTTCAAATTGATCGTGGACGCTGTTTCAGCGCCATCCTGGACGATTCGGGGGGATGCGCGGAAGTGATTTCTTGAACCCGGCATAGGCTGCTTGCTTTTTACCAAGCAGCAGCCAATGCCAACGAACAGAATCACGATGCGCCAAATCCGAGAGACATTGCGCCTGCACCTATCGGCAGGACTTAGCTTTAATGAGGTTGGCCGTAACCTCAAGATTTCCAAGAGCGCGGCGGCCAAGTACGCCTCGCTGGCCCGTGCTGCCGGTGTCGATTGGGAGGCTGCACAGGCCCTCACCGACCAAGAGCTTGAAGCCAGGTTGTACAAGCCAGCCTTGCCGCGCAGCAGCCACCAGCTCGCACCCGACTTCGCCACCGTTCACCAGGAGCTCAAACGCGCCGGGGTGACCTTGCAGCTCCTGTGGGAAGAGTACGCCAAGGACAACGCCCTGGCCTACAAGTACACCAGCTTCTGCGTCAAGTACCGGGAGTGGGCTCTGGGACTCAAGCGCTCCATGCGCCAAACCCACATTGCCGGTGAGAAGCTGTTTGTCGACTACGCCGGGCAGACCGTGCCCCTCATTGACGCCACCACCGGCGAGATCACCCAAGCCCAGATCTTTGTGGCTACCTTTGGCGCCTCCAACTACACCTACGCCTGTGCCACCGCCCGGCAAACCACGGCCGATTGGATTGGTGCCCAGGTTCAGGCCTTGGAATTCTTTGGCGGTGTGCCGCGCCTCATCGTGCCTGACCAAGCCCGTGCACTCATCAAGAACCCCGACACCTACGACCCGCAGCCCAACCGGCTGTATGACGAGTTCGCCACCCACTATGGATGCGCTCTGCTGGCGGCACGCCCGGCCCATCCCAGGGACAAGCCCAAGGTGGAGAACGCTGTTCTGGTGGTGGAGCGTTGGATTCTGGCCAGGTTACGCAACCGCCGCTTCTTCCACCTGGTGGAGCTCAACAAGGCCATCGCCCTGTTGCTGACTGATCTGAACCAGCGCGCCTTCAAGAAGTTTCCGGGCAACCGGCGCAGCGCCTTTGAGCAGCTTGATGCCCCGGCCCTGCGCGCGCTGCCAGCCAAACGGTTTGAGGTCTTTCGCTGGAAGTCGGCCAAGGTCAACATCGACTACCACGTCGAATTCGATGGTCACTACTACAGCGTGCCCCACGCCTTGGTGCGCACGACCGTGGAATTGCGCGTCACAGCCACCCTGGTCGAATGCTTCTCCTCCAACCAGCGCGTGGCCTGCCACCCTTTGAGTCCTTTGCGCGGCAAGCACACCACTACGCCGGAACACATGCCTGCATCGCACCGGGCGCACCTGGAGTGGACACCGCAAAAGCTCATCGACTGGGGTTTGCGTATTGGCGTCAGTACGGCGGCCATCGTGACATGGCAGCTTGAGCACCGCCCGCATCCGGAGCAGGGCTACCGCGCATGCCTGGGCATGCAGCGTCTGGCGCGTCAATACACACCGGCCAGACTGGAGGCGGCCTGCACCAGGGCCATGGCCATTCGGGCGCCCAACTTGCGCAGCGTGACCAACATCCTCAAGAACGGCATGGATCGCCAGCAAAGCCTGCCCGCCACCAAGCCGGGCAACTTGCCAGCCCACGAGAACATCCGTGGCTCCGATTACTTCCATTGAGCCACCAACGAACCCCCAGCCACCCAACCCGAAGGAACCGAGATTGCTATGAACGAACACACCCTTACCCAATTACGAGACCTGCGCCTAGACGGCATGGTGCGCGCCATTGAAGACCAGGCCACGAGCACCGCAGCCACCGCACTGGGGTTTGACGAACGGCTCTCCCTGCTGGTGCAAGCCGAGGTCGCCTGGCGTGATGACCGGCGCTTGCAGCGCCTGCTCAAGGCCGCCAAGTTGAAGGTCAGTTCGGCTTGCGTGGAGGACATCCAATGGCGCGCCAGTCGTGCACTGGACCGGGAGCTGGTCGCCAGCTTGGCCGGTGGTGACTGGATACGCAACGCGCAGAACCTGCTGATTACTGGAGCCACCGGTTGTGGCAAGACTTGGCTGGCATGTGCACTGGCGCATCAGGCGGCGCGCTCAGGCTTCTCGGTTCTGTATGTCCGTGCCGGTCGCCTGTTTGATGAACTGCATGTCGCCCATGGGGATGGCAGCTTTGCACGCCGTCTCACCCAACTGGCCAAGCTGGACGTTCTGGTCATTGATGACTTTGCGATATCTCCAATGGGGGCAGCGGAACGTAACGATTTGCTGGAGGTGCTCGATGACCGGGTGGGCACCAAGTCAACATTGATTACCAGTCAACTGCCGGTCAAGGCTTGGCACACCTATCTGGATGATCCAACTCTGGCCGATGCCATTCTGGACCGCATCGTGCACAGCAGCCACCGCATCGCTCTCAAGGGTGGAACCCTGCGAGATCCGGAGCAGTTGAAAGACAACTGATGCCACGCTTCGCGATGACCCGCCGGACACCGTTCTGGCCCTTGAGATACATTTAACTCCTCGCTTGCGCGCATCCCCTGCGCGTCCACGATGGCTCTGAAACGCCGTCCACGATCACGCCGAAACTGGCGTCCACGATCGCTGAAATGCGCAGGCTGGGATGATTTGGCTCGCCTGTGGGTCGCCCGATTGCCAATTGCAGGTGCCCTAATTTGGTTGGCTCTCCATTCCAGCCGTGAGTCCGCGCTCGCCAAACGCCTTGAAGAGGACTACGGCTACAAAGCCACAATTGCGGCGTCGTTTCAGGGGTTTCACAAACAAATGGGCGACATCGGTAACACAGCACCAGAAGGCTCGCCCCTTGCAAAGTTATGCAGCGACACGCTCTACACAATCGCGAGCCCGCCCGGCCGAATTTACGACAAGCATCGCCTCACAATCACGCCAACCGGCGAACTGGCGGACACAGCGGCGAAACTAGTCTCAAACGATAAACCGAAGACCTAATCCCCATCTTGCGGCAGTAACCTTTGAGCAACTTCGCTGTTCTAGTGGACCCTGAGGGACTTCGCCGAGAAGAATGGGGGGGTACGTACTCAGGCGCTACCCCTCTCAGGTCAAACGCGATTGACCGTCACGTCGACCGAATGGCCGGTTTAGGGCGGAGGTTCGCTGACAAGTGATGTACCGCTGCACAAGCCACTTCAAGCCTTTCCCAGCCCCAATAGGTGAAAGTCAGCAATATTGTCTGCCACACCCTTGGGTACCCCAGCCTGCGCAGCAAATGTTGGCCAAAGCGCAATCGTGCTGACCACCTGATCGATCACTGCAGCAGCACTCCCAATTCCAAAACGATTTCCCAATTCCAGCAGATCCGCGCGGGTGAAGTCTTTGAAGCGCCCATTGATGGACATCAGATGCTGGTGGGTCCACTCCCCCTTGGGGTTGTGGGCAAATGAAATGTCATAGGCGGGGGCCAGCTCCCATGGTTGGCCTTGCCGCAAACGGAAAGAGATGTTTTTGGTGTGGTCGTCGCAATTCTTCCCCACCACATTGAACACCATACGGCGATACGCATCTTCCTTCTGCTCGTAGGGCAACGACAACTTGTTCATAGTGACAAACATCTGTTCATAGCTGTTCGTACCCTTCTTCTTGTAGTCCAGATGGTTCATCGCACACAAGGTTTGCATGTGGTGGCGGGTACTGTTCCCCGCACGGTCAAAGCGCTTTGTCATGAAGTGGGCGCGGCCGTTTTCCTCCAATATGCGGCATGAAGACATGTCTATCCCTGCTTCTTTGGCCATCAAGTAGTAGGCGTACTCGATCCGGCCATAGTCCGTGCCGCTGCCGAGCTCGTTGTCGCTGCCCATTCCATCGAATTTCAGCAGCCAATGCTCGAATCCGTCGGGAGCGTCTAGCTGGCCAGCTCGAATCTCCTGAGTGGACGCGTTCCAGGCGATCACCGCCTTGGCGCGAGCGCCCCCGGCCGAGGTTCCCACATCCAGAATGCTGCGCAACGCCGCGTTGGCATGGGTGTCGTCTTCGAGCGTCCCCTCGACGGCCCGACGTGCCTGCACCACCAGTTCATTCAGCACGATGGCTGAGGGCTTGTGCCGGGGGGGCGAGCGCGTGGGTTTGTACTCGAGCGCCCCCATCGCGCGGTTGCCCATATACGCCAATCGGTCCAGCGCAGTTACCTGGGACTTGTCCAAGCCCTTGTCGGCCATGTAGCGGTCGATCAAGGCATTGCCGAAATCATCCGGCAGAGTATCGGCCAGCATCGCCGGCAGTCGCTTGAAAGTGATCTCAGGTAGGTCAGTGAACATGAAGGTCCCACCCTGGCGCACTGGCATCTGCAAGGGTGCAGGCTCCACCCCCAGGGACACGAACGCTTGTGTGTATTCAAAGACGTAGAAACCCCAGGTTGGATCAAGCGCCACCGCACCGACATGCTTGCCCCACAAGTACACATTGACGACATCCACCTGCTTGTAGGTGGCCGTTTTGGGTTTAGTTGGTCGAGTAGTCACGGGTGAGTTTTTTTGGTGGCAGCAATAGCACGCTGGCGGGCACGCTGGCGGACATGCCCGGCCTTAGGCATGTTCAAAGGGCTGATTGTGGCCATGGGGGCCACGTTGCGCAGCCAGTCCTCGCGGCCAAGTGCCCGGACAATTGCAATGAGCGTGCGCAGGGTAGAGCCATTTCCGGACTCCAGATTCTTCAAAGCGCTGACACTACAGCCTGCTCGCAGGGCCAAGGTAGCCCGGTCGACGTTCTGTTTCAGACGCAACGACTTGATCTGCTCTCCAACCTCGGATTCGAACTCTTCAATGGTGTTCGTTGTCATTTATAAGAGGTTCAAATAAATCTATTAATAAAAAATTATGAGGACTAAAGCTTTAATTAAGTCCATTGTATAGATTAGCCATTGAATTGTCAACAAAGGTCGATCGGAATACCCACAAAGGTTGCAAAAAAAGCCAAAAGCATTAAAAATTAGCTTTTTTGGCTATAAAGAAAGCCTTTATTGAAACCTATTTTCCACTTCTCGCATATCCTACTCATTCTTCACCCGTTTCGCAGCATTCATGACAAGAGTCGGCTCATGGTCTGTTGTGCGCCGTAAGCGCCTTGAGACAGATAAATCCTTGGTTTGCTGAAATACCGATACAGTCACACTTCCATAGCATGAGTTATCGGGTCGTATCGTGCTGAAAGTGGTATCAATTATCAGGATCCCCGATGGCCACTCAAAGTGCTCCACTTATGGCCAGTCAAACTGCTCCACCCCGGTCACCGTAAATTGATGTGCTGAACCCGGCACGCCAGT
>CAIQYP010000086.1 GCA_903876045.1 uncultured beta proteobacterium | reverse complement strand
TCGGTATGCCCAAACCAAATGCCGTCCACCGGTTGGCCCTGATGGTTTAGTTTGAGTTGCAAGTGCTTTTCACCCACCAACCGTTGCGACACCACTTCCACCTCTTCGCTGAAGGTGGGCGGGGCAAAGCCCTGGCCCCAGACTTCTTTTTGTAATGTGTCCACCAAGTCCACGCGGAGGTATTTGGGGTCTAGCGCGCCATCGGTTTCCAGGCGGCGGGTGAGGGTGGCGGCGTCCAGCCATTCGTGGGCCACTTCGTTCAGGCCTTGCTCGAACGCATCCAGGCCGTCTTCGTGAATGGTGCAACCGGCTGCCATGGCGTGGCCGCCGAAGCGCAGCAGCACGCCGGGGTAGCGCTTGGCCACCAGGTCGAGCGCGTCGCGCAGGTGGAAGCCGGGGATGCTGCGGCCCGAGCCTTTGAGTTCGTGTTCCTTGCCCGGTGCCTGGCTGGCGGCGAAGACGAAGCTGGGGCGGTGCAATTTGTCTTTGATGCGCGAGGCCACGATGCCGACCACGCCTTCATGAAAATCCGGGTCAAACACGCAGATGGCGGAGGGCGGCTCGTCGCCTTCGTCAAACAGCGAGTCGACAATGTCCATGGCCTGGTCGCGCATGTCCCCTTCGATCACGCGGCGTTCGCGGTTGATGGCGTCCAGCGCTTTGGCCAATTCATCAGCCCGTCCGGCGTCGTCGGTCTGCAGGCATTCAATGCCCAGCGTCATGTCCGATAGCCGGCCAGCGGCGTTGATGCGCGGTCCTAACGCAAAGCCAAAGTCAAAGGTGGTGGCGACCTTGGCTTTGCGCCCCGCTGCCGTGAACAGCGCGGCCAGACCTTCCGGCATGGCACCGGCTCGCACGCGCTTCAGGCCTTGCGCGACGAGGCGGCGGTTATTGGCATCGAGCTTGACGACGTCGGCCACAGTGCCCAGCGCAACCAGTGGCAACAGCGTGTCCAATTTTGGTTGGGGATGGGGTGCCCCCACGTTTGCCGCTTCGCGTGCTGCACTGCCCCCCAAGGGGGCGCTCGCAGCTTGGGGCGGCCCGGCGCTGCTCGATGCATCAAAAACGCCGCGCGCACGCAGCTCGCTGCGCAGTGCCAGCAGTACATAAAACATCACGCCCACACCGGCCATCGATTTGCTCTCGAAGGCGCAACCGGGCTGGTTCGGGTTGACGATGACGTCGGCATCCGGCAACTCCACCGCGCCGGTCTTGCGGTTGGTGGCGGGCAGGTGGTGGTCGGTCACCAGCACTTGCAGGCCCAGCGCTTTGGCGTGGGCCACGCCCTCCATGCTGGCAATGCCGTTGTCCACGGTGATCAGCACTTCGGCGCCGCTGTCAAATACGCGTTGGGCGATGGGGGCGGTCAGGCCGTAGCCATCGACCACGCGGTCGGGCACCAGATAGGCGACGTGCTTGGCGCCCAGCAGGCGCAGGCCGCGCAGGGCCACGGCGCAGGCGGTGGCGCCATCGCAGTCGTAGTCGGCCACGATGCAGAGCTTTTTGTTTTGCGCCATGGCATCGGCCAGCAGTACGGCGGCGGCGTTGGCGCCCAGCAACGAGGAGGGCGGAAGCAGCTTGGCCAGGGCATCGTCCAACTCGTCCATGCCGGTGACGCCGCGTGCGGCGTACAGGCGGGCCAGCAGGGGGTGTACCCCCGCCTGTTCCAGGTTCCAGACAGAGCGCGGGGGGACGTCGCGGGTGGTGATGTTCATGTTGAGCTTGAAAAATTCAAAGGCTTTGCAGCAAGGCGGGAATGTCAGCGCTGGCAAATCGATTGCTCAGGCGCGTCCACAAGCCTTGGGGCTGCAGGGTGAAGGTTTGTGCGGCGGTTTCGCCGCACAGGGTGAGCTCTGTCGGTTCGCCGCGTCGGGCTTGCTCCAGCAGGGTTTTGATGGCGCCTGCGTCCAGCGCCTGCCAGGCCTGTGCCCAGGCCGGGCCGTCGTTGCGCAGAGACGCATCACGCAACGTGTCCAACACCGTGGCGCCCGCGTTGTCTGCCGAGGTGAAACCTTCGGGCAGATCGCCTGTGCCGCTGATCCAGAAGGAGTTGATGGGCAGCAGGCGGCGCGCAGCGCGCGCATCGTTCACCGGGTGCGTGTAGAGCAGCATCTGCATCTCGTTTTGCAGACGGCGCAACGGCTGGGCTTGTGCTTGGCGTGGCATCCAGTGATCCACCGCGCCGCCAGCCGCGCGCGCCAGCGAGGCCGTGGGCAACGCATGAAACGCGGCGCCCAGAGCCAGCCAGTTGCCGTCGGCTTGCAGGCCATGCAAGGTGATGCCGTCCTCTGCAAGAAAAGCGCGCAGGCTCTCCATCACGATGGTGGACTCTTCCGGGCTGATCTCGCAATCGGTCGGGTTGGCCATGCGCACATGGTCGGTGTTTACCTGCCAGTGGCAGGGTGTTAGCCAGGCCCAGCCTTCGCCGGGTTTGGCGGCGGGCAGTTGCAGGCCATGGGCTTGCAACGCCGCCCAGGGCAACAGACCGTCCGGTGCCTGCAGACCCAGTGCCTGCGCCTGCAGCATCTCGTGCAGGGGCGACAGGGTGTCTTCGTCACGGGTGTGGCGCTGGCCGGGCGTCAAAAGTGGCAGCAGCGCCTTCAGGTTCGGCAATGCCAGAGCGGACAGCGTCGTCAGGCTGGCGGGCGGCTTGGCGTGGGTAATCAGGGTGGGCATGGGCTCTATTGTCGGGGCTTCGCCACGACCTCACTTCGCGCGGGCCCAAGGCCGCGCCGTAATGCCACAATCCACGCGTGAAACAAATTCCCTATGAACTGCTGATCGGCTGGCGCTACACCCGCGCCGGGCGCTCGACCCGGCGCAACGGCTTTATTTCCTTTATCTCCGGCGTCTCCATGCTGGGCATTGGCCTGGGCGTGGCGGCGCTCATCATCGTGTTGAGCGTGATGAACGGCTTCCAAAAGGAAGTGCGTGATCGCATGCTGAGCGTGGTCTCGCATATCGAGGTCTATGCCACGGGCGGCGCTGCCTTGCCGGACCTGGCCACCACCTTGAAGGAAGCCAAGGCCAACCCGAGGGTGATTGGCGCTGCGCCCTTTATTGCGGCGCAGGCCTTGTTGGCGCGCGGCGAGGACATGAAGGGAGTGATGGTGCGTGGCATCGACCCGGCGCTGGAACATGAGGTGACCGATCTGGCGTCCGGCCCGCAAGCCGCCGTGCTGAGTCAGCTTAAATCCGGCGAATTTGGCGTGGTACTGGGGGCAGAGTTGGCGCGATCCTTGGGCGTGCGTGCCGGTGACAAGGTCACGCTGGTGGCGCCCAGTGGCGAGGTCACGCCGGCGGGTGTGGTGCCGCGCCTGAAGCAGATGACGGTGACCGGCACATTTGATTCCGGCCACTTCGAATACGACTCGGCGCTGGTGATGATGCACTGGCAGGACGCGGCGCGCATCTTCCGCCTGGAAGGGCCAACCGGCGTGCGCCTCAAGCTGAACGATTTGCATCAGGCACCCCGTGTGGCGGCAGAGATCGGGCGCAGCATGTCGGGGCAACTCTATATCCGCGACTGGACGCGCCAGAACCGCACCTGGTTTGCGGCCGTGCAGGTCGAAAAACGCATGATGTTCATCATCCTGACGCTGATCGTGGCGGTGGCCGCGTTCAATCTGGTCAGCACGCTGGTGATGACGGTGACCGACAAGCGCGCCGACATCGCCATCCTGCGTACGCTGGGTGCCAGCCCGGGCAGCATCATGGGCATTTTTGTGGTGCAGGGCGCGATGGTGGGGGTGATTGGCACGCTCGGCGGGCTGTTGTTGGGCCTGGGTATTGCCTACAACATCGACGTAATCGTGCCGGCTTTAGAGCGCTTGTTGGGTGCCACCTTTTTGCCGCAAGATATTTACCTGATCAGCCGCATGCCGAGTGACCCGCAAATGAACGACATCCTGCCGATTGGCCTGATTGCGCTGGTGCTGGCCTTTGTCGCCACGCTGTATCCGAGTTGGCGCGCCAGTCGCGTGAACCCGGCGGAGGCGCTGCGCTATGAATGAAATGACCCCCACAACTTCTGCGCTAGACGTGACGCCGCGAGACGCGGCATCTCTTCCGTCCGTCCAGAGCAGCGCAGGCCGCCCTGGAGCCGCGGCCGTCAGCCCCGCGGGGGCCGTCTTCGGCTTGGGGCGGCCCGGCGCCGAAGCGCAAGTTATTGGTTGTGTCGGCCTGACCAAGCGTTTTCACGAAGGGCTGCTTGACGTCACGGTATTGCAAGGCGTGGACTTGAGCGTGCAAAAGGGTGAGACGCTGGCCATCGTCGGTGCATCGGGCTCGGGCAAGAGCACCTTGCTGCATTTGCTGGGTGGGCTGGACGCACCCAGCAGCGGCAGCGTCACCCTGTGTGGAAAATCGATGGCGTCTTTGAATGCCGCAGAGCAGGGCCAGTTGCGCAACCGGCATCTGGGTTTTGTTTACCAGTTCCACCATTTGCTGCCCGAGTTCAGCGCGCTCGATAACGTGGCCATGCCTTTGACGATTCGCCGCGTGCCGCGTGCCGACGCGGTGCAAGCCGCCAGCGAGATGCTGGCCAAAGTGGGGCTGCAAGACCGCATGCACCATCGGCCGTCGGAGTTGTCAGGTGGCGAGCGTCAGCGGGTGGCCATTGCCCGCGCCCTGGTGACGCGGCCCGATTGCGTGCTGGCCGATGAGCCCACCGGCAATCTGGATCGCACCACTGCCGATGGCGTGTTTGCCCTGATGCTGGAATTGGCGCAGGCCCACGGCACCGCCTTTGTGCTGGTGACGCACGACGCCACGCTGGCATCGCGTTGCAGCCGCCAGTTGTCGCTGGTGCAGGGCAAGCTGCAGCCCATTGTGTGAGCGTCGCCATGCAATGGATTGACAGCCATTGCCATCTGGACGCCTTTGATTTCAGCGGTGACCTTGCAAAGGTGCGCGCAGAGGCTGCCACCAACGGTGTGGTGCATTGCGTGATCCCGGCGGTGGAGGTTGCCAACTTTGACACCGTGCGCCTGCTGGCCCACCAAATGCAAGACAGCTATTGCCTGGGCATTCACCCGCTGTATGTGCCAAACGCCAGTGAGGACGATCTGGCCACGCTGGAAGCGCATTTGGCTCTATACCGCGACGATCCACGTCTGGTGGCGGTGGGCGAAATCGGGCTCGATTACTTTGTGCCCCAACTCACCCTGAGCCCGCTGCGCGAAAAGCAGGAGCACTTCTATCGGGCCCAACTCAAGCTGGCGCGCAAGTACGAGCTACCGGTGATGCTGCATGTGCGCCGTTCGGCCGACATGTTGCTCAAGCACCTGCGCGACTTCGCTGTGGGCACGCCCTGGCACGGCATCGCTCATGCCTTTAACGGTAGTGCGGTGCAGGCGCATGAATTCCTCAAGCTGGGTTTCAAGCTGGGTTTTGGCGGTGCGCTGACCTTCGAGCGCGCCTTGCAACTGCGTGCCCTGGCAACCAGCCTGCCATTGTCTGCACTGGTGATGGAAACCGACGCGCCCGACATTCCGCCGCACTGGCTTTACGCTACCGCCGAACAACGCGCACAGGGTGCGGCCCATGGCCGCAACACGCCGGGTGAACTGCCGCGCATTGCGGCGGAGGTGGCGCAATTGCGGGGCATTTCATTGTTGGAACTGGCCATCGCCGCGCGGGCCAATACTTGTCAGGCCTTGCCCAAAGTTGCTGCGCTGTTGGCGTAAAACTTTCCTTTGCAGCGCCATCGCGTCGAGGCTAAGATCATTGTTCTCAATTTCGTCAAAAAATTGAAATAAAAACTATCAGCATCAAGAACTATAGGAATCCGATATGACAAAAGCCACCTCAAAGAAAATGGCTCCCGCTCTCAAATCCACTGCCAAGTCAGCTCCCAAAACGCGGCCCCACCCCCAATCCACCAAGTTGACTGAGGTACGTGCCGCCAAGCGCGGTGACCGCGCGCCATCCACCGCCAAGCGCCCGCTGGAGTCGTACGCCGCCAGCCAAGCCACGCAGGCGGCGCAGGGCAAAGAGGTCGAAGCCGCATTGCTGTTGCTCGATGGCCCAGCGGCGACGATCAAACAGCGGGCGCAGTCATTGCGCGCCATGCTGGAGGGCGCCGCGCCGGACGATCAGCGCGTTTTGCGGGATGCGTTGCTCAGCCATGGCAAGGAAGTTGTTAAAGAGCTGGAAAACCCGGATGACGTGCTGGCCGCTGATTGGCGTGATGGCGGTTACCCCTACAAGAATCTGCTGCGTCGCAGTGTTTACGAAAAGCAGAAGTTCCGGTTGCAATGTGAATTGCTCAAGCTCCAAGCCTGGGTGAAAGAGTCGGGGCAGCGGGTTGTCATTTTGTTTGAAGGGCGCGATGCCGCAGGCAAGGGCGGTGCCATCAAACGCTTCATGGAGCATTTAAATCCCCGTGGTGCGCGCGTCGTCGCGCTTGAAAAACCGTCCGAAACCGAGCAAGGCCAGTGGTATTTCCAGCGCTATGTGCAGCACCTGCCCACGCGCGGTGAAATTGTGCTGTTCGACCGCAGCTGGTACAACCGCGCCGGTGTCGAGCGGGTCATGGGTTTTTGTAGCGATGCCGAATACGCCGAGTTCATGAAGCAGGCGCCTGATTTCGAGCGTCACCTGGTGCGCAGCGGCGTGCACGTTATCAAGTTCTGGTTCAGTGTCAGCCGCCAGGAGCAGCGCCGCCGCTTCAAGGAGCGTGAAGGCCATCCGCTCAAGCAGTGGAAGCTCAGCCCGATCGACCTGGCCTCGCTGGACAAATGGGCGGACTACACCCGCGCCAAAGAGTCCATGTTTTTCGACACCGATACTGCAGATGCGCCTTGGACGGTGATCAAGAGCGACTGCAAGAAGCGCGCGCGCCTGAACGCCATGCGCTATGTGCTGCACAAATTGCCCTACAACAACAAGGATCTGGCGCAAATCGGCAAGCTCGATCCCCTGATCGTGGGGCGTGCCCATGTGGTGTACGAGCGCGGTGAAAAGGCGGGCGCGCTTTTGTAAGCTGGCCCACTGGCGCCTTGTATTGCCATGCTGGTATAAATCCCCATGGCAATAAATGACGTAATCAATCTCCCCGAAGTCAATTTCTCTGAGGAAGGCCCTGTGCGGCACCTGCATTTGGGCAGCGAATGGATTCAGGGCTCCATGCTGCTGGATGCGCCCTATGTGCTGGTGCACGAGTACATCCAACGCATGATGGTGGGGCTGATGTTCATCGATCCGGCCACTGTCGGGCAGCGCCAGGCACTGCAACTGGGTCTGGGTGCGGCATCGCTGACCAAGTTCTGTCACAAGGTCTTGCGCATGAAGAACACCACTGCAATTGAGCTCAATCCGCAGGTACTGCACGCTTGCAAGGGCTGGTTCAATCTGCCTGCCGACAATCCGCGCATGCAGGTGGTTATGGCCGACGCCGCGCAAGAAATCAAGAAGCCGCGCTGGCAGGGCACGGTTGATTTGCTGCATGTGGACTTGTACGACGAAGATGCCGCAGCGCCGGTGCTGGATAGCGCCGATTTCTATGCCGATTGCCGCAACACCCTGACCGATGACGGTTGTATGACCGTGAATCTGTTTGGCCGCTCCTCCAGTTTTCAGCGCAGTGTGGACAAAATTGCCGATGCCTTTGGTATGGACGCCGTCTGGGCATTCAAGGCCACGCGCGAAGGCAATACGGTGGTCATGGCTCAACGCACCGCCTCGCGCCCCAGCAGCAAGGTGATGGCGGAACGCGCTGAAGTGATCGGACGCGATTGGGGCCTACCCGCTGACAAGTGGGTGCGCGCCTGCAAACCGGTGCTGTCATGACTCCGCGCGCCGACTCGCAGAACCCCTCGATAAGCCGCCACGTTGGCCCGCTGGAGTGGCGCAAATTGGTGCAGTGGTTGCAGCACGATGGTGTGATCTCTGAGGAAGAGGCAACGCGCACGATTGCCCGCTGCTCGATGGCCGAGAGTGCCCAGCACCCGCTGGTGCGGTTGGCCAGCGTTTCCATGCGTCGTGCGGCTGACCAGAAGCCGCTCGACATGGAGTTGCTGACCCAATGGCTGGCCAAGCGCAGTGGTATGGACTATTTGCGCATTGACCCGCTCAAAGTGGATGTGGGCAAAATTGCCGACTCCATGGGTGCCGCCTATGCGGAGCGCCACAAGATATTGCCGGTGACGGTCACGCCGTCGGAAATCACGGTGGCCACAGCTGAGCCCTTTGTGACCGATTGGGTGGCCGAGGTGGAGCGCCAGTCGCGCCGCACGGTGCGCCGCGTCATTGCCAGCCCGCAGGAAATTCATCGCTACACTGCCGAGTTTTATGCGCTGGCCAAGTCGGTGCGGGCGGCCAGCAAAGCGGGTACCAACAATGGCGCCAGTTTTGAGCAACTGGTGGAACTGGGCCGCACTAACAAACAGCTAGACGCCAACGACCAAGGCGTGGTGCAGGTAGTGGACTGGCTGTGGCAATACGCCTTTGACCAGCGTGCCAGCGATATCCACCTGGAGCCACGGCGCGAGCAGGGCGTGATCCGTTTTCGCATCGACGGCGTGTTGCATCCGGTCTATCAAATGCCGATGGGTGTGCTCAACGCCATGTGCGCGCGCATCAAGCTGTTGGGCCGCATGGACGTGATCGAGCGCAGGCGCCCGCAGGACGGCCGCATCAAGACGCGCAACCCGCGTGGCGACGAGGTGGAAATGCGTATCTCCACCCTGCCCACCGCGTTTGGCGAGAAGATGGTGATGCGCATTTTTGATCCCGATAACGCGGTGAAAGATCTGGATGCGTTGGGTTTCAGCAGCCACGATGCCACGCGCTGGGAGGGCTTGGTCAAGCGCCCGCACGGCATCATCTTGGTCACTGGCCCGACTGGCTCGGGCAAGACCACCACGTTGTATTCCACGCTCAAACGCGTGGCCACCGAAGAGGTGAACGTGAGCACGGTGGAAGACCCGATTGAGATGATCGAACCATCGTTTAACCAAACCCAGGTGCAGCCGCAACTCGACTTTGGTTTTCCGCAAGGCCTGCGCGCGCTGATGCGGCAGGACCCGGACATCATCATGGTCGGCGAAATCCGCGATCTGGAGACCGCCGAAATGGCGGTGCAGGCAGCATTGACAGGGCATCTCGTTTTCTCCACCCTGCACACCAACGACGCACCCTCTGCCGTGACGCGGTTGCTTGAGTTGGGCATTCCGTCGTACCTGATCAACGCCACCTTGCTCGGTGTGTTGGCGCAACGCCTGGTACGCACGCTCTGCGTCAAATGCAAGGTACGCGATGAAGACATTCCGCGGGAGAAACTGGGCGAAATCGTCAAACCCTGGCAGATCAATGGCGGCTACAAACCCTTCAAGGCGGTGGGCTGTGTGGACTGCCGTATGACTGGCTTTATGGGCCGCATGGGCTTGTATGAATTGCTGGAAGTGACCGAGGCTTTCAAGGCGCGCGTCACCAAGGAACCGGTGATTGATGCGTTGCGTAAACAAGCTCTTGCCGACGGCATGCGGCCTTTGCGTCTGGCCGGTGCCCTGCGTGTGGCCGAGGGGCTAACGGTGGTGGAAGAGGTGTTGACTTCTACACCTCCGATGGATTAGGTTCATAAGGAGCCTGCTGGTGAATCTAAAGAATCAAAAAGACTTTTTCTCCGGCCTGCTGTTTATGGCGATCGGTGTCAGCTTCGCCTGGAGCGCCTCTCATTTCAGCATCGGTAATGCGGCAAGCATGGGGCCGGGTTACTTCCCTTTGCTGCTCGGCGGCGTGCTCACTTTTTTAGGCGGTGTGCTGGTGTTCAAGGCGCTGGTGTTGGAAACCGAGGACGGTGGGCGCATTGGCCCATGGGCGTGGAGGCCGGTGGGTTATGTCTTGCTGGCCAATCTGGTTTTTGGTGTGATGATCGGCGGCTTGTCTTCTGTGGGCATTGCGCCCATGGGTTTTGTGCCGGCCATTTTTGCGTTAACTGTATTGGCGGCCAAGGCCGGGAGCCAATTTCGCTGGAAAGAGGTCCTGTTGCTGGCTCTGATATTGGCGCTGGGAAGTTACCTCACATTCATCGTGCTGATGAAATTGCAAATGGCCCTCTGGCCGGCTTTTTGAAGAGCCCAAGGCCCATTCATGGACTTGCTTAGCAACTTGGCACTGGGCTTTGGTGTCGCCCTGGTACCCACCAATCTTCTGTATGCCTTTGGGGGTTGTTTGCTGGGCACACTTATTGGCGTATTGCCCGGTATCGGTCCCGTAGCGGCCATTGCCATGTTATTGCCAGCCACGTACACACTGTCGCCGGTGACGTCATTGATTCTGCTGGCAGGCGTTTACTACGGGGCCCAATATGGCCGCTTCACCGCGGCTATTTTTGTGACTGTGCCGGGCGAATCTTCTTCAGCGATCACTTGCATCGATGGCTACCAAATGGCACACCAAGGCAGGGCAGGGCGCGCAATAGTCGTGGCTGGTTTGGGATCTTTCTTCGCTGGCTGTGTTGGCACGCTTACGTTGGCCGCCTTTGCACCCGCATTGGCGCAGTTGGCTTTTCAGTTCGGTCCGGCAGAGTACTTTTCGCTGATGGTGTTGGGCATGGTTGGCGCAGTGGTGATGGCATCGGGTTCGCTGATCAAGGCCATTGGGATGGTCGTGCTCGGCCTGCTTTTGAGTTTGGTGGGTACCGACGGCTATTCTGGTTTGGAGCGATTCGCTTTTGACTTACCGGAGTTGGCCAATGGCATTAGCTTTGTGGCTCTTGCGATTGGCGTGCTTGTCTATGGCGCAATCATCAACAACCTGACCCAGCCTGAAATTGCTCGCACGATCATTGCCACCAAGATATATGCCCTATGGCCCGCCAGGAAGGGCATTCGAAAAATGACACCCGCTGTGCTGCGCGGTACCGCATTGGGTTCGTTTTTCGGCGTGTTGCCTGGCGGAGGTGCCTTGCGGGCCTCATTGGTTTCTTATGCACTGGAGAAGAGGATCAAGAGCACACCCGGCGAAGTGTCATTGGGTCAGGGCAATATTCGCGGTGTGGCTGCGCCTGAATCGGCCTATAACGCGGCCACACAAACCTCGTTTATCCCAATGCTTACTTTTGGGATTCCCCTCAGCGTGGGGATGGTGCTGATGGTTGGCGCACTGACCATTCACCACATTCAACCGGGCCCGCAGGTGATGACCAGCAACCCGGAGCTCTTTTGGGGTTTGATTGCTTCGATGTGTATTGGCAACCTGACGCTTGTGGCGCTGAATTTGCCACTGATCACGGTATGGGTCAAATTGTTGAGCGTGCCCTATCGCTGGTTGTTTCCCGCTATGGTGTTGTTGTGTGCACTTGGCGTTTACACCACACGAAACAGCACCTTTGATGTCTGGTTGGTGGCTGCCTTTGGATTTATTGGTTATCTTTTCAATAAGTTGGACATGGAGCCGGCTCCCTTGCTAGTCGGCTTTATTTTGGGGCCGATGATGGAAGAGAACTTGCGTCAGGCGCTTTCATCTTCCAATGGTGATTGGGGCATTTTCGTGATGCGACCGCTCTCCGCCGGCCTTATGCTTGCGGCGGCATGCGCACTTTTATTGGTACTGATGCCAACTTTTAAATCACGCCGCGGACATGTCTTCGTGAATAAGTAAATTTGCTCTGTAAGATTTGTGTCCAAACCCACCTCGTTGCGAGGTTGACGACCCAGGAGATTGAATGTTGACCATACGCCCGCCCCAAGCCTCAGACCATGCCGCGTGGGATGCTCTGTACCAAGGCTATGCCCGCTTTTACCAAGTGGAGCAAAGCGCAGAGATGCGTGACCGTGTCTGGGGCTGGCTGTTTGATGCCGCGCACGAATGCAAATGCCTCATGGCCTTTGATACCGCGGGCAAGGCGATTGGGTTGGCGCACTTTCGCGCCTTCGCACGGCCGCTGTCGGCCACCACGGGTGGTTTCCTGGATGACTTGTTCGTCGACCCTGAGGCGCGTGGCTCAAAGGCCGGTACCCAATTGATTGAAGCCATCAAGGCTTATGGTGCGCAAAAGAACTGGAGCGTGATCCGTTGGATCACCGCCGACAACAACTACCGCGCACGCACGGCCTACGACAAAATTGCCGCGCGCACCGCGTGGATTACTTACGACATCAAGCTCTAAACCTATGCATTCGACCACTCCGCATGATGAACATTGGCCTCCGGTAGGCGTTGGGCTTTGGACCCGCTGGTGGGGCTATCTGGTACGTTGGCTGATTTTCGGCTTGGTGGTCAGCGTGTTCGTGCCGGTAGGCGAAGGCCCGGAGCCCTGGTGGCAACTCAAACTGATGCAGGCCTTGGTCGGCTTGCTGTTCGGGCTGGCTTGTGCGGTGGTTTTCACTCTGGCGGAAAATAGTTGGAACAGGTTGCGCGTGAAATGGAAATCGTGGGCCCTGGTGGTGGGCACCTGGCTGGCGGTCAAAGTGGTTTTTGTCAGCGTGCTCGCCATCCTGGGCTGATTGCCCGGATCAAGGGCGGCGGTAGCTCACCGGCCACTTGCCCCAGTATTTGGAATTCAAAGCGTCCAATCGCACTTCGCCGCCTTTAGATGGCGCATGCACAAAGCGTCCTTCGCCCACATAGATGCCGGCATGGTTGGCCACACCATTTTGCGTAAACACCACCAAGTCGCCGGTACGCACCGCGGCTGGCGGCACCGGTTGCCCCCAATCAGTCAGCGCCGAAACGGTGCGTGGTGCCAGCACACCCGCGCGTGATTTGTAGACGTAACCGATCAATCCGCTGCAGTCAAAACCACTGTCTGGCGTGTTGCCGCCCCAGCGATACGGCGTACCAACCAGGCTGATGGCATACAGGGTGACGTCATTGGACTGGTCCAGGGTTAATCGTGAGGGGATCTCCAACTCGGTGGGAGCCTGCGCGGAAGGCGGCACTTGCACGGGCGCACTCGAGCAGCCTGCCAGCACCAGCAGTACGAGTAAGGCATAGCCGTAAAGAGGCGGCCGGGCAAACCTCATGCAAACAGGGCGGTAAAGCCGCCGTCAGGCTCAAAGCGTTTGTTGCGATAGCGCAGGCGCGTGGGTCCTGGCATGGCCCGCGTGCTGACGCTGTGCCACGGGTCGCCGGGGTAGCACAGCACGCGCTCGCCTTGGTCGTCAAAGGGTTCGG
>CAIQYP010000085.1 GCA_903876045.1 uncultured beta proteobacterium | reverse complement strand
GGTAAAGGCCGTGACCACTCCCTCAATCTCGATCAATCCTGTTGCGGCGATCTGCTGCGCAGCGGCAATGGGTGTTGCGTTCGTTACAGTCAGCACGTTGGCAAGGCTATCGAAGGAACCTTCCACTCGCACCATTTTCCCGGCAAATGAGCTCATGTCTATGCCACTGATATGCATGTCATTGAGCATCAGCGTGCTGGCGTCAAACAGCCCGGTACTCACGGTCGTGGTGGGTGATGAGGGCAGAAATTTCACGCGTGTAGCCCGCCAAGAGCGCCCATCGGCGCTGGTCTGTTCGCCCCAGACGGTAAGGGATGCGCCAATTGAAAGGGCTGCGAGATTGGCAATGCCATCAAAGCTGGTCGCAACATCGGTGCTGAAGGTCGTGCCAACCACGCCAATATTGCTAAACATGGAAAAAGTAGAGCCCGCGATGTCCACGGCACTGACATCCCCGCTGGCTATCGACCAGACATCAATGCGCGATGCACTGCCGCTCGCTCCGCCAGCGTCCAGCGAACCACTGATGTTTGCCACCATGCCCACGCGAAGGTCGGTGCTATTGAACGGGAGGCCGTTCACGCTATTGAACTGGAGTCCATCCAGATAGACATGGGCCAAGGAATCGTCGTATTTAGTGTTGTTGACAATCACACTGCCAAAGCCGGTGATCGGGCCCTGCACGCCAATGCCGGTGCCACCCGTTCCAGGTGCACCCGCAAAGTTACCACCTCCGCCACCGCAGCCGGTCAACGCGGCCGTGGTGGCAAGCAACCACTGCCGCCGGTTCAGACGCAAATCTTGCGGATGTTTCATGTGTTGCGACCTTGGCGCTTGCTGCTTCGCGCCGGTTTGGAGGGAGCGCCCGGGTCTGGCAGCGCGCTCTGATCCTGTTCGTAAAAATAGACCCCGAAGCGGATCCGATGGCTGTGGTCCGTCGCGGTCTGACTGCGTTGTTCGGCGAGCGTGGCGGCCGACAAAAACTTTTGCAGCACGCTGGCCCACAGTTGCCTGGCGTGCTGGTGCAGCGCTGCAACCTGCTCTACGGACAGTTCCTGGCTGAACGCACTTTGGTCCAGCATGGCGGCGGCCGAGCGCTTCGGGTCCACATTGTGGACGGCCGCGCTGAGGTGATCCCCCACACTGGCCGCCAAAAATGCCAGTTGCTCGGCCGGGCTTCCTTGGGGCACAAAGGCCTGATCCACCAAGGCCACTTGACCTTGCGGCAGTATTTCTACCGCGCCGAGGCGTAGCAACTCATCCAGTACAGCCCTGGCACTAACGTCACGGCTGATTTCCGCCACCAATGTAGGGAAGTCTGGTTCACCCAAGGTGCCGGACTTGGGGCTTTTTGCCAGGGTGCGCGGACTCTGATCAATGTTCAGAAAGCGTGGTTCGCTGATCCAACGCGCAATAACCGCAGCTGGCACGGAGATGACCTGTTTGGCGCTTTTGCTCTGCGTCTGCTGCACAGTGCGCAAGCGCTTTACATCCTTACGGTGCACGCCGGTCAGCAGGGCGACTCGGGTGTCTGAAACCTCTCGCTCGTTCAAACCGTATCGCGCCACTGATTCGTGTACCAAAACAGCTTTGAGCATTTCGGACACCTGTGCAAGCTGCACGCCCTGGTCGATCATCAATCGCGCCAAGGGCTGCAGCACAGCGGCCACGGCCTGCTCTGCAGGTGCTGCATCAGGCATAGCTTGTGGAACCGTCGCGGTGTTCATTACACGAGGTTACCAAAACACGGGAAGAAAACCCGCAAAGAGATTGATGTTTTTTTCATTTCGTGTATATTTATGGGAAATTATCCCGTAAATTAGATCCGCACGCAACATGATTCGACTCAACGTCCCTCAGAAGCAACGGCCTGGATGGTTAGGGACAGAGCATGGATGCATGAGAAACAACGAACTACGAAAGTCGCAATGGACATCAACTTACTAACTTTCAAAGATGGTCAATGGGTCTATCGGAATACCGATCAACAAGGACTTGTTGACGAATGCACCATGCTATTGAACTGGGATCTTTACCAGTTTGACTGCTGGATTTTCGACAGCCAGAACTGGAGCATGTACACGCGCCGCAGACAGGACTTGATTGCCTTGCGCGGTGAACTGGCGATAGCTTATGGCAAAGCCTGCGATCAGTCGGCACGAGGGCTCTTGATCGCCAACTATTGCATCCGGGCCTGGAAGAGCACCCGCGCGTTGGAGCGGCGGGAGTGCCCCGAAGTTCAAGAATTGGAGTTGGCCAATGCAAGAGCTAAGTCCCTCTGCAAGACCCTGAAGCTAACCAGCAATACCAGGAAAACGCTGCAAGACCGATTCGGAGAGTCGAGTGCTCGCCCGCAGCTAAACACAATGGCCTGGGGGCTTTGAGCTGTCGATGTTTATGCACCTGAATTTTCCAACAAAAGACAGCAAATGACCCGCACAAAAACCCTACTGCAGAACTTTGCGCGGCGCGATGCGCACCAGCTGGCGCAGAAAATATCACTCCTGGTCATGGCAAGTCTGGTGTTGGCATGTCAGTGGGCGCAGGGAATTGTGGAAGTTGCAGCGCCTGACGAAGCCATGGTGACCATCGTGGTTGGCGTGCTTGCCTACGTGATCGCGAATCGTGCAGCGCAATCCATGCTCACAACAAACCGACACTCCGATGACGAGTTGCTTAGCATGTTCCTCATCGTAGACCCCCAATAGGCGGGGGCCGAAACTTCACACATGCTTGACGCTGCTACGGCACGCTGCGCTGGATGAGCAAGTCGGCCACCAGTTCCAGACGCAGGAGCGGGCTGTCGAGTTGCAACAGACTTTGCTTGACACTGGCTGGAATGGCCAACAAATCGCACCAGCGGTTGGCGACCCAGGCGCAGTCGTCCAAACGGTAGGGTTGGGCAATAGGCGGAATATCCAGCACGGCGGCGCTGTCCTGCTGCTGCTCG
>CAIQYP010000084.1 GCA_903876045.1 uncultured beta proteobacterium | reverse complement strand
CTACTGCCCAACCCGACGCCGCCAGCCGCTTCCGCCTGACCGGCATCATTGCCTCAGGCAAGGGACGTGGTGTGGCCCTGGTCGCAATAGACGGCAAGCCACCCAAGCCATACCACGAGGGCAGCAAGCTTGAAGAAGGCTGGATGTTGCAGTCGGTAGAGCCGCGCCGCATTGCTCTGGCGACAGATGCCAAGGCGCCGGTGGGGCTGCGGTTGGAATTGCCGCCTAAGCAGCCGTAAAGATCCCAGATGCGTGGCTTGTCCACGGTTTCAACTACATCACGTTGAACATCTTCCGTAAGCGGGTGTCAAGCGGGCGGCTTAATCATTTCTTCGTCTTTCGCACCGTTCAGGCTAGTCAATATTGGCACCTGTGTTTATACTGTTTAAAACAACAGTATATAAGTCAAACCCTTGCCATGCCTGCCTTAGCGCGACCCTCTGCGGATTTTCTGGATGCCATCCATGCCGATGTCTGGCACGCGCACGCGCTCTCTTCCGCTCCGTTGCCGGTGCTGGCCACGGGGGACTCCGCGCTGGATGCGCAGTTGCCCGGAGGGGGCTGGCCGGTCGGGGCTTTGACTGAAATTTTGCAACCACCCGGGGTGCACTGCGAGTGGCGTTTACTCTTGCCGGCATTGGCCCGTTCAGGTCTTGGGCCGGTGCTGCTGGTGGGGGCGCCGCATCTGCCATTTGCGCCCGCGCTGGCGGCTCAGGGGTTGGCGGTGCAACGCATGCTGTGGGTCACGGCGCAAAGCGTGGCTTCCAGGTTGTGGGCTTGTGAGCAGGCGCTGCGTTGTGCCGAAGTCAATGCCGTGCTGGCCTGGCTGCCGCAGGCGCGCAGTGAACAACTGCGGCGCTTGCAAATGGCGGCGGCTGAATACAGCAAGCTCCTTTTTGTGATGCGACCGGAAGAGGCGCAGGATGAGGCTTCTCCTGCCTCACTGCGTCTGCATGTGCAGCCGCAAACTGCCACCTCGAATGCTGTATCTGGGGAGCAGGGTTTGGACGGGCTGCATATTCATTTGCTCAAACGCCGGGGTCCGCCGCTAGAACTGCCGGTGCAGATGAAGGCCCGCTCGTCCCAGCTTAATTTGCTATTGGCAGCCCAGCATGCACTGGATCGCAGTACAAGCCGCGCCTAAATCACCCGGCGAGGTTGCCGAGGATGCGGAAGCGCTCCCGGATGTGAACTCGGCACTGGCCTGGTGGGCCTTGCGCTTCACACCCATGGTGGCAAAGGTGGAGGCTGCACTGGTGCTGGAAGTCTCCGGCAGCGAGCGGCTGTTTGGTGGACGTACCGCACTGCTGCAGCAGTTGTTTGAAACCGGCCCACCCGCCGTGACACTGGCTCACGCCCATGGCAACACCGCCTTGCTGGCATTGGGTCGCTTATGGGCGCAGGCTCCGGAGGCGCCCATCAACGCATTGCCCTTGCACAGTCTGGTCGCCGCCCGTGCGCACCTCCCCACGCTGGTGCGCTTAGGCTGCAACAACTGGGGGCAGTTGCGTGCCTTGCCCCGCGGCGGCTTGGCGCGGCGCTTTGGTGCGGAACTGGTGGATGCGCTAGACCGGGCTTATGGCGCGCGACCGGAGCTTTACCCATGGCTCACTCTGCCCGAGGTGTTTGATGCGCCATTGGAGTTGTCTGCTGCGGTAGAGAGCGCCTCGGCCCTGCTGTTTGGTGCACGGCGCTTGCTGACGCAACTACTGGTCTGGTTGCGCGCGCGTCAGCTTGGCGTGCTGGCGCTGGAGTTGTTATGGGAACTGGACGCGCGGCGCTCTAACTCGCTGCATGTGGACGCCCATCATCAGGGCGGCGCACAAGGGCGGATGGAACTGCGCACCGCAGAGGCCACGCAAGACGTGCAGCACCTGCAGCGTTTGCTGGCCGAGCAACTGGGGCAAGTGACTTTGCCCGCTCCAGTGCTGTACCTGCGCATGCGCACACTACAAACCCAGGCACTGGCTGGCGAGTCGCTCAGTCTGCTGCCCGAAGACCAGCGAAAGGGCGACGGCCTGCACCAAATGTTGGAGCGCCTGGGTGCAAGGTTAGGGCGCGAGCAGATTCTGTGCGTGCAACCGCAGGCCCGGCATGCGCCGGAAGACATGCAAACATGGCAGGCTTGGAAACCACAGCAGGGCAAACGCACACAAAACTTTGCATCCCAGCAGTCGGCCCATGCGGCACTCTTGCCCACTTGGTTGCTGGCGTTGCCACAGCAACTGGTGGTGAAGCAGCACTGCCCGCAATACCACGGCCCCTTGAATTTGCTGTCTGGGCCGCAGCGCTTGGAAACCGGCTGGCTTGAGGGCGATGTAGCGCTTCGCGATTACTTTGTGGCCCGAAGTGCGCATGCCGGGCTGGTGTGGATCTACCGAGAACGCTTGCCAAGTACCCAGAAAACAACCTCGGAAAATGCCTTGCGCTGGTACTTGCATGGCTTGTTCGCTTGAGTGTATTTCGGCTTGTAAACCAAATTTTTTTCTAAGCGTTATAGACAAAGACTTCACAAATCGTTGTGAATCTTCATAAAACCATTAGAAAGAATTCCAATGAAAACTCAAATTCGCGCGTTGGCTATTGCTGTTGGTCTGTTGTGTGCTGCAACGGGCTTTGCCCAGACTGCAACCACGAGTGCAGTGAATGCGGCTACTACTGCAGCCACTAACGCAGCTACGAATGCAGTCAACACTGCCAAAACCAGTGCGACTGCCGCTGTCGCAGCCAAGGTCAACCCGCCTGCAGTAGCCCCGGTCGCTGCGCCCGCACCGGTAGCCGCACCTGTTGCTGCTCCAGCCAAGATGGCTGCTGGTGGTGCTGGCAAGGTTTGGGTCAACTCCAGTTCCAAGACCTACCATTGCGAAGGTTCCAAGTTTTACGGCAAGACCAAGACTGGCGAATACATGAGCGAAGCTGATGCCAAGACCAAGGGCAACCATGCCGTCAAGGGCAAGGCTTGCGCCAAATAATGGATTGCTAGGTTGAGGGAAGAAAGGGGCGCATTGCGCCCCTTTTTTTTTAGTGTGCGTTGGGCGGATTGCCAAATACCGGAATGGATGCCAACAGGTAAAGGTCTGCGGTCTTTTGCTGCTCCGCATTCAAGACGGCATACAACTCTTTTGTCTCGCGCGCAATCTCTTGCATAGCATTCGCACGTTTTTGCAGTTGCTCTAACATGAGTTCTACCTGGCGTGGCGCCGAGTCTCCCGCGGAGACTGACACAGGCTTTTCCGCAAAGAAAAGTTCGCTATAGGCTTGTACGCTTCTTTCAAAACCAACCCACACTGACTGTTGAACTTGCATCAACTGCAAGCGCCCGCTCAACTGCTTCAGACTTCCATCAAAGTCCACCGTTTGAGTAGGCTTAATGGACATCACCCGCATGGAAGTAGAGACAATCTTGGTATCTGGAGGGTTGCTGTTTCCGGTTTGTGCCAGGCACAGTGCGGGCCAGATTAAGAGGGAGGTCAAGAGAAGTTTGCGCATGTTTTTTCCTTATTGGTTTTATGCGTTTGCAGCGAGCAGCCATGCTGTGGCTACTCGCACCTTCTAGAGTATCCGAAAAAGGGCTCTTTCATCCCCTCTTGCGCCCCGTGAGTTGGTTTATAGGCTGTGTGTTACCAGTTTGAAATCCGGGTCTTCTGCGTAACTCTTGACCTGATAGCCCAAGCCGCGCATGAGCTTGAGCATGCCGGCGTTATTGGCAAGCACCAGCCCTTCGATTTCTGCGAGACCCTTGTCGCGTGCCACATCCATGATGCTTTCCATCAGGCGTGAGCCCATGCCTTTGCCATTGAAGTCATCGGCCACCACCAGAGCGAATTCGCAACTCGATTGGTCCGGGTTGGTGACATAGCGCGACACGCCGACGATGCGTTCGGTTTCCGTGATGTCACCATCAGGCGAGGCCGTGCGCACCTTGATGACGGCGACCAGTGCCATTTCGCGGTCGTAGTCGATCAGTGTGAAGCGTGCCAGCATCGAGGGTGGCAACTCGGCCATGCTGGAAACAAAACGGAAGTAGCGGCTCTCGGGGGAGAGTTCGCTGACCAGTTTTTTGAGCATGTGCGCATCGTCCGGATGGATCGGGCGAATCGTGTATTCGCCACCGCCGCGCATGGGCAAGGTCTTTTCGTAGCGTGCTGGATAGGGCAGGATGGACAGGTGGTGGTAGTCACTGGCACGGCCGCTCGAGGCCTGTGGCGCACTGTCAATGACGATGCGCGCATCCACTGCCACAGCGCCGGATTCGTCCACGATGATGGGGTTGATGTCCATCTCGCGCAGGTGCGGCAACTCGCACACCATTTCCGACACGCGCAGCAGCACTTGTTCCAGCGCATCCATGTCGATAGCGCTGGCACCGCGCCATTCACCCAAGGTCTCGGACACGCGTGATCGATCAATCAGGCGGTGAGCCAGGAACTGGTTCAAAGGCGGCAACTCCATGGCCCGGTCATTCAGCAGTTCGATCATGGTGCCACCGGCGCCGAATACGATCACCGGGCCAAACGGGTCATCGGTCACCAGACCGACATAGATTTCACGGCCCCGGCGGGCATGCGCCATCTTCTGAACCGTCACGCCATTGATGCGGGCCTGCGGCATGATGCGTTTTACGCGCTCCACCATGTCGTTGTAGTTGTCGCGCGCACTGGTCGCGTTCATGATGTTGAGCGCCACGCCTTGCACATCCGATTTATGGCTGATGTCCGGCGAGTCGATTTTGAGGGCCACCGGAAAACCCAGTTGCGCTGAAATCATCATTGCTTCATGCGAGTTGCGCGCCAGAATCGTGTGCGTCACCGGAATGTGGAAGCAGGACAGTAGCGTCTTGGATTCCATCTCGGTCAGCACTTTGCGCCGTTCGGCCAGCACGCTTTCGATGATCAGGCGTGCGCCTTCGATATCGGGTTTGCCCAGCGTGGACAAGGGCGGTGGCGTCTGTTGCAACAGACGTTGGTTTTGGTAGAAGGTGGCGATATTGCCAAACGCGCCCACGGCCGCCTCAGGTGTGCGAAAGGTGGGTATGGTGGCCTCGTTCAGCACGGCACGTGCTTCGCTCACAGTGGCGTCACCCATCCAGCAGGACAGCAAAGGCTTACCCATGGAGCGCCTGATTTCTGCCAGTGTCTTGGCAACGCCGATGGAATCGGTGCCGGTCTTGGGTGAAAAGATAACCAGCACGCCGTCAATCGTTGCGTCATGGTCGGCCGCTGAGATGGCCGCCTTGTAGTGTTCCGGGGTGGCGTCTTCGGACAGATCAATCAAATCGGTCAGCGAAGCCAGTTCCGGTAGCAACGGTTTGAGTTCGGCGGCGGCTTTGGGCGACAACTTGCCCAGATGCAGATGGATTTCATTCACCCAGTCGGCTGCCAGTACACCGGGGCCACCACCGTTGGTAACGATGGCCAGGCGTTGGCCCACCGGGCGGTAACGTGAGGCCAGGCACTTGGCTGCCGAGAATAATTCAACAAAGGAGGTTACGCGCACGGCGCCTGCACGGCGTAGTGCGGCATCAAACACATCATTGCTGCCGACAATGGCGCCGCTATGGGTTTGCGCGGCTTCGTTACCTGCGGGTTTGCGGCCCGCTTTAAGCACGATGACAGGCTTGGCATTGGCTGCAGAACGCAGTGCGCTCATGAAGCGGCGCGCGTTGGATATGCCTTCCAGGTAGACGATGATGCTTTGCGTGCGCGCATCGTTGGCCAGATAGTCCAACACCTGTGCGATGTCCACCGAAGTGTTGGGCCCCAGGGAAACGACACTGGAAAAGCCCACGGCATTTTTGCTCGCCCAGTCCAGCATGGAGGCGGTAAGCGCGCCGGACTGCGACACCAGTGCCAGTGAGCCGGGCTTGGACAGGGGGCCTGCCACACTGGCATTTAGCTGCAGCAGGGGGTTCTGGAAACCCAGGCAGTTGGGCCCCAGCAGTTGCACGTTTTCGCGCTTGGCGACCTTTTTCAGGTCTGACGCCAAATCCGCGGAGATGCCGCTGGAAATGATCAGGGCCGATCGGCAGGTCATGCGTCCGGCTACTTCCAATGCGGCCATCACGTCTTGCGGGGGCAGGGCAATGATGGCCAGATCTGCGCGGGTTTGCGCCAGTTCGGCCAGCGTGCCGCTGGTGTGGATATCCAGGAAGTGCAGCGTGCCTTTGAAGTTCTGTGCCTTCAGGTTCTCAGTCAACTGCCTGGCTTGTGGCGTGTGGGCTTCGTTGCTGTCGTTAGAGCCAGCAAAGACAAGGATGGATTGAGGGGCAAAGAGGGGGGTGAGGTAGTGTTTGTCCATAAGTTCAATCTGCGCCTATCAGCACCTTGACGTGCGCGGTTGCGCTGCGTGCAAGAGGGCTTAAGACATATCCGCCTTCCAGGCAGGAAATCATGCGCCCAAGGCTGTGGCGCCGGGCCACGTCCATGAGTTGTTTGGTTACCCAGGCGTAGTCGGCTTCCACTAGTCCGAGGTTGCCCATGTCATCTTCGCGGTGCCCGTCAAAGCCCGCGGAAATATAAATCAGTTGTGGCTCAAAGGCGTCTAGTGCGGGTATCCAGTGCGAGCTGACGGCTTCGCGGAATTTCTCTGAGCCAGAACGCGAGGGCAAGCCCACGTTGACCATATTGGTGGCCGTGCTGTTTTCGCCAGAGAAGGGGTAGATGCCGGACTCAAAAATCGAGCACATCAGGATGCGCGGGTCGTTCTGCAGAATGTCTTCGCTGCCGTTGCCATGGTGTACATCAAAGTCGATCAGCGCCACGCGCTGCAGGCCATGGTGCTCCAGCGCATGCATCACGCCCACGGCCACGTTGTTGAAGAAGCAAAACCCCATGGCGGCAGCGCGCTCAGCATGGTGGCCCGGTGGACGCACACTGCAAAAGGCGGAGGGCACGCCACCTGCAATCACCAGATCGGTGGCCTGCACCAGCGCACCGGCTGCTCGCAGGGCGGCCAAAGCGGTGAATGGGTTCATGCTGGTGTCAGGATCGACACGGAAATACCCATCAGCGGGTGCCGAATTCAGAATGCTGTGAACGTAGTCTGGCGTATGGGCGCGCACCAACTGGGCATCGGTGGCCAGCGGCGCGTCGTAGCTGCTCATGTAGTCCAGCAACCCCTTGGTTAGCAGCATGTCATTGATGGCGCCCAGGCGTTCGGGGCATTCGGGATGGTCAGTTCCCATTTCATGGCGGGTGCAGTCAACGTGCGTGATGTAGGCGGGTAGCAAGGGAAAACTCCTAATGACTGCTGGCGCTTCCTGTAGTAGGACACAGTCTATGCCAGTCTAGGTTTAAATGAATTGACGCACATCATTAGCGGGCGTCAGCCGAGCGTCGTTCTTTTCCATGACAGTGCCCTGACACGGTGCGTGACAGATTCCAAAATACTGTGTATAAATAAGGGGTATCCACTTAGCTCCAGTTAGTGCAAAATAGCTGGATGGAAACACAGATAATAACGCCAATTCCAGGCAAGGACTACCCCCAGAACTGGAACGACTTTCTTGACTGGTTTGGCACT
>CAIQYP010000083.1 GCA_903876045.1 uncultured beta proteobacterium | reverse complement strand
TTGCATCAACTCGCGGTTGGCCTTGGGCTTCCTGACCTATTGCGCTTGGGTGAAGGGGAGGTCCGCTCTGGTGGGCAAAAGCGCCCGTCCATCTTGGCGGATGCGCTGGAGGCGCTGATCGGCGCGGTTTATCTGGACGCGGGCTTTTCCAAAGCACAGGAGTTGGTTCATCGGCTCTTTGATGATGTAGCGATCAACCCGCAAATGGATGCCATTGGCAAGGATGCCAAAACCGCCTTGCAGGAATGGCTGCAGGGGCGCAAGATGAAGGTGCCGACCTACAAAGTGGTTGCGACCCTGGGCGCGGCCCACAAACAGACCTTTGACGTGGAGTGCGAAATCCCCGAACTGCGACTGGCAGAACGTGGCATTGGCGGTTCGCGTCGTGCCGGAGAGCAGGCTGCAGCTACAGCCATGTTGCAAACCCTTAAAACCAAACACCCAACATGACCACTGCCCCTAAAAAGACTCCACCTCAAGCCGTATTCAAGACCGCAACCAAGGCTGAGAAGCAAGCCGCCAAGCCTCAGAAGAAGCCTGGTTTCACAGCCCCAGCAGTGAAGGCACCAGTGGCCACTGCAAAGACTGCGAAAAAGCCAGTGGAGCGGCCAGTCGAGGCAAGCGACGAGGCTCAGCCTGATTTGGATGCCATGCTGCAGGGCTTGCTCAAGAGCACGCCACGCCTGACAGAGCCCGGCACGCAAGCCGAAGGCCAGCGTTGCGGTCTGGTGGCTATTGTCGGCAAACCGAATGTGGGCAAGTCCACGCTGTTGAACGCCTTGGTGGGGCAGAAGATCAGCATTACTTCGCGCAAGGCGCAGACCACGCGCCACCGAATCACCGGCATGCACACCCAGGGCGCCACCCAGTTTGTGTTTGTGGACACGCCGGGATTTCAGACGATTCACGGTAATGCGCTAAACAAATCGCTCAACAAGACCGTGCAAGGCGCAGTATCCGATGTGGATCTTATTCTGCTGGTGGTGGAGGCTGGTAGTTTCACTCCGGCAGATGCTCGCGTGCTGGCGCTGCTGGGTAAGGACATCCCCACGATTTTGATTGCCAACAAGCTGGACAACGTGCACCGCCGTGGCGATATTGCGCCCTGGCTGCAGGAGATGCAGCAAAAGTATGCCTTTGCCGAGTTCGTGCCCATGTCGGCTAAAAACGCCAAAGACGTGGAGCGTCTGTTGGGCGTATGCGAACGCTTTTTGCCGGAACAGGCATGGTGGTACGGTGAAGACGAACTGACCGACCGCAGCGAGAAATTCCTGGCCAGTGAGTTGGTGCGCGAAAAATTGTTCCGCTTGACCGGTGACGAGTTGCCTTACACCTCTACCGTGGTGATCGATAAGTTTGAAGAAGAACCCCCGGCACGCAAAGGTCAGAAGCGCCTGCTGCGTATCGCCGCCACCATCGTGGTCGAGCGCGATGGTCATAAGGCTATGGTGATTGGCGATAAGGGCGAGCGCATCAAGCGCATTGGCATGGAAACCCGTGTTGAGTTGGAGAAATTGGCCGATGCCAAGGTCTTCCTTGAACTTTGGGTGAAAGTGCGTTCTGGCTGGGCCGATGACGCCGCGCGGGTGCGCAGTTTTGGCTACGAGTAAGCGATTTTCCGACGAACCAGCCTTCGTGCTGCATCGCTACGACTGGAGCGAGTCGAGCCTGATTCTGGAAGTGTTTACGCGCAACCATGGGCGCATCGCGCTGGTGGCCAAGGGGGCCAAACGCCCCTCATCAAGCTTCCGGCCTATCCTGTTGCCTATGCAGCCGCTGCATCTTGCCTTTGGTGGTGACGCCGAAATCCGCTCTTTGAAAAGTGCCGAATGGCAAGGTGGACATGTCATGCCCACAGGTGATGCGCTTTTGTCTGGCTACTACCTGAATGAACTGTTGCTAACCCTGTTGGCGCGTGACGATCCGCACCCGCACCTGTTCGATATTTATGCCCGTGTGGTGCAAATCATTGCCAGCGAACATGGCGAGGTGCTGCAAGCCGCCTTACGTACCTGGGAACTGTTGCTGCTGCGCGAGATTGGTTTCTTGCCGCAACTCGACCAACAGACGATGACGCTGGGTGGGTTGGCAGACGAAACGCGTTATATCCTGGTGCCCGAGGGCGGCTTGCGCCAGGCGCATGCCGAGGAACGTGGTGCCTTGAGTGGGGCGCAATGGATCCGCCTGCAGGCGGCTGTTCAGAATGATGCGCCGTTCACTGAAACACTACGCGCTTGCGCCGAGATGATGTCTGAGCTTAAACCCCAGTTACGGCAATTGCTGCACTACCATTGCGGGGTAAAGACATTGCGCAGTCGGCAAATGATGATGGACATACAAGCACTATGAATCCCGTTACAACCCATTTATCCGTCAACCTCAACAAGGTGGCCTTGGTGCGCAACACGCGGCACCTCGGTATCCCAAGCGTCACGCGGGCCGCCACGTTGTGCCTGCAAGCTGGTGCCGCCGGCATCACGGTGCATCCGCGCCCCGATGCACGCCACATCCGTGCGCAGGATGTGATTGAACTGGCTGAATTGCTGAGAGACTGGCCGGAGCGCGAGTTCAACGTCGAGGGCAACCCCTTTCACAACCTGATGGATTGCGTAGCCGATCTGCGCACACGTCACCTGCCAGTGCATCAAGTGACCTTTGTACCCGATGGCGAAGGTCAGTTCACCAGCGACCATGGTTGGAGCTTCCCCGCCGATGCTGAGCGTCTGCGTCCGCTGATTGCGCAGGCGCATGCATTGGGTCTGCGCGTGAGCCTGTTCATGGACGCAGAGCCTACCGCCATGCAAGCGGCTAAAGAAGTGGGCGCTGACCGTGTCGAGCTGTATACCGAGCCCTATGCAGCGGCCTGGGGTACACCGGAGCAGGACGCACAGCTGAAGCGCTTTGCACTGGCTGCACAGGCTGCACTGGATGCCGGACTGGGCGTCAACGCCGGACATGACCTGAACCGCGAAAATTTGGCGGCCTTTGTGCAGCAGGTGCCTGGTGTCAGCGAAGTCTCCATCGGCCACGCGCTGATAGCCGATGCGTTGGAACTGGGCTACTTTGACACCATCAAGGCCTACCTGCGCTGCTTGCAAGCATGATTTACGGCATCGGCACGGACATCTGCGATGTGCGCCGTATCCGGGAGAGCCTAGCGCGCCACGGCGACCGCTTTGCGGCCAAGGTGCTGAGCGAGGGCGAATTCAAGACCTGGAAGACCCGCAGTGCGCGTTGGCCCGAACGTGGCGTGCGCTATCTCGCTACCCGCTTTAGTGCCAAAGAGGCGTTTAGCAAAGCCATTGGTTTGGGCATGCGCATGCCCATGACCTGGAAGCTGTGCGAGATTGCCAACGAGCGCAGTGGCAAGCCAGTGGTCGTGCTGCACGGTGTACTTAAGGAATGGTTCGAAGCGCGCAGCCTGCAAGTCCATGTCAGTGTCACCGACGAAACCGATTACGCCGCCAGTTTTTGTGTGGTGGAAACCAGCACTGCTAGCAATCCAGAGTAGTAGCCATTGATCAACCCTAGCAACATTTCCTATGACGCTGCACGCTCCTCTAATCATTGATATCGCCGGCCTGACGCTTACCAAGGTGGACCGCGAACGCCTGAAACACCCCTTGGTGGGCGGACTCATCCTGTTTGCCCGCAACTGGCAAGATCGCCAGCAACTCACCGCCTTGTGCCGCAGCATCAAAAAGTTGCGCCCTGATCTGCTGATCAGTGTGGACCACGAAGGCGGCAGGGTGCAGCGCTTCAAGACCGATGGCTTTACCCATCTGCCGCCCATGCGCGCTCTGGGCGAGATGTGGTTGGCCGAGCCCAAGGCCAAGGCCAAAAGCAAAGCAGGTCCGCTGGACGCCACCAATGCGGCCACGGCTTGTGGCTACGTGCTGGGTGCCGAGTTGCGTGCCTGCGGTGTGGACCTGAGCTTTACTCCGGTGCTGGACCTGGACTATGGCAGCAGCGGCGTGATTGGTGACCGCGCCTTTGCGCGCGATCCGCGCGTGGTGAGTCTCTTGGCCAAAAG
>CAIQYP010000082.1 GCA_903876045.1 uncultured beta proteobacterium | reverse complement strand
TAGATCAGGCCGTCATAACCGGTGGCCATTACCGCAGCGGAAATACCCAGGAAGGAAGCAGCAGACATGTAGTCGCCGGCAATGGCCAGGCCATTCTGGAAACCGGTAATGCCGCCACCGCCGGTGTAGAAGTCAGCAGCCGACTTGGTCCTGGCTGCAGCCCATTTGGTGATGAACAAAGTGCCCACCACGAAAGTGCCGAACATGCCGATAGCAACCCAGTTGGTGGGCTGCTTGTCAACTTGGCCAAGGTCGCCGCCTGCGGCAAATGCTGCGCCAGCGGCCAGCAGTGTCAGCAGTGCGACAAAGAGAGATTTTGTCTTGCTCATTTGGATGCGTCTTTCAGAATTTCTGCGGTCAGATCGTCGAACTCGCTGTTAGCGCGGCGAACGTAGATAGCGGTGATGACGATCGTGAACACGATCACACCCATGCCGATCGGAATTCCGAGCGTTGTTACGCCGGCGCCAATGGGCTGTGCCAGGAAGGGCTTGTTAAACGCAATCAGCGCGATGTAGCCGTAGTACACGACCATCATCAATAGCGTCATCGTCCAGCCGAAGCTGGTGCGTTTGCTACGAAGTTCCAAATACTTCGGATTCTTTTGGATTTTGTCGACCACCGGATCACTCATGTGGGTCTCCTTTTGGTAGGTGAATGGGATTAGAAAGCGATGTGCCTTGCGAACACACGGCGCGATTCTGTTTACAGGTGCTGACCAAGTGCTTACGTAAAGTGGCTATTGCCTCCAACCTAGGGTTAGTACGGAGTTGTAAGAAAAGCATTCAGCGCTGTGTAAGTTTTAGAAATCCTTTTGTCAGATTGCTGTCAGTACCCCACTTGATAGTGGGCCGCAGCGCTCCGTTGGTAGAGCGCGGTTAGATTCAAAAATAAGGAGACAGACAGATGGCTACAAACGTTTCGCGACCTATGTCGGCAGAAGAGAAGAAGGTTATTTTTGCCTCTTCTTTGGGTACGGTTTTTGAGTGGTATGACTTCTATCTTTACGGCTCACTCGCAGCCATCATTGCAAAACAGTTTTTCACCGGTCTTGACGAAGGCTCCGCCTTCATCTTTGCCTTGCTGGCATTTGCCGCCGGCTTTATTGTGCGGCCCTTTGGCGCCCTGGTGTTCGGCCGATTGGGCGACATGATCGGCCGTAAATATACTTTCCTGATCACTATTCTGATCATGGGCTTGTCCACCTTCATCGTGGGTATCCTGCCTAACTACAACACCATTGGTGTGGCAGCGCCGGTCATCTTGATAGCGTTGCGGATGCTGCAGGGCTTGGCCTTGGGTGGCGAATATGGCGGTGCTGCGACCTATGTGGCAGAACACGCGCCACAGGGAAAACGTGGTGCATACACCTCCTGGATTCAGACTACGGCCACACTCGGTTTGTTCCTTAGTTTGATTGTGATTCTGGCTACCCGGACTGCTATTGGTGAGGTGGCATTTGCGGACTGGGGCTGGCGTATTCCCTTTATCGTGTCGGTGCTCTTGCTGGGTGTGTCGGTATATATCCGCCTGAGCATGAACGAGTCGCCTGCTTTCGCCAAAATGAAGGCAGAAGGTAAGACTTCCAAGGCACCCTTGTCCGAGTCTTTTGGGCAGTGGAAAAATCTGAAGATCGTGATCCTGGCACTGGTAGGTTTGACCGCCGGCCAGGCCGTGGTCTGGTATGCCGGACAGTTCTATGCCCTGTTCTTCCTGACGCAAGCCTTGAAAGTTGACGGTGCCACAGCCAACATCATGGTGGCCATTTCGCTGGTGATCGGCACGCCTTTCTTTCTGGTGTTTGGCACGCTGTCCGACAGGATCGGCCGCAAGCCCATCATCATGCTGGGTTGCTTGCTGGCTGTCCTCACATACTTCCCTGTGTTCACAGCGCTGACCAAGGCGGCCAACCCGGATCTGGCTGCAGCACAAGCGGCGAACAAGGTGATCGTTGCCGCCAATCCTGATGAGTGTTCTTTCCAGTTCAACCCGACGGGTACTGCGAAGTTCACGAGTTCCTGCGACATTGCCAAACAAGCGTTGGCCAGCGCCTCAGTAAGCTATGACAATGTGGTTGCGGCGCCCGGCACGCCCGCCACAATCACCGTGGGCACCACGGTCATTAACAGCTACACGTCCAAGGGTGTTTCGAAAGACGATGCCAAGGCCAAGGGTGATGAGTTCAAGAAATCACTAGGCGATGCGCTCAAGGCCGCCAACTATCCAGCCAAGGCGGATATGGCGAAGTTCGACAAGGTCACTGTCGCCGCCATCCTGACGTATCTGGTGATTCTGGTCACGATGGTCTACGGCCCGATTGCCGCGATGTTGGTCGAAATGTTTCCGACCCGCATCCGCTACACCTCGATGAGTCTGCCGTATCACATCGGCAATGGTTGGTTTGGCGGTCTGCTGCCGACCACGGCGTTTGCCATCGTGGCGCAGACTGGCAATATGTATAACGGCCTGTGGTACCCCATCATCATTGCGGGCATGACCTTTGTCATTGGAGTTCTGTTTGTGAAAGAGACCAAGGACGTGGACATTTACGCCAACGACTGACACGGTGAGTTAACGACCCGGTAAAAATAGCGCCGGGCTTGCTCTAAAGGGCCCTCATTGGAGGGCCTTTTTTTTAAAAGCGGTTATCCTTTTGCAGGTCAGCCAAGATTTGGATAAACGGGCATGAAATTATATAAAACAGTATTGGGTCAATCAGCGTTCAAGGAACGCTCGCCGCTCTTTTCAAGCAGGCAGCGCTCCACATTCATTTTGTTTGACGGCAAGAAGAGCGTCGGCGAGGTGCTGTCGCAGGCTGCCGGCATGGGAATGACCCAAACCGATGTGGATTACCTCCTGGCCCTGGGGTTTTTGGCGGCTCACCCGGTTGAGTTGCCAGCCGATTCAGTACCGATGCCCTTGGAGTCTGTGTCAGCCCATGGTGAACTGGCCCCAGGTGAGCCACGCAGTGAACGTCAGCGTTACTTCGATGCCAAGCCACTGGCTACCAAGCTGACCGCCAGTTTGGGCTTGCGCGGCTTTCGCCTGAATCTGGCGGTAGAAGCGGCGGAGGGATATCAGGAATTGGTCGACTTGCTTCCCAAAATTCAAGAGGCCGTTGGCACCAAAGCCTGTCGACCTCTGGTTCAGGCGCTCATGGGGTAGTCACAGTAATATAGGCGCAACCAGGGAGATTTTGCAGGCTTATGTATGCGCGCCATTTCGATCTAAAACAAGACCCGTTTTCCATCGCGCCGGACCCGCGGTTCCTCTTTATGAGCGATCGCCACCGCGAGGCGTTGGCTCATCTGCTGTTTGGCGTGACCGGTACCGGTGGCTTTGTGCTGTTTACCGGTGATATCGGTACGGGCAAGACCACCGTCTGTCGATGCTTCCTGGAGCAGATTCCGGAGGCCTGCAATGTGGCCATTGTGTTCAACCCCAAGTTATCGGTGATGGAACTGCTGCAAAACATTTGCGAGGAGTTTCATGTCACGGTGGATACGTCGGTCGGCAGCGTGAGCCTGAAGACTTATGTGGACGCGCTCAACGTCTTCCTGCTGCAAAGCCACGCTGCCGGGCAAAGCAACGTGCTCATCATTGACGAAGCCCAAAACCTGCTGCCCGAGGTGCTGGAGCAATTGCGCCTGTTGACCAATCTGGAGACCCACGAGCGCAAGCTATTGCAAATCGTGTTGATCGGTCAACCTGAGTTGCGCACCATGCTGGAACGCCCCGAGCTTGAGCAATTGGCTCAACGGGTTATCGCGCGCTACCACCTGGAGTCGCTCAATCTGGCGGACACCACGCACTACATCCAACATCGCCTGACGGTGGCAGGCCACACCGGAAGATTGCCTTTTGACGAAAAAGCCTTGCGCCGAATTTACACACTGACGCGTGGTGTGCCGCGACGTATCAATCTATTGTGCGGGCGCAGCTTACTGGGTGCCTGGGCCAATGGCCTGCACCAGGTCAACCGCAGCATGATCGACAAGGCGGCTGCCGAAGTGTTTGGCCCGAAGTCGGGCAATGCGGGGCTGCACAACAGCACCTATGCGGCGGCGGCTTTGGGCGCGCTCGGTGCGCTGGCCTTGTCACTGGCAGTTGCTCTGCATTTCTGGCCTAACGCTGTAGCGCCCGGGCCGGTCGCCGTCAATGCCGGTGTTGGTGTTGGTGCCGTGCCAGCCGTTCCGGTGCAGACTGCGAGTGCAGTTGCCAGCGCCGTGGCCGATGTTCCAGCTATTGCGCCCGGCTCAGTGCACAAGGCGTCGGAAGACCTGGATGCTGTGCTATCCCAACTCCCTGTCGACATCGGGCCGGCCTGGCATGAGTTGGGCCATGCCTGGAAATTTGATCTGGGGAATGATGATCCCTGTGCCGCCGCTGAATTGCGGCGTTTGCAGTGTTACCGCACCAACGATTTGACGATTCCCTTGCTTAAGCAACTGGACCGGCCTGGCATCCTGAAGCTACAAAGGGGAGACGAGCCCCCCGTGTATGCCGTGCTCACCGGGTTAGACGATCAGTTCGCCATGCTGCGCTCCAATGACGTATTGCATCGCGTGACGCTGATCTCCCTGGCACGCTTTTGGCGCGGAGACTTTGCAACCTACTGGCAGCCCCCGAGTGGCTATGTTCCAGATCTGCATGAAGGCACTTCGAATGTCGTGCTCGGCCTGCTGTCGAATCAACTGGCAGTCCTGGAAGGAAAGGCGGTGCGTTTGGGCGCCACCGAATCTGCCGCCTTGGACGCGGCGCTGGTGGGGCGGGTCAAGGCATTTCAAAAAGGTCAGGGCATCAAAGCCGATGGACATCCCGGTCCCATGACATTCATGCAAATCGAGAAGGCTTTGGGCTCCAATGGCCCCAGCCTGGAAGCCGGATCGAAATAATGTCCTACATACTTGATGCACTCAAAAAAGCCGAGTCCGAGCGCGAACGTGGCGCGGTTCCCGGCTTGAACTCCGCACAGGCAAACCAATCCACCTTCATCCACTACGGAAGCGACCAAAAACCCTGGTGGCTGGTGGCAATGGTTTTGGGCGTGCTACTGGCGGCGGTGGTTGCGGTGTGGGCCTGGCGCCAGTCTGCGCCTGGCCACCCGACGGCGCTTTCAGCATCGCCAGCAGCACCTGCCAGCCCGGCGGTAGAACCTGTGGTTCCGACCACGATACCGGCCGCCACCCCGACTCAAACCCCGGCCCTGGCGCGCCAGCCGAGCATTGAAGCCAAAGCACCGGCGGTAGCGGTGCAAAAATCCGAGTTGCCGGCTCGTGCGCCAGTGCCTGCCCTAGTGCCTGCGCCGGTTGCTGCAAAGGCCAGCCCGCTAGTGACCGCCGCCAGCAGTGTGGCCCATGTGCAGGCCAAAGTGGCACCAGCGTCAGCCAGTCCGACACTGCCTGCGACACCGGTAACTCCAGTAACGCCGGCGAAACCGACTCAGACAGCGACACCGACCCCGCCTGCCGCCGCGGCAACACCCGATCCCGTCAGCAAGCCCGCCCCCGTTGCGACCCCGATCCGTTCTGCGTCGGGTGGTGTGCCCATGCTGAGCGAGTTGCCGGAACCGATGAGGCGCCAGATCCCGGCTCTGAATATCAGCGGAGCCGTCTATTCCGATTCACCACCCGAGTGGACGCTGATCATCAACGACCAACTCATGGGCAAGGGCGGCCAGGTCGCTCCTGATGTGCGGTTGGAGGAAATCAGCGCCAGCAGTGCGGTGTTCAATTTCAAGGGCCAGCGCTTTCGCATCGACCGGTAAAGGTTATCCCTTAGCTTTTAGAATGTCTGTCCCCATTCGAAAGAGCACCTCTACATGTCCCAAGGCACCATCCGCATTCGCGGAGCGCGACAGCACAATCTCAAGAACCTTGACCTGGACATTCGCACCGGCGAGTTGACGGTGGTGACCGGGCCCAGCGGGTCGGGCAAATCGAGTTTGGTGTTTGACACGCTGTACGCCGAAGGTCAGCGCCGCTATGTCGAGACTTTCTCGGCCTATGCGCGCCAGTTCCTCGACCGCATGGACAAGCCCGCCGTCGACAAGGTGGAGGGCGTGCCCCCGGCCATTGCCATCGACCAGACCAATCCGGTGCGCTCCAGCCGCTCCACCGTGGGCACGATGACAGAGCTGAACGACCACCTCAAGCTCTTGTTCTCCCGTGCCGGTAACCTCTTTGACCGCCAGACCGCGTTGCCGGTGCAGCACGACACACCCGAGACGATTTACGCCGAGATGTTGCGGCGTGCTCTGTGGGCGAGCAATCCAAGACTGGTGCTGACCTTTCCGGTGGAGTTGCCAGCCGATACCTCGGCCGACGAATTGACCCAATGGCTAAGCGCCAGCGGCTTTACCCGTGTGCATGCCGAGCGCACCGGCACGCGCGAGCGCCTGAGTGTGGAGGTAGCGCCCAAGGCCACCAAAGCCAAGGGCAAGGCGACGAAAGATGAGGCGCCTGTAGCCGTCAAGTTCCTGGATGTGGTGGCCGATCGATTCCGCATCGATGGTGTGGAAAAAGCGCGCGCTCTGGAAGCGATTGAAACCGCGCTGAAGCGTGGCAGCGGTCGCCTGAACGTCTATGTGCTGGACGAAGCCAACCCGGTGGAAGGGGGGGTGCAACCCGAACCCACCTGGCGCT
>CAIQYP010000081.1 GCA_903876045.1 uncultured beta proteobacterium | reverse complement strand
GGTGAGGGGGTGAAAGTAACGTCCTGCCAGTGGCCTCCGAACTACTGGCGTGCCGGGTTCAGCACATCAATTTACGGTGACCGGGGTGGAGCAGTTTGACTGGCCATAAGTGGAGCACTTTGAGTGGCCATCAGGGCACTTTCGCCTGTTGTGATAAAACTTCTCTCCGACGGGAACTGAAGCCGTTTGGTACAAGGCTATTTCGGTGAATCAGCATTGCGCAAATGAACAGATTTGTTTTCAATTTGAACCTATCCGCCCAGGAGTACCTTCAGTACTACCGCGGAAGTGTCAACAAAGTCATAGCGACCTGTATTGACGGCAAGACCGTTCAGTTTCCTGCCGGACTACTGACTCCCTTTGTGACTAGCGGTGGCGTGCGTGGAAACTTCGTGCTTACTTGCGGAGATGATGGGAAGGGAGCACAGCTGAAGCGAAGGTGAGCTGTCATAAAGCTACTGAACTTTGCGCAACTGGGTAGCTACACCCTCGTATCAACTGATACAAAGGTCGGTTCACATGTTCATAAAAACACGGGCTGCACGGGTCCTGCTCTACCGGTCAGAAGTGGCTCCGCCAATTCAAACATGCGGGCTAGAAGTCACCCAGTTGGAAGTAGGTGGCTTTCAGAGCAATCAGGCGACTTCCGCGAAGGTCATGCGCATTGGCGCAGATTTCGCAGCGAGACGAAGCGAGGCTCAGGATGGCGAATCGTCACGAAATCAAAAATTGGAGCACAAATGGAGCAGAGGCTCAATTTTGCCGGTTTTATACAGGTACGGCTACTTCGGTGCAGATGTAACCCGTTGATTTCATTGAAGAAATTTGGTCGGGGTGAGAGGATTCGAACCTCCGATCTCTTCGTCCCGAACGAAGCGCCTTACCGGACTAGGCCACACCCCGCGGTGTTTGACTTACTGGCAGCTGAATCAGTGATTTCGCTCCAATAATTGGGACGCCAATTGTATCAAACACTCTGTATGAAGCCCGGACGGCAGCCGCTCAGCCGCAGCAATGGCGCGCAGTGCTTCCAGTCGTGCGGCGTCGCGGGCGGGATCCAGAGCACCGGTGCTTTTTACAATTTCCACAATTCGCGCTAGCATGGTTAGATCACCGGTTTCAATTGCCTTCTTGATTGCCGCGGACTCTTCTTCATTGCCACGTTGCATCGCTGCAATCAGGGGCAACGTGGCTTTGCCTTCGCGCAAGTCATCGCCAACGCTCTTACCCATAACAGCAGCGTCTCCCGCGTAATCCAGTACATCATCGATGACTTGAAACGCAGTCCCAAGGGCTTGGCCGTATTCGGCACATGCTTCTTCCTGCTCAGGAGTGGCGCTCGCCAGAATGGCGCCGACCCGAGCACTGGCTTCGAACAATTTGGCGGTTTTGGAGCGGATTACGTGCAGGTAGCCGATTTCGTCGAGCTCGGCGTTATGCATGTTCATCAACTGCATGACCTCGCCTTCAGCAATCACATTGGTGGCATCAGCCAATACTTGCATGATGCGCATGCTTTGCGCATCCACCATCATCTGAAAGGCGCGCGAATAGAGAAAGTCCCCCACAAGCACGCTGGCCGGATTGCCAAAAGTGGCATTAGCCGTGGCACGTCCTCGTCGTAACGCGGAGTCATCCACCACATCGTCGTGCAGAAGGGTTGCAGTATGAATAAATTCCACCACGGCGGCCATATTGAAGCGCTGCGTGCTTTGGCAGCCCAAGGCGCCGCAACACAACAATAGCAGGGAGGGTCGAAGTCGTTTGCCGCCGGCGGCAATAAGGTACTGCGATACGCTTCCCACCAAAGGGACGCCGGAGCTTAGGCGCTCGGCGATGACGGCGTCGACTTGACGCATATCGGCATCAATGATGGAAAGCCCTGATGAGGGACCGCTGGAATTGACTTGCAAGACTTTAGACCGGTTGGTTATTACGTTGATTATAGAAACCTGCGCTTGGAAAAATGCCGATCAAGCTGAGAATTTGAGTGAATCTCTGCTTTGGGCTATAATCCAAGGCTCTGTGAAAATTCGTTCTCAGAGTTAGATAAAGAGGTCAACATGTACGCGGTCATAAAAACCGGCGGCAAGCAATATCGAGTTGCAGCCGGCGAAAAAATTAAAGTAGAACAGATTGCTGCGGACGTAGGCCAAGAGATTGTGTTTGACCAGGTTCTGGCTGTCGGAAACGGCACCGAGCTGAAGGTTGGCACACCCTTGGTGTCCGGCGCAACAGTTACCGTTACGGTAATTGCACATGGCAAGCACGACAAAGTGCGCATTTTCAAGATGCGTCGTCGTAAGCACTATCAAAAACGTCAAGGGCACCGCCAGCAGTTTACTGAACTGCAAATCGGCGCGATTGCAGCATAAGGAGCAAGAGTCATGGCACAGAAAAAAGGCGGCGGCTCTACGCGAAACGGGCGCGATTCAAAGCCCAAGATGCTCGGCGTGAAGTCCTATGGTGGTGAATCCATCAGCGCGGGTTCCATCATTGTTCGCCAACGTGGTACCAAGTTCCACCCCGGCACAAATGTCGGTATCGGCAAGGATCACACCCTGTTTGCATTGGTGGACGGCACCGTGTCGTTCGCAGTGAAGGGTGCTATGAACAAGCACACCG
>CAIQYP010000080.1 GCA_903876045.1 uncultured beta proteobacterium | reverse complement strand
TGCTGCTGACCTCCAGCCCCACCTTGATGCCGACCTCGTCGTCCAGATACACATTGGGCTCGACGTCAAGCTTCAGGCCCACATCCAGAAACGCGACGGAGGCCGACACACCCACGTTGGCGGTGGAGGTGGTGGTGAACACCGGCAACTTGTCGCCGATATGAATTTTGGCCTTCTCGCGGTTCTTCACGCGGATGCGCGGGTTGGCCAGCATGTTGCCGTCGCCCACCTGGTTTTTCAGGTTCAGCATGACGCCGGGGTTGGCCACAAAAGCAGTCAGACCGGCGGTGTTGTTGAGGTCGATATAGCCGGCTGCCAGTGCGCCGCCCAACGTGGTGCTGGACTGGGTGACGTTGCCGTTGACGATGGTGGAATTGGTGCTGGGCGTCAGCAGCCCGTAGCCCACCTGATCGGGGAAGCGCAAGCCCAGTTCACGCAGCTTGCTGCGCGAGAGCTCCAGCACCTCCACATCCAGCATCACTTCGGGCTCGGCAATGTCCAGCGATTCGATCAACCGCTCGGCCAGGCGCACGGCATCAGGCGTGTCTTTCATCACCAGCAGGTTGAGCTTTTCGTCAACAAATATATCCTTGGTCTTGACCAAGCCGCGCACCAATGCCTGCGCCTGTTTTACGTCGGCATTGGCCAGATAAAAGCTGCGTGTCACGAGGTCCACGTAGTCCTTGGCCTTGGCCACCGTGTTGGGATAAATCAACACCGTGTTGTCGTTCAGTATCTTGCGCTCGAGCTGGTTGGTGGTCAGGATCAGTTTGACCAGGTCATCAATGCTGGTGTCGCGCACAAAGATGGTGATCTTGGTGTCGGTGCGCACGTCTTTGTCAAACACAAAATTCATGCCCGAGCTGCGCGCAATCACTTCAAACACGTTCCTCATAGTCGTGTCGCGAAACTCCAGCGTCAGCGGTTTGGCAAAACTATCTTTGAGAGCAGGCGTGGCCGGTGTGGCCAGCGCTGTCTGTGCTGTCTTTTCACGCGTCAGGCCCAGCAGGCGTTTGGCCTCGCTGTGGTTGGGGCTCTCGGCCAGCACCGCGCGCAGCAGGCGCTCGGCTGCCGGCAGGTTGGCGTCTGCAATAAGCTTTTGTGCCTCTTGCACTGTGGCCTCCTGGCGCTGCTGCACCGCCAAATCGGCCATGCCTTCACGCACGCGCGGGTTGTTGGCATCAAGGGCCTGCACGCGGCGGTATAAGGCCTGTGCCTGCTCGGTGTGGCGGGCGGCGCGCTCGGCATCGGCGGTGGTCAGCAACTGGTTGGCAGCCGCTTCGCGCTGGCGGAAGTATTCGGCGCGCACCTCATGGTCGTCAGGGAACTCGCGGGTGGCGCGCTCAAGTTGCAGCACGCCTTCTTCCATGCGGCCTTCGGCAAAGAGTTGTTTGCTGTCACGCACCGCGGTGTTGCTGGCGCAACCGGAAATCAGCAGCAGGCAGGCACAGCTGATCAAGGTCAGCGACCGGTGCAGGTGCGGGCGCAGGTGGAAAGGGGGGCGTGCAGTTTTCAATTTTCGCTTCCGAAGGAGAGCCGTTGCTTTTCGTTGAGCGGCAGATAGACAAAAGTTATTTCTTTGGCGCTGATGGCCTCGACCCGGTAGTCGCGCAGGGTGTCGCCGCCATGCAGCAAATGGGTTTGGCCCCCCATGCTGACAAAGGCGGTGACGGCTTTGCCATCAAGCATTTTTCCCATATAGACAAAGGGCAGCGGCGGCGCTTTGGGAGTCACCGGGCGCACCACCTGCACGGGCGGTGGCGGTGGCGGCGGCTCCCAGGAGCGTGTGGCAAACGGGTTGGCATTGGAGCGGCGCAGGCGCACCGGCGCATCATTGCCCGCCGTAGTTTCAGTCGCTGCGTTGGCACTGGCACTGGTCACCGCCACCATCAGCAATAGCGCAGCACCCGGCAGGATTTGGCGAAGGTGTGGCATTCAGGGCGCTCGCATAAACAGAGTCAGACGCAGCTTGGCATCCAACATAGGCGCGGCCGCGTCGTCACGCTTGAGGCTGACTTCATCCAGTGCCGCATTGGGCAACTGGTTTAACACCTGCACCAGCCAGGCGCGCACATGCGGGTAGTCGGTGTGCAGGGGCACGGTAATCTGGTAGCGCATCAAAGGGCCATTGCCCTGGCGCGCTATGCGGTACTCGCCATTGCTGAGTGTGAAGGCACCGGCTTTGGCCGCACGGTTCAGCACCGCTACGGCGCGCAGGGTGTCGCTGCTATCGGGCAACGTGGCGTAAAACGCGGCCTGACGTTTGACGGAGTCTTCCTGCGTGTCGGGCTTTTGCACCTGCTTGCGGCGTTGTGCTGAAAGTTCGTTGCGTAAGTCTTCATTGCCGGCATGCAGGGGCTCCACCAGCAACCATTGAAATGCCAAAGCAGCCAATAGCAACAGCAGCCCGGCCGCCGTCAGCCAGCCGTGGCGCTGCAACTGGTAGCGCACGTGCGCGTTCAACAAGGCCTGATTCATAGCGCTCATATCGCGCCCCAGGTGGCTTCCACCGAGAAGCGGATGACCTTCACCGAGCCCACCAGCTTTTCTTCCTGCCCGGCAACAAAGACGTCTCGCAATACAGGTGATGCGCGCAACTTTTTGACATAAGCCAGCAGGTCTTCAACGTCTTTGGCCTCAGCCACCAGGTGCAGCACGCGGGTGCTGCCTTGCGCCTCAACGCCCAGTAGTGCCACCGAGGGCAGATTGCTGGATTCGATGGCCTGCAAAAAATCACTCCAGGGAAGTTGCAACTGTGTATCGATTTGCGCGGCAGTCAAGGCGGCATCGCGCGCCAGTGGCTCGGTCTCCACATAGCTGCGCTTCTTGGGCGCATCCCCTTTCGATACGCGGTTTTGACGCGCCTGCAAAGCGGCTTGTTCGGTGTCGGCATCCAGGTAGTCCAGCGCCACAAAGATGGCGCACAGCAGCCCGGCCAGAGCCAGCAGCAGGCCGATGGTGGTGACGCGACGTGGCCGAGCCACCCAATTTATTTCAAGTGCCTGCATGGCTATACCCCCTGGGCCAGACGCAGGTCTGGCAGACCCGCTTGCGCCGTGTGTTTGGGCCGCAGCCACGAAAAAGCAAAGTCCGGCTTCGCCACGGGTGGCTCCAGCGTGCCGGCCAGAAACAGGGGCGTGTTGCCTGCGTCCAGCCCGCTGGCCAGCCCGATTTGCGCCATCATGGCGGGCAGCACTTCGCGCCAATCACCAAACACGCGCTGGGTTTGCAAAGCCGTCCAGTTGCCAGCCTGCAGCAAGCCCAAGGTGCATGTGTCCGCCTCCACGGTGCCAAACCACGCCGCGTTGCTTGGCAGTTGCCCGCGCCAGGTATCAAAGGCGCTGGAGAAATACGGCGTCAGCAATTGCAGGCGCGCACCGTGCTCTTCGCACACCGAATACAAGGCCGTGATGAGCGCCTGATCCACCGCGCAGGCCGGTGCGGTTTTGCCTGGTGGCAGGGCCACCGGCAGGATATTCCAGGCATCCGCCAATTTGCCAAAGGTCTCGCGAAACCGCACACCCGCGTAGGCCTGCGTTTCGCTGCGCCCACTCAGTTCGGAGCGCCAGGGCAGCAATTGCCAGCGCACAAAGCGCCCTGATAAAACGACGCGCAATTGCACTCGCTTATTCGTTTGCTGGTTCAGCCAGGCACGCAAGGTGTCGACCGCAGCGCGCCATGGCTCTGCTGCGCCCGCTGCACCTCTCTCGGGGGCGCACGGCAATTGCGCGAGCAGCGTGGCCGGCCCCAGGCCCCAGCGCGTCGGGCGCGCAATGCAGACGCTGTGCTGTGCCAGGCCCACCTGGAAAGCGGGGGTATCACGAAACCACACGGTTGAGCTCCTGCAAAGTTGTTTCACCACGACGCACCATGTCCAGCCCGGCGTCACGCAGCAGACGTGTGCCCTTGCGGTATGCCTCTTCCTTGATGCGGCGCACGGGCTCGCGGGTGACGATCATTTCGCGCAGCACGTCATCCAGAATCAGCACCTCGGCAACCGCCTTGCGGCCCTTGAAGCCGGTGCCCCGGCAATGCGCACAACCAATGCCGGCACAAAACTTGAAGGTCTGCGGATCGTCAATGCCGGAGGCCGCCAGCAACTCGGCATCTGGCATGGCGGGGGCCACGCATTCCGGGCAACTGATACGCACCAGCCGCTGCGCCACGATGCCGTTGAGTGCTGCCACCAAGCTGTAGGGGTCCACGCCCATGTGCGTGAATCGGCCCAGCACATCAAACACATTGTTGGCGTGCACCGTGGTCAGCACCAGGTGGCCCGTCAGCGCCGCCTGCACCGCGATTTGTGCGGTCTCGCCATCGCGGATTTCACCCACCATGATTTTGTCCGGGTCGTGCCGCAGGATCGAGCGCAAGCCGCGTGCAAAGGTCAGGCCTTTTTTCTCGTTCACCGGGATTTGCAGCACACCGGGCAGCAGGTATTCGACCGGGTCTTCAATCGTGATGATCTTGTCGTGGCCGTTGTTGATTTCGTTAATGGCTGCATACAGCGTGGTGGTCTTGCCACTGCCGGTGGGGCCGGTGGCCAGCAACATGCCGTAGGGCTCTTCAGACAATTCGCGCAAGGCCTTCAGGGTCGGCACATCAAAGCCCAGCGCTTCCAGGCGCAGGCCCACCACCTGGTCTGAGAGACTTTGCTTATCCAGAATCCGCAGCACCGCGTCTTCGCCATGGATGCTGGGCATGATGGAGACGCGGATGTCGATCTCGCGCCCGTTGGCGGCCACCTTGAAGCGGCCATCCTGTGGCACGCGGCGCTCGGCAATATCGAGCTCGGCCATCACCTTGATGCGCGAGATGATTTGCTCGGCATGGTCCATGCCCTGGTTGCCACCCACATGCGCCAGCACACCGTCAATACGGTACTTGATGAACAAGCCACCGGGCGTGGTCTCCATGTGAATATCGCTGGCCCCGGCCTTAAGCGCGTCATACAAGGTGCTGTTGACCAGACGCACCACCGGGCTGGTGTCTTCACTGATGCTGCGCAGCGAAATGTCCTCGGCATGGCTGCCATGCGAGTTGGTCTGCTGCATGGAAACAATGCCATCCATGGCGCGCAGGGTTTCTTCATGGCGGGTAAAGAAGGCGGCAATGTCGCCCCGATGCGCCACGCATAGTTCGACTGCGGCCTCCAGCCGCTCGTCGGCCCAGGAGCGCAGGTCCAGATTGAAGGGGTCGGCAATCACCAGCACCAGATGCTGATTTGCCGCACGCAACAACAGGCATTCACGCGCCAGTGCTTCGGCATAGGGCAGCACATCAAAAGCCGGCTCCATGGCATGCATCTCAGCAATGCCCAGCATGCGCAACTTGACGGTCACACCCAGGCGCAAGGCAAACACGTGCTCAGCCCCTTCGTCCCCCTCCAACGCTTCAACCAGCCGACAGCTACGCGCCAAGGCACGCACGCGGGCGGCTGCGATTTCTGCAACGGAAAACGGTATTGCCAAATGGCGTATATCCAGTGGGCTATTCATCGCACGCTTTCTGCCAACTGAAAAATCGGCATGTACATCAGGACCACCACCAGGCCAATCACCAGGCCCATGAGCAGCATCAGCACGGGCCCCAGAAGGCGGGTGACCCACTCGGCCCAGCGGGCCATTTCATCGTCGTGAAAAGCGGCCGAGCGCTCCATCATCTCGCCCATGGTGCCGGCGCGCTCGCCTACCCGCAGCATGCGCAAGGCCACTGCGGTGGTCAGGCCCGAGGCCTCAAAGGCATGGGAGATGGACTCGCCCTCGCGCACGCTGCGCGATGCTTCGCGCAGGCGCGGCTGCAGAGTGGATGAGAGCAAACCGGTCACCATCTCCAGTGCCGGAACAATGGCAATGCCGCCACGCAACAGCATGCCCAGCGTGCGATAGACACGGGCCAACTGGTACACACGCATACGCTCGCCCACCGCCGGAATGCGCCACAGCAAGCCCATCACCTTGCGGCCGAATAGCCGGGCACCACCGCCTGCGAGGAACACCACCAGAGCCACCAGTGTGCCCAGCACCACATACCAATATTGCTCGAGGGCCAGGCCGCCCTGCAGCAGCAGACGTGACATCAGGGGCAGCTTGCCCCCCATGTCTTCGTAGATGTGCGCAAAGCGCGGCACCACATAGCCCATCAAAAACAAAATCACCAAGCCGCCGACGGACACCAGAATCACCGGATAAATCGCCGCGCTCACCAGGCGGCTGCGCAAAGTTTCCAACTGCCCGGCGTAGGCGATGTAGCGTGCCAGCGATTCGCTCAACCCACTGGTGTGCTCGCTGGCGCGAACGGACGCCACATACAGCGGCGGGAAGGCATGGGGCGTGCCTTCCAGCGCAGCAGAAAAGGGTTTGCCCTGGCGCAAGCTGCCAATAATGCTCTGCAACACATTGCGCACGGTTGGGCGCGCCTCTTTCTCGGCCAGCGTCTCCACCGCTTCCATCAAGTTCACACCCGAGTTGAGCAACGAAAGTAGTTCCTGGCTAAACAGCAACAACGGAAATTTGGAGGAACTTTGCGGCGCTTTCAAGCGACTGGTCCACGAGGCGGGCGCCACCGACAACACCTCAACACCTTGCGCTTGCGCCTGACGCGTGGCATCCGCAATATCCGCGGCCTGCAGTTTTTGCGTCGCAATGACGGCACCTGCCCCTATGGACTTGACGATGTATTCCATCTTCAGCTATTTGCGAAAATAGTGGCAGCGTCCCGCGGCACAAAGCAGGGCATGCGTTTCAGAACCATGGAACGAAATATATTCATATTCGGAATATTTGCTTGGAGACGTCAACACCAGCACAGGTGTGATGTCTTCAGCGCTGCGCACCTACGTGCCCGGCGCCCGAAGTCGCTCAGTCTAAGTGCGGCATATGACATCACTGTTACACAATGGAGGCACAACACATTTGCAATAGCGCTGCAACATATCGCTACACGCACCCTCTGTCAGCGCGACGCGCGCCCTGCCCTGTCACACCCCCGCAACATGCGCCCCCTACATTGGCGCGTCGGACATTGCTGCCGATTCAGCCAACCCTATATACATTCATCCTCCGGGGGATTCCATGCTTACCAAACTATCTGCCAGCCTGGCAGCCATCTTTGCCGGCCTCGCGCTGGCAAACACGGCTTATGCCAGCGACAACGCCACCACCACACCTATCAAACACGTGATTGTGGTGGTGGGTGAAAACGTAACCTTCGACACACTGTTTGCCACGTACCAAAGTGCCAGCGGCAAGCCGGTGATGAACTTGCTGTCGCAGGGCATCATCAACGCGGATGGCACACCGGGCCCTGCATACAAGCGTGCCCAGCAAAGCCAGGCCTTAGGCGAAGACGAATACACGCTGGAGCCACACCGCACCGGCCCATATAACGTGCTGACGCAGCCCACGCTGATTGGCGCTTACAACCCGGCCACGCTGCATTTGTTTGGCACGATGCCTGACCCGCGCTTTGACGCGCTGCAGGCCAACGGCCCGTTCCAGATCACCAAGTTTGTGCCTTATGGTTCGCCCACTTCGGCGATTGGTGACCCGGCCCACCGCTTCTTCCAGATGTGGCAACAAACGGGTGGCGACAATTCGCGCCTGGACCTGTTCGCTTGGGTGGCAGACACCATTGGTACCGGCAGCGCGACTGACGGTGTGAGCCTGGGCCACACTGGTCAGGGCGGCGAACTGATGGGCTTTTTCAATATGCACCAGGGCGATGCGCCGTTTTTCAACGGGCTGGCACAGAACTTTGCCATGAGCGACAACTACCACCAGGCCGTGATGGGTGGCACCGGCGCCAACTTCTTCGCACTGGCCACTGCCGGTGAAGCTGCCGTCTATAACGAAAACGGTGTGGTGACTACGCCGCCTGCCAACCAGATCGAGAACCCGAACCCACAACCCGGCAGCAACAACTACTATACGAACGATGGCTATTCCGGTGGTTCGTATGTGAACTGCGCTGACCGCAAGCAGCCCGGCGTGGAAGCTATTCTGGAGTTCCTGAAAGAGAACCACCGCCAGAGCCGTTGCGAAAGCGGCGCCTACTACCTGGTGAATAACTACGACACGCCTTTTGAGGTGGACGGCACGCCCAAGGCGCTGGGTGCAGACAAATATATATATCCGCCACAGTACGTTCCCACCATTGGCGAAACGCTTTCCTCGCACGATGTGAGCTGGGGTTGGTACACCGGTGGTCGCGAAGACGCTGATGTGGCTGGCGACGCACTGTTCCCGCTGTTCTATGGCCCGACGCTGCAATACTTCCAATCGATTTATCCATCTGGCACGCCTGCGGCTTACATTGAAGCCGCGGCGCGCGCTGCGGCCATCAAGTCAGCACGTCCGCTGATGTACAACGCGATTGGCGACCCGCACAATGCGTCTGCCAATGTGGTGGAAGCTGCCGCGCTGCGTGAACGCCTGAAGGGCTTGACCTCGCTGTACGCTGACATCCAGGGCAGCACGCTGCCAGCCGTGTCGTTTGTGGTACCCAAGAATCTGGAAAGTGGCCACCCCGGCTATTCGGTGCCAGGCAAGTATGAGTTGTTTCTCCATGACCTGATTACTCGCGTGCAGGGCAACCCGGCCCTGTGGGCGGATACGGCCATCATCGTGACGACCGACGAAGGCGGCGGCTATTTTGACAGCGGCTATATCCAGAACATCGACTTCCTGGGTGACGGCCCGCGTATTCCGCTGCTGGTGGTGTCGCCCTATGCCAAGAAGGGCCATGTGGACCACGTGTACAACGACCACGCATCGATCTCCAAGTTCATCGAGAAGAACTGGGATCTGCCAACCCTGTCGAAGCGTTCGCGTGACAACCTGCCCAACCCGAAGCAGAGCGCACATAACCCCTACCGCCCGCTTAACCAGCCCGCGATTGGTGACCTGACTTCGCTGTTCGACTTCCCGGCCAAGTAAGTACTTCAGCCTGGGCCTGGAAGGGGCTGCTTGTGCTGCAGGAATGCAGCGTGGGCAGCCCCTTCTTCTTCATCGTTTGGCTTCTTGCAGCTTTAGATGACGTAAGGCGCCGCCCCCTGCGCATGCGCTGCTAGTTGATTCAACGCCTTCAGGTTTCTGAATTGCCAAAATAGATTTCACCACCAAAGAACGTGGAAGGTAGCGGCGTCAAGCCCGCACCCGCGCAGGGTCCGTCTACACAGACACCATCGTCAAAACTAAAAAACGCCGTGTGGTGCGCGCAGATCACCATGGAGTCCATCACCACAAAGGTCTGGGGATGAAAATTCAGCGGCAACGAAAAATGCGGGCATTGGTTCCGATAGGTCCAGTAAAGATCACCTTGCCTTAGCAACAGAATCCGGAAGTTTTCGTCGCCTTTACCAAAGGCCACCTCAAACCCACCTTGATCCGGGATATCGCTGAGCGCACATAAACGCGTGCCAGTCTTGGGACAGTCCCGGTGTTCAATCCAACTCATCTTTTTATTTCCAAAAATAGTTCGGGTGACGACCCCATCCGTGATCGCCACCCGACCGGTTTCTCATTGATTTTTCAGGCTTTAAAACTCTACCGGGTAAGGCGGAAGTTCACCCGATTCATGCATCTTCACGATATTGGGATTGACGTTTTCCCAAACCAACAGCATCGAACGCTTTTTGGAAAAACCCTGGTGTCCGATATCCGCTGGCATGGACGCGACGTCGCCGGCCTTCATCAACACGCGTGCACGCGGACGACCCGTTTCCTTGTCGGTGATGTTCCACATGATTTCATCTGACATCTGAAAGAACCATTCCACCCGGTCGTTGCCGTGAATGATGGGCAGGATGTATTCTTCCGTGGTGGGGCAGAACAAACTGTTCTTGCACACCGACGTCACTGAAGGGTTCCAGGTGACGTCTGAACGCGAAAGGTAAGCAAACAAATTGAAGGCATGCATCTCGTCTTCAAAACCGGGCTCTGCCTTGATCTCGGGTTGATCCTGTGCAACATCGGCAAATGCCCGGTTGATCGAATAGCCATTGGATTCCTCCCGCAGCGGGGAGTCGCCCTTCAGGCCGGGCATACGCTTGGTCGCCACACGGAAGCGATCGATCGCCTTGAGGTTGCTGCCATTCTTCTCGCCAAAGGCTGCATCACCCGTCTCCATCGGCGCGGCAAAGGGGTCAAAACCGTCGTTGACCCAATCCGCCAGAATTTCTTTGATCAACTTCATAGCCACCGGAGAGTCGAAGACTTCTACATAGGACATCCCGGCCTTGTGATAGTGCTCGTTCAAGCGTCCGCCAAAAAACTCCACCTTGCCATACAGATTACGGGTACCAAACACATTGTCGAAATTGACCACGCCGTAAAAGAAGCCCCAGGCCACGTCGCGCATCAACGCACGCAGGAATGCATCTGCACTCATGGTGTGGGATTGGCGGCCATGCTTTACCGGCCATGTGATGGTGACGAAATATTCATCACGCATGAAGGTAAATGCACCCAATTCAAAAGTGCGATAACCAGCGACTGTGGGTTGTGTTTTTTCTGTAACTGCGTTCATGATGTTCTCCTAAATTTTTGCTGAGTCCGGATCGTTGGCTGGATTAGCGGTAGCAGATCTCGGCCCACTTCTGCACGGTGAGGTCGCCCAGAATAGTTTGCTGCACCAGCACCGAAGGCGTTGCACTGACAAAGCGATAGGCTGCACCCTTTGGCAGCAAGGCCTGGTGACCGCGCCCCAAACGGATGGTGCCCATCTTGCGTCCTTTGGGCTCGCCCTTGACGGCAACCGTGCCATCTTTACCGGAAGGTGCCACCGACTCCGCGTCGTCCAGCTTGACCAGTTCGACCGTCACGTCACCATCCATCACGATGCAAAACTCATCGTGGCTGGCGGCCATCCAACCGGACGTTCCCTCCGCGCGAATAGCCTCAATCACATATTCCAGGTTCTTTCCGACAGCAACCTTCTCATACGGTTTGGAGCCGTTGGCTACTTCAAATACATTTGAGAACGTATAGTTTCTGGGCATGTCATTGATGATTTCGATGTGGCCCTTTTCATAGTTCTTCAAGGACCCGAAGCGGGTAACAAATTTAGTCATGCATGTCTCCTAGGTGGGGTGAATGGTGGGTTAGAAAACCCTTTTTTGCTCTAACGTGAACTCTAAACAGGGAACGGCAAATAGAAAAGGGCAAATGGCTCGATCGGCGTGTTTGCTTTTTCAGAACAATCCGTTGCATTGCAATGTGGGTGACTGAATTCATAAACGCTCCTGAATAGGCGCCACAGGCAGGCCCAGCAAGCGTTCCAGCTTGGCATGGTCCAGCCCCTCGACCATGTCGATCAGCACCAGACCTTGGGCGGTACATTGCAGGGTCGCCAGATCAGAATATATGCGCTTCACACAGGCAATGCCGGTGAGGGGATAGCTGCATTTCTCGACCACTTTGCTTTCGCCCTTTTTGGTCAGCAAGTCCATCATGACCCAGGTTTGTTTGGCACCGATGGCCAGATCCATGGCGCCCCCCACGGCGGGGATCGCGTCCTTTTCACCGGTGTGCCAATTCGCCAGATCACCGGTCGCTGACACCTGAAAGGCGCCCAGCACGCAGATGTCCAGGTGGCCTCCCCGCATCATTGCAAAGCTGTCTGCGTGGTGAAAGTAGCAACCACCATCCAACAGCGTGACTGGCTGCTTTCCGGCATTGATCAGGTCGTAGTCTTCCTCGCCCGCAGGGGGCGCAGGGCCCATGCCCAAAATGCCGTTTTCGCTGTGCAGAATGACTTCCAATCCGGATGGAATGTGGTTGGCGACCAGTGTCGGCATGCCGATTCCCAGATTGACGGTGGCACCATCATGAATGTCCTGGGCCACCCTGCGGGCCAGCACATCTTTAGTGCGTGGTGTGTAAGTGCGCATAGGGTTTTACCGGTTCAGGCGGCGGCCTTGAAACCGCCGGCTTGCGTGGCAATGCGGGCGATTTTGACCACCTGGCTCACATGGATTCCGGGCGTGACAATGGTTTCGGGATCCAGTGTTCCCAACTCGACGACCTCGTGCACACTGGCTACGGTCCTGGCGGCAGCAGTGGCCATCACCGGCCCGAAATTACGGGCGGCTTTGCGGTAGACGAGATTCCCCCAACGGTCCCCGCGCTCGGCTTTGATGAGCGCCAGGTCGCCCCGAATGGGGAACTCCAGCACATACGACCGGCCGTCTATCACACGGGTTTCCTTTTCAGAACCGTCGGCATGGCGTGCCAGTTCCGTGCCGAAACCGGTGGGCGTAAAGAAGGCACCGATGCCTGCACCCGCAGCCCTGAGACGTTCAGCCAGATTCCCCTGGGGAACCAGTTCCAGTTCCAGCTGACCTGACCGGTACAGCGCATCAAACACATGGGAATCTGCCTGACGCGGAAAACTGCAAATCACCTTGCGCACCCGCCCGGTCTTCAATAATGCGGCCAGGCCGGTGTCGCCATTGCCCGCGTTGTTGTTGACGATGGTCAGATCGCGGGCACCTTGCGCAATCAGGCCATCGATGAGTTCGTTCGGAATACCTGCGGTGCCGAAACCACCGATCAGCACCGTCGCGCCATCCGGCGTTCCCGCCAGTGCCGCCTCCATGCTGTCTGCAATTTTGTTGATCATGGGCCAGTCACCATTTCCGCCACCGGCTGGCCCAGGCTCCATTGCCACTGACGAACTTCCAACTGCGCAAACATCTGATTGCGGCAATAGGGATCGTCGGCCAGAAAGGCCTGCACCGCATCCTTGCTGGCGGCCTCCACCACCAGCAAGGTCCCGTCCATGGCGCCATCCGGGCCGAGCAGTGGCCCGCCCAGGCGCACCACCACCGGGTGCTCGCCGGGCGCGCGAAGCCAGGCCCGATGCTCCGGGCGCAGGCGGTTTCGCAACTCGGCCTGACCCGCCTTGTCGCGTGCAATGACAGCAAAATACATAGGCTTCTCTGGGTTCAAAGGCGAGGGCTTCAGACCGGCTGCAGCACGAAGTCAAAGGCCAAGGTGTGGAACGGCACGCCCATGGCGCTGCCATCGGGCGCGGTACCGGCAGGGTGCTGGTCGAACTGGCCGATCAACGAGGACCGCACACCGAAGACCACATCGGAATCCATATACGGGTCGCCATCACGAAACACGTGCGTGATCAGACGTTCAAATCCGGTGGCCACCACCATGAAGTGAATGTGCGCAGGACGCCACGGATGTCGTCCGGTGGCCACCAGCATCTTGCCCACCGGGCCGTCGGTGGGCACCGGATAGGCCACGGGTAGCACCGTGCGAAAACGTAGATAGCCCTCTGCATCGGTGCGCAGCACCGCACGTGCCTGATGGTGTTCGAGGTTGGGACGCTGAACGTCATACAAACCATCTTCATCGGCTTGCCAGACATCCACATCAGCCCCGACAACCGGCTTGCCATCGGGTGCGGTGACCCGCGCGGTCACAAAAAGGGGTTCCCCCGTGGCACCGGCACTGATGTCAGCGCCCTGCGCCACATGCGGCGCGCCGGCCACGTGGAAGGGGCCGAATACGGTGGATTCGGTCACCCCCTCGGGCTTTGCGTTGTTCATGGCCACCGTCAGCATGGACAGGCCCAGCGTGTCGGAAAGCAGAATGAACTCCTGACGTTTGTCATCGCACATGTGGCCTGTGGCGGTCAAAAATTCAATGCCCGCCATCCATTCGGCTTCGGTCAATTTGACCTCACGCGCGAAGTCGTGCAGGTGGCGCACCAGGCTTCCCAGAACCTCCTTGAGGCGCGGGTTGCTGCACGCGCTCATGCGATCCAGTACGGCTTGGGTAATGTTGTTTTCGTCGATGTTTCTCATAATGTCTCGCTTAAAAGTGAATGGTTCAGTCGGTGAGGATCAGGCGCCGTTGCGTTGGGAAGAGTGTCCAGCCCCAACGGGTTTGGGCATAGCCCCATAAACCCTGCTTGAAGAAAATCGTGACCAGAATGGCCAGCAGGCCCAGACCCAGCAGGTACCAGGTGCCGTAGTCGCTGAAGAATTTATTCAAGGCCCAAAACAGCACGGCACCGACAATCGGCCCTTCGATACGGCCCAGTCCCCCGATGACCACCATGAAGATCGCAAAGGCGGTCCAGTTGACGCTGAATGCGGCGTCCGGACTGATGCGCAGGTTGCCCACAAAATACAGTGCGCCCGCCAGGCCGGCACCGAATGCAGCCACCGCGTACACCGCCAACTTCATGCTCCGTACCGGGATACCCTGCGACTCGGCCGCCACTTCGTTATCACGAATCGCTAACAGCGCCAGACCGCGCTTGCTGCGCAGAAACAGATAGACCAGCGCCACGGAGGCCACCACACAGACGAGCGCCATCCAATAGGTGACACTTTCCCGCGTGGCCTTCTCAATGCCGCGCAAGGCGGTCAGCGTGGTGCCCGATCCGCCGCCCACCGCCGCGATATTGGAAATGCTCAACCGGAACACCTCGGAAATCACCCAGGTGCCAATCGCAAAGTAGCCGCCCTGCAGGCGGAAGGCGATATAGGAAACCGGCAAGGCAACCAAGCCCGCAACCAGGGCACCAATCGGTATGGCGATGAAGGGATTCAAACCCGCGAAGTTTCCCAGCGCCAGCATGACGTAGCCACCGATGCCAAAAAACGCCTGCTGCCCAATGCTGACCATGCCGCCATAGCCGGCCATCAGGTTCCACATCATGGCGAAGATGAAGTAGCAGGCGATCTGCACGAACTCGCGCATCCAGCTCGACTCGCCCCAGTACGGCAAGCTCGCTGCCACCACAACAAGGGCCGCACCTACGAACAGGGCGACACCGCCATAGCGGTTTCCGCGTTCAACCTGGACTGCGTTGTTTGGCATGTCTGAACTTAGCCCCGGGTTTTAGGAAACAGACCTTGCGGCCGAACGACCAGCACCACCAGAAAGACCAGATGACCGAACCAGATGCCCCAACCGGGGTCGGCCCGGAATCCGATTTGCTGTGCCAAACCCAGAATCATCGCGCCCGCCAGCGTGCCCCAGAAGGAACCCATGCCGCCAATGATGACGGCCTCAAAGGCAAACAAAAGCAGCAACGGCCCGTCCGCCGGCGAAACCGTGGTGCGCATGCCTTGCAGGATGCCGGCGATGCTGATCAGCACAAAGGCGATGGCAGTGGCCAGCGCATAAACGCGCCCGGAATGCAGGCCCATGAGCTCTGCAATCTCGCGGTCATCCGAGACGGCGCGAAACGAACGACCCAGCGCGGTGCGCGTGAAGAGCCACTGCAAGGATGCGGTGGCCGCTATCGCAATGGCCAGAACAATCAACGGCAGCACGCCCAAAGAGAAACCCTCGGTGAGGGCGATTCCTTCGGATTCAAGGCCTCCCGTCTCGATTGACCGAGGATCGGCCGAGAACAGTTCCAGCAGCAGGTTCTGAATGACGATGGAGAGACCAAACGTCACCACCAAGGAAGGCAGCGGGTCGCGACCCAAAGTCCCGTTCAACACATAGCGCTGCAGCGCGTAGCCGAAACCAAAGGCAACTGGCAACACGGCGACCACCGCCACGCCGACGGGCAGCCCCATGATGCTCACGCCGGTAATCGCAGCAAAGGCACCCAGCACGATGAAGTCGCCCTGTGCGGTGTTGGTGAGCCGCATCACACCGAACATCAGCGATTGGCCCAAAGCAAACAGCGTATAGA
>CAIQYP010000079.1 GCA_903876045.1 uncultured beta proteobacterium | reverse complement strand
GGCGCTATCAGAATGATTTCGGCATCAACCTCACCGCCGCCGAAGCCAAGCGCCTCAGCGCCGATTTGGTGGAATTGCCGATACCGACCTCGCTGAGGGCGCTCGTGTCGAAACATCGGGCCCATGTAATACAGGCGCTTGCCGCCGTTGTAAAGCAGTGTGTGTTCAATAGCTGCCCGCACCACACTCGCCGTGTTTTCTGGACGCAAAGTCAAGGCTTCGCCGTTCAGGCGGTCATCAAAGGAGTACATCTCCTTTTCGACAATATCGGTGACCTCGCCCAGGCCGCGCACAAAAAGTGCCGTGGGTTCGACGATAGGGGTGCGCACATTCTCATAGGCAAAGCGGTGCATCAGCTTGCGCACCCGCTCTTCCAGCGCTTCCCAGCGCGCGGAGTCGGGCGGGAGAATGTCATTCATGCCCTTGACGGCAACCAGCTTTTCCACTTTGCGTGGTGCAATTTTTTCGTTCATGCCTTGAAATGGGTTCAAGCAGTAGTGTTGGCTGAACCAAACCGCTGCAGGATGTAGTCTTCAACTACTTTTTGGAAATCGGTGGCGATATTTTCGCCGCGCAGGGTCATTCGTTTTTCCCCATCAATGAAGACGGGCGCAGCCGGTGCCTCTCCGGTCCCCGGCAGGCTAATACCAATATCGGCATGTTTGCTCTCGCCAGGGCCGTTGACGATGCAGCCCATTACGGCAACCTTAAGGTGCTCGACACCTGGGAAACGTTCGCGCCAGACTGGCATTTGCGCACGCAGAAAATCGTCAATTTGTTGCGTCAATTCCTGAAATGTGGTGCTGGTCGTTCGGCCACATCCAGGACAGGCCGTCACGCTGGGCACAAAAGTGCGCAGACCCAATGACTGCAAAATTTCGGATGCAATTACCACTTCCTGAGTGCGCGACTCGCCCGGTGCGGGAGTCAGCGATACGCGGATGGTGTCGCCTATACCCTCTTGCAACAATATGGCCAAAGCAGTTGCCGACGCCACCGTGCCCTTGGTCCCCATGCCGGCTTCGGTGAGCCCCAGGTGCAGCGCGTAATTACAGCGCTTGCCAAGTTCGCGATATACCGCGATCAGATCACGCACACCACTGACTTTGCAGGACAAAAGAATTTGATGTGCGGGCAGCCCCATTTCGACGGCACGCTGAGCCGATTCAATGGCTGATGTGATTAACGCCTCATACATAACAGGTTTGGCATCCCAGGGCTGGGCGCGGCGACTGTTCTCATCCATCATGGACGCCAGCAGTTCCTGGTCCAGGCTACCCCAGTTAACGCCAATGCGAACAGCCTTGTTCCAGCGAGCAGCGGCTTCTATCATCTGGCCGAACTGGCGGTCACGCTTATCGCCCTTGCCTACATTGCCCGGGTTTATGCGGTACTTGGACAGGGCCTGCGCGCAATCCGGAAACTCGGACAACAGACGATGACCATTGAAATGGAAATCACCGATCAGGGGCACATCAATGCCCATCCGGTCCAACTGTTCTCGGATATAAGGCACGGCCTTGGCGGCTTCAGGCGTGTTAACTGTGATGCGCACCATCTCGGAACCGGCCAATGCCAACTCCTTGATCTGCAAGGCCGTTTCTACAGCCTGCTCGGTGTCAGTGTTGGTCATGGACTGCACCCGCACGGGTTCCCCACCGCCAACAGATACCACTCTGCCGCCCCACACTACATTTGCTCGGAGCGAGGTCCGTACGCGCGGGGACGCCAATTCAATTGGTTGTTGCTCTTGCATTACTTCACCTCAAAACGGGCAACATTGTTCTTGGCGACTTCATCCAGATTGAAGGCTTGTCCACGAACCAGCAGTTCGGTCCCGGATACATTCCCCACAACTATATTCAAGGGGAGCACGCCTGAAGCCGTGGCTGTTTCACCTGCAGCCAGGGTCTTTTCAAACTGCACCGCGCCCTTGGCGTCACTAACACGGACCCAAGCCGTGGACTTAGCCTTGAATACTAGAAGGTCATTAGTCGCGATCGTCACCTGCACCGGTACCGGAGTTGCAGCCAGAACCACTGCCACTACTTCCGACGCCGCCTTGGCCGGTGTCGCCGTGGGTGCGGCCACAGCAAGCGAGTTGGCTGGGGCAACTGTGGCATTTGTTCCGCTCGCAGATGGAAGACTGCCTATCGCGTGTGTCGCCTCAGGCGTATTGAGAGCAGTGTTATCCACTGCAGGAGCGGTTGCAAGCACGGCTTGGCTGGCGGTGTGAACCTCTGGAAAAAACACGACCAACAGGGCAGCCACCAGCAAACCGATTACCCAAAGAGCTGCAGGCCGGGAAACAAAGCGCAATGCGGAATTGCCATATTGCATGCGGGACGCATCAAAGGGCATGTTGATTCCGCGTTCATCCCGGTCGAGCTTAGGCATCGCCGACTGAGGCAGTCGGCTCAAAATCGGCACTGGATCAATTTTGAGTGCGCGGCACATACTTCCAGCTAGCGCACGAACAAAGACCGCGTCAGGCAGGTCACCCAGCCGGTCTGCCTCTAGAGCCTCGAGTTTCTTTACCGGCACCTTCATTGCCACCGCCAAGGCAGCAATGTGCAAGCCCGAGGCCTCGCGCGCCCGACGCAGCAAAATGCCCGCCGTGGGCCCGCTGGCATCCGTCACCAAATCAGCACTTGACTTCAGAACTTCACTCATTGAATGCTCCACGCTCCAAGGAGAGCACTTCACGCGACTGGGCAAAACGCTTGCGCAACTGCGCCTCAAGTTGGTACTGGGCATCCTTGCTACCCAAGCTGCGCTCAATCTTTATACCCAACCACAAAGACTCTGCGGAAGCGCGTTCACCATTGTTGACGCGACGGGCGTAAAACTGCGATCGGACCAACTCTCCACGCTGAAACAACAGGTTGGCAAGTTGAAAACCCGTTACGGGGTTACCGGCATCGAGCTCATAAGAACGCATATAGCTGGCCTCTGCTTCGGTTTTTTGCCCTATAGCCAATTGGCAATTCGCCTGCTCCTGCCAAGTCTTTGCGCGCTGACCATATGCAGGGTCTGCCAACGCGGCACCGAACATCTTCACCCCTTCTGCGGGTCGCTTCATCTTGCACAGCAGAACACCGTAGTTGTGCTTTATATCGGACGAATTCGGATTGATGGACAGGGCTTTCTGGAAGCTCAGTTCTGCCGGTGCAAATTCACCGGTTTGCATATAGATTACGCCGCGCATTCCGTAGGGCTCAAACCAGTTGGGATCGATCTGGATAGCCTGTTTCACTTCGTCCAGAGCGAAGTTATTCTTCCCATCCTGAAAATACAAGACGGCTAGTTTCAGGCGATTGGTTGCGCGCTTGCGACTCTCGGGCTCGTCTGAATCAGTGAATGTTTCATGGGGAGCGGTAGCCGAAGTCCCATTGCCTGCGCAACCGGTTAAACCAAAACCAAAAAGCAATGAAGCAAAAAGCCCCAACCAGACGGAAAGTGAAACAGTCTGCACGGTTCGCGTTGTCATCATGGTCCTGATTCTTTTAGTATTGCTGGCGGCGCATCAAACACGGGAGTGAGCGAAATAGTGCGCTGCTTGGCAATACGTTTGCCAACCGCGGTACGGTCTTGAACATCACCTGCCAGTTGTCCACAAGCAGCATCAATATCATCGCCACGGGTTTTACGCACCGTAGTGACGATTCCCGCTGAGGTCAATATTTTTGCAAAACTCAGCACGGCATTGTTGCTGGAACGCTTCAGACCCGAGGCGGGAAATGGGTTAAAGGGAATCAGATTGAGCTTGCACCAGCCACTCTTACCGTAGGCTTGAACCAACTGCACCAGTTCCTCGGCATGCGCGGCGGTGTCGTTTACGCCGTCAAGCATGCAGTACTCGAAGGTAATGAAGTCGCGAGGTGCATGTTGCAGATAACGCTGGCAGGCCTGCATCAACTCTGCCAACGGATACGTGCGGTTGAGTGGCACCAGGTTGTCGCGCAGCGCGTCATTGGGTGCGTGCAAGGAAACCGCCAAAGCAACCGGACAATCCTGCCCCAAGCGGTCCATCTTCAGCACAACGCCCGAAGTGGACACGGTCACACGGCGGCGCGACAGACCATAACCATGGTCGTCTAACATCACCCGCAGGCTTTGCACCACCGGCTGGTAATTTTGTAGCGGCTCGCCCATGCCCATCATCACGACGTTGGAAATGACCCGCTCATCCACACCCAGGTGTTTGCGCAAGAAATGCTCGGCAAACCACAGTTGGCCAATAATTTCGGCGGGAGTCAGATTACGGCTAAAACCTTGGTGCCCTGTGGAACAAAAACGGCAGCCCACTGCGCAGCCGGCTTGCGAGGAAACACACAGCGTACCTCTATCGTCTTCAGGAATAAATACCGTCTCAACGGCATTGCCACCACCCACGTCAAACAACCATTTGATGGTGCCATCCGTAGAAATGTGCTGGGAAATAACCGGGGGCGCTTGCAGATGAGCCGTCGTCTTGAGCTTTTCGCGCAGAGACTTGGCCAAATCTGTCATGTCATCAAACTGGGCAGCGCCTTTTTGATGAATCCAGCGAAACAACTGGGTGGCGCGAAAGCGCTTCTCACCCAGCCGCTCGCAAAAAGCAGCCAATCCGTCCAGATCGTAATCAAGCAGGTTGGCCGTCATCGCATAACATGCCGCCGGGCCGCCCCAAGGCGGGTTGGCCCCCTTGGGGGGCAGCAACCCGCGAAGCGGTGGCGCGTGGGGGCCATTATTTAACGTGTGTAAACGTTAGCGCCGGGGAAAAAGAATGCGATTTCCGCAGCAGCGGTCTCCGCAGCGTCAGAGCCGTGCACAGCGTTTGCATCAATGCTGTCAGCGAAATCAGCGCGGATGGTGCCAGCGTCGGCCTTCTTGGGGTCGGTAGCGCCCATCAGGTCACGGTTCTTCAGGATGGCGTTTTCGCCTTCCAGGGCCTGAATCATCACCGGGCCGGAAATCATGAAGTCAACCAGATCCTTGAAGAACGGGCGCGCTGCATGCACCGCGTAAAACGCTTCGGCTTCGCGGCGTGACAGGTGCGCCATGCGGGCAGCGACCACCTTCAAGCCAGCGGCTTCGAAGCGTGCGTAGATTTGACCGATTACGTTTTTGGCAACGGCGTCAGGCTTGATGATGGAGAGAGTGCGTTCGATAGTCATGGATTTTCCTGATCTGGTTTGGGTAATTTGTCCACAGAGACAAAGCCTGTGAGTTTAGCATTGCGATCAAGCAAAATTAGCCCGGTCGCCCCCGACCGCCGCCACCCCGACGGGGTCCACCAGTACCGCCGGGACGCTGACCGCGGTCCTGTCGTTGGCGGTTAAAGCTATCGGCGCCGATGTAGCCAAGCGACGTCTTCATCGGATCGGGCTGGGCATTTCCAGCAGGTCGGTCCGACGAGCGCTCCGGACGCGCGCTACGCCCTGCCCCGTTCGGGCCCTGCGCAGTGCGGCCCGGGCCGGTATTGGTATTGCCGCGCGGGCCACCGGAACGACGTCGATTGCCTCTGGGACCACGATTGCCACCAGGTCCTTCGCGCTGCGCCTGGTCGCTGCGTTCGCCGGGTGGGCGCACCCCGCCCGCAGCTTGCATCAGGCCGCGAATGTCGGCATCGTCCAGTTCCATCCAGGCGCCGCGCTTCAGTCCGCGTGGCAAAAGCATGGCGCCATAGCGTATGCGGATCAGGCGGCTGACCGCATGGCCTACGGCTTCCATCATGCGGCGCACTTCGCGGTTGCGGCCTTCCGAAATGGTGACGCGGTACCAGCAGTTGGAGCCTTCACCGCCGCCGTCTTCGATGGTGCCAAACTGCGCCATACCGTCATCGAGTTTGACGCCCGACAACAGCATCTGCTTTTCGTCCTTGGTCAACGCACCCAGCACGCGCACCGCGTACTCACGCTCTAGCCCAAAACGCGGGTGCATCAGGTTATTGGCCAGTTCGCCTGAGCTGGTAAACAGCAGCAGCCCTTCAGTGTTCAAGTCCAGGCGCCCGACGGATTGCCACTTGCCTTGTGGCAACTTTGGCAATTTGCGGAACACCGTGGGTCGGTTCTGCGGGTCGTCATGGGTGACAACCTCACCTACGGGCTTGTGGTACGCAATAACCCGCGCCGGTGGCGGGTCGATGCGCACGCGAATAGGTTTGCCATTGACCTTGATACTGTCACCAAACTGAATACGCTGACCGATGTGGGCCGGCTCGTTGTTGACCGAGATTCGGCCTTCCATGATGAGTTGCTCCATCTCAAGGCGCGAACCCATACCGGCTTGGGCCAGCACCTTATGCAACTTAGGCGTCTCTGCCATAGGTGCCAATACGCGCTTGGGGAGCGCGAGTTCCTCAATTTCCTCGTCCGCATCAAACTGACCCGACAGAATGTCGTCAAAGCGCGTAGCGCTAGCGCCTGCGGACGGCTTGTCGTCTTCCAACGGTGCCACAGTGAAGACGACTTCAGTCTCTTGCGGTGCTGGCAACTGGTCGTCGTCCGGTGCTGTCGTGGGATCGTTTTCATTCATATCAAGTTCCATCCAAAGAGGGGGGCGCGTCCGTTTCAAGCGCATTTATGGGCATTTCCATCTGCAATTCCGGTTCATCTGGATTTGCTTCAGGAACCTGCGGCGCAGGCAGTTCTTCTTCTGGGGGCACCAGCGACTCAAATGCCTGAGAAGTTTGGTGCGGGCTATCGAGCATAGGCAACTGATCCAGCGAAGCGAGCCCCAAATCATCAAGAAACTGTTTGGTGGTGGCATACAAGCCTGGGCGACCAGGCGCTTCCCGGTGTCCGATGACCTCAACCCAACCTCGGTCTTCCAACTGTTTAATCAACAGCGAATTGATGGTCACTCCGCGAATGTCTTCCATGTCGCCACGCGTCACCGGCTGGCGATAAGCAATGATGGCCAGGGTTTCAAGGGTGGCGCGGGTGTAGCGCGGCGGCTTCTCAGGATGCAGGCGGTCAAGAAACTCGCGCATTTCCGGGCGGCTTTGAAAACGCCAACCCGATGCGACATGAACCAACTCCACACCTTTGCCCGCCCAGTCGTCGCGCAAATCGTCCAACAATGTCTTAAGCGTGTCGACACCCAACGCATCACCAAACAGCGAGCGCATATCACGTAAAGGCATCGGTTGCTGAGTGCAAATTAGCGCGGTCTCGAGGACCCGCTTTGCGTCCACCAAGTTCATAGGTCAGGCATATTTCCGGAAAACATCGCCCTCACGGCGACACATCAATGGGGTTTCTTCGGATATCAAACGGGGTGTAGACCCCGTGGCGACCTCAACTCCTGGCGAGGTCCGCAGCCCTTCAGGCTAGGCCGGATTGTAGCTCAGGCCCGAATGCGCTAGCCCCTGCTGCATATCCGGCGGGACGGTCACATCAAATGCCAACTGTTTGTTGGTCACAGGATGCACGAAGGCGAGCCGCGTGGCGTGCAGAGCCTGACGGGTGAGACCGAACAGTGGCGAGCCGCCATAGACAGCGTCAGCCACCAGAGGGTGACCAATGGACGCCATATGCACCCGGATCTGGTGGGTACGACCGGTATGGAGAATGCATCGCACGTAGCAACTGGTCACGGCACTGGCTTGTAATTCAAAGTCGGTACGTGCCGTCTTGCCGGACTGCGTGGCCAGATCCACCACTGCCATACGCAGTCGGTTGCGCGGATCACGTCCAATGGGCGCGTCCACCGATTTGTTCTTGGGGCCTACCCAGGCGCCGTGCGCCAGCGCAAGGTACTGCCGGCTGACTTCCCGTGCAGCTATGGCCTTAACCAGCGCATCCATGACCTCCCGGCTTTTGGCGACCACCATCAAGCCACTGGTATCTTTGTCCAACCGGTGCACGATGCCCGCGCGCGGAACGGCAAGAAAACAAGGATCGTGCGCCAGCAATCCATTGAGCAATGTCCCACTCCAATTACCCGGCGCCGGGTGCACGACAAGTCCAGCAGGCTTGTTGACCACCAGAATGTGTGCATCTTCATAGGCGACTCCGAATTCCACAGCCTCAGGTTTAAAGGCCTGACTTTGCGGAGTCGCCTTAAGTTCAACACTAATGGCATCACCCGCCTTAACCTTGTGCGAGGCCTTGAGACCGGGCTTGCCATTGAGAGTGACGAAGCCGGATTCGAGCAGTTGCTGCAGGTAGCTGCGAGAAAACTCAGCCACTCCCAGAGCCAAGGCCTTGTCCAGACGCTCCCCGTGTTGTTCCGGACTGACCTGCAGGACCCGGATATCCACATCCGGCCCCAGCTCCTCGCCTTCATCGACAAGAAGTCCCAAGGGGGCGGCCGATATAATCCCGACGGTCTGTTTCAAGAAAGTTTCCCACAATGTTGCGAGTCAAATTATCGGCTGTTTATGCCATGGCACTCATGGCCTCGGCAATCGGCCTGGCGGGATGCTCTACGGCCACGGTGGACAAGACGGTCGGCATGAGTCCGAACGCCATCTATGCCGACGCCAAAGACTCCATGGATAACGGCCAATACGACAAGGCCATTCCGTTACTGGAAAAACTGGAAGCCCGCGCGGCCGGCACTCCGTTGGCACAGCAAGCGCAGTTGGACAAGGCCTACGCGCATTACAAAACCCAGGAGCCAGCCCAGGCGATTTCGACGCTGGATCGCTTCATGAAACTGCACCCGGCCAGCCCTGCGCTGGACTACGCGCTGTACCTCAAGGGCATCATCAACTTCAATGATGACCTTGGAATGTTCTCCTCCATCTCCCGCCAGGATTTATCCGAGCGTGACCAGAAAGCATCCAAAGAGGCTTTTGAGTCCTTTAAAGAACTGGTAACGCGCTTTCCGGAATCACGCTACGCGGTTGACGCGGCGCAGCGCATGAACTACATCGTGAGCTCACTGGCCCAGTACGAAGTCCACGTGGCACGCTACTACTACAAACGCGGAGCCTACCTGGCTGCTGTGAATCGGGCGCAGGCTGCCGTGGCCGACTACCGCGACGTGCCGGCTCTGGAAGAGGCCATGTTCCTGATCTATAAGTCCTATGACGCCTTAGGTCTGGCCCAATTACGCGACGACGCCAAGCGCGTTTTGGAAGCAAGCTACCCGCAGTCGGAGTTCCTCAGCAAAGGGGAAAAGGCGAAGGATGAACCGTGGTGGAAGGTCTGGTAAGGGCCTCCAGGGCGTCTGCGAAGTCCTGAACCTCTATCAACCGTTTCATCGGTGGCAGGGCCGCTACCAACTGCCTGCCATAGCCCATCTGATTCAGTCGCACATCGCAAACCACCAGGATTCCGCGATCCGACTCACGGCGAATCAAGCGCCCGGCACCTTGGCGCAACACCACGGCAGCTTGGGGCAAGTGAAGGGCCTTAAACGGACTCTTGCCCCGGCTCTCCAACTCTTTGGAGCGTGCCTGCTGCACCGGATCGTCGGGTGGGGTGAAAGGCAGTTTGTCGATGAGCAGGAGTTGCAAAGCATCTCCTGGCATGTCAATGCCCTCCCAAAACGTCGCCGACGCCACCAGCACGGTGCCACGCTGCTGTACCCCGCTTTGCAAGAAGCGTGCGAGCAATTCGCGCTTGGGGATGCTGCCTTGTACCAGCACCTCCAGATCATCACGTCCCTGGAGGGAGCGCATCAATGCATCGCCAATGGCGCGCATGGCACGCAAAGTGGTGGTCAGTACCAGCGTGCGCCCACCCAAAACCTGCGCGCCTTGTAGCGCCAGTTCGGCCACTGCATAACTGTGCTGCGCGTCACCGGGTTTAGGAAAAATCTTGGGCACATAGAGCGCCGCCTGCTCTGCATAGTTGAATGGACTCGGAACTCTCAGAATTTTCGCACCTGCCAAACCGCAACTGTCCACCATCCAACTCAACTGGGCATCGTGGCCCAAAGTGGCGGAGGTAAAGACCCAGGACTTGTTGCCACCCACTCCGCCCCCCTGTGGCAAGACCCGCTCTTGCATAGCCTTGGACACATCCAGGGGCGACTGCAACATACGCAGTTGCCGCCCTAGTTCCAGCCAGCGCACTGCATCCGGTGGCACGGGTTGCAGAAACAACTGCACTAGTTGTGTCATTTCGGCCAACCGGGCCTGCAGGAGTTGCAGTTCTGGCGCCATTTCTGCGACCAAATTCAATGCAGAATCGGCATCGCCCAGGGCAACCACGACGTCCTGCAACAAGGACGGCCAGCGTGCGCCAGTGGCGCTCCAATCCATGCGCTCGAGGCGCTCGCTCTCAGGGAAACGCGCAAGTAACGCGTCTGAGCTCTGCTGAAGGGTGGCGCAAAGCGCTCCCCAGGGCGCCAGGCCACGCGCGTGGGCCAGCGTCACCGCTTCCAGATCTCGAACCAAGTTGCTGAGTTGTCCGGTACTGAGCTGTCGACCCAAAAACTGCACGCCGATTTCATTGAGTTGATGTGCTTCGTCGAATATCACCGCGTGCACCGAGGGCAGCAGTTCAGCCACGCCCGATTCACGCACATTTAGATCGGCAAAAAACAGGTGGTGGTTGATGACGACGACATCGGCGCCCAATGCTTCGCGTCGGGCCCGGTTGACGAAGCAACTTGAAGCCTGCGGGCAGCGTGCACCCAGACAGTTCTCTCGGGTTGATGTGACCAGCGGCAGCAGGGGTGAGCTTTCGTCCAAGGCATCGACTTCTGCCAGATCACCCGTTTGGGTGCCATGTGACCAGTTTTCGATACGGGCCAAGTGGATGAGCGATGAGCGTTCATCCATGCGCCAGTCCTGGCGCGCAGACTCCATCCGGTTCAAGCACAAGTAGCTGCTGCGCCCTTTCAGCAGGGCCACGCGCACCGAAAGGCCCAGCACACGGCGCAAATGGGGAATATCGCGAGAAAAAAGCTGGTCTTGCAAGGCCTTGGTCGCGGTGGACAGCAGCACGCGCAAGCCCGACAGCAGTGCCGGAACCAGATAGGCGTAAGTCTTGCCTACGCCCGTTCCCGCCTCCACCACTAACATGCCACCCGCGTCCATTACATCAGCCACGGCAGCGGCCATTTGTAACTGACCTTCGCGCGGGCGGTACTCTTCCACTGCCTGGGCCAACGGGCCCCCTACACGAAAGCTGTCAGTAACGCTTTGCGCAAGCGCCATTCAAGCCGGCTCGTCCGGGATCAAGTCTTGCTCGACACGGGCAATTTCATCGCGCAAGGCCAAACGGCGCTTTTTCAATCGCCGCATCATGAGTTCATCCACTGGGCGCTTTTCCGAAGCCTGGTCGATCAAGGCGTCCAAGTCTCCATGTTCCATGCGCAGGGCTATCAAGCGCCGCTGCGGAGAATTCAAATTTAGGGTCAAGGGGAAAATCAAATAAGTTTGCTGCGGGTGCGCGAGCAAATGCCGTGCACAGGCTCGATAATACGGCGAGATCAGGGGCAAAGAACAGAAAGTATCGCTTTACCGCGCACACACCACATGGCTACATCGGGTTACAAACTTACCGCATCCACTGGCATTCACAAAGGTGATCGCGAATACCAGCAAGACCAAGTGGCGCTACTCAAACATCCGCGCATTAACGGCTGCATTCTGGCCGTCGTAGCCGATGGTATGGGGGGGCGTAGTGGCGGGCGCAAGGCATCCGACCAAGTGATGATGACAGCCAAGCAATTGTTCGACCGCTATGACCCGAATACGGAAGATGCTGCTGCCATCCTGGCACAGATCGTTCAGGAGTCGCACTTGGTGATCAAACTCACCGCCATCTCTTCCGAGCAAGAACCGCACAGCACGCTGGCAGCCTTCATCATTAACGCAGGCGGCGATTGTCACTGGGCCCACACCGGTGATTCGCGCATTTACCACTACCACGGCAATAGCTTCGTCAAGCGAACCATCGACCACTCCTATGTGCAAGCGCTCGTCGATAAGGGCGAAATCACCGAAGAGCAGGCTGCGGTGCATCCGCAATCCAATATCCTGATGGGATGCCTGGGTACCGAAAGCGACCCGCCACTGGGCCAACACTTCATCTCCAAACTGCGCGCCGGCGATTCACTCATGGTTTGCAGCGATGGCGTGTGGCACTACTTCAAAGACAGTGAAATCGGCTCGGTGCTCTCAACCCTTTCGGCAAGAGAGGCCACCGAATTCCTCATTGAAAAAGCCCGCTCACGGGCACGCGGCGGCGGCGACAACTTATCCATCGTCGTGGTCAAGCTGGAACCACTGGAATAGCCCTTAGGGTTGAATTGGCAGAGGCTTGGCCGGTTCACTGGCCTTCTCCGCTTGCC
>CAIQYP010000078.1 GCA_903876045.1 uncultured beta proteobacterium | reverse complement strand
GTCGTTAGGCTTGGCCGCACCTTGCTCAGGTGCAGCACCTTCCGCAGCACCGGCTTCGGCCGCTTGCTTGGCTTGCATGTCGGCGTACATCTTTTCGCCCAGCTTCTGGCTCACCGTCATGAGCGCTTCGCTCTTGGCCTTGATGGCGTCCTTGTCATCCGACTTCAGGGATTCTTCGACTTCCTTGATGGCGGCTTCGATTTTTTCCTTCTCGCCGGCGTCCAGCTTGTCACCGTATTCGGTCAGGCTCTTTTTGACGCTGTGGGTATTGGCTTCGGCTTCGTTGCGGGCCTGCACCAGTTCCAACTTCTTCTTGTCGTCGGAAGCATTCAGTTCGGCGTCTTTCACCATCTTCTGAATTTCTTCCTCAGTCAAGCCGGAGTTGGCCTTGATGGTGATCTTGTTTTCCTTGCCGGTGCCCTTGTCCTTGGCGCCCACGTGCAGGATGCCGTTGGCGTCAATGTCAAATGAAACTTCGATCTGTGGCGTGCCACGTGATGCGGGCGGGATGCCTTCGAGGTTGAACTCACCCAGCAGTTTGTTAACGGCGGCAATCTCGCGCTCACCCTGGAACACCTTGATGGTCACGGCTGGCTGGTTGTCGTCGGCAGTAGAGAAGGTTTGGGCAAACTTGGTCGGGATGGTCGTGTTCTTGGTGATCATCTTGGTCATCACGCCGCCCAGGGTTTCAATACCCAGGGACAGCGGTGTCACGTCCAGCAGCAGCACGTCCTTGCGGTCACCGGAGAGCACCTGGCCTTGAATGGCAGCGCCAACGGCCACGGCTTCATCGGGGTTCACATCCTTGCGGGGCTCGCGGCCGAACAGTTCCTTGACCTTTTCCTGCACCTTGGGCATGCGGGTCATACCGCCAACCAGAATCACGTCATGGATGTCGGCCACGTTTACGCCAGCGTCCTTGATGGCAGTGCGGCAAGGCGCAATGGTGCGCTCGATCAGTTCTTCGACCAGGCTTTCCAGCTTGGCGCGCGTGAGCTTGATGCTCAGGTGCTTGGGGCCGGAGGCATCAGCCGTCACGTAGGGCAGGTTGATGTCGGTCTGCGCGCTGCTCGACAGTTCGATCTTGGCTTTTTCAGCGGCTTCCTTCAGGCGTTGCAGTGCCAGCACGTCCTTGCCCAAGTCCACGCCTTGGTCCTTCTTGAACTCGGTGATGATGAAGTCGATGATCTTCTGGTCAAAGTCTTCTCCGCCCAGGAAGGTGTCACCGTTGGTAGAGAGCACTTCGAATTGCTTCTCGCCATCGACATCGGCGATTTCGATGATGGATACGTCAAAGGTGCCGCCACCCAAGTCATACACGGCAATCTTGCGGTCGCCCTTTTCGTTTTTGTCCAGACCAAAGGCCAGTGCTGCGGCCGTGGGCTCGTTGATGATGCGCTTGACGTCCAGACCGGCAATGCGGCCAGCGTCTTTGGTGGCTTGGCGCTGTGCATCGTTAAAGTAAGCGGGCACCGTGATCACGGCGTCAGTCACTTCTTCGCCGAGATAGTCTTCGGCCGTCTTCTTCATCTTGCGCAGAATGTCGGCGCTGACCTGTTGAGGCGCCATGCGGTTACCACGCACTTCGACCCAGGCGTCGCCATTGTCGGCAGCGGCAATCTTGTAGGGCATCAGGTCGATGTCCTTCTGCACTTCTTTTTCAGTGAACTTGCGGCCAATCAGGCGCTTCACTGCGTACAGGGTGTTCTTGGGATTGGTAACCGACTGACGCTTGGCGGATGCGCCGACCAGCACTTCGCCGTCTTCTTGATACGCAATGATGGACGGCGTGGTGCGCGCGCCTTCAGCGTTCTCGATAACTTTTGGCGTGTTGCCTTCCATGATGGCCACACAGCTGTTGGTGGTGCCAAGGTCAATACCGATGATTCTTCCCATGATTTACTCCTGCTTGATTCAAAAATTCAGATGTGGATAAGGTGTGGGCTACTTTTCTGCTTTCAAGCCCCACCTGCGATGCCGTTTGTACCGAGCCATTCGCCCCCGCAAACGGTGTGTATTTATTTCGGTGCTGACACCGTGACCAGGGCCGGGCGCAACACGCGCTCAACGATGGAATAACCTTTTTGCAACACGCTGACGACCGTGTTGGCTTCCTGCTCGGAAGGCACCACGCTGATAGCCTGGTGCTGATGCGGATCAAATTTGGTACCGGCGGCCGGGTTGATGGCGATCACCTTGTTTCGTTCCAGTGCGGCAATCAGTTGGCGCAGAGTGGCTTGTGCGCCTTCGCGGATCTGCTCTGCAGTCGCGTCCTTGATGATCAGGCCGGCTTCCAGGCTGTCCGCCACAGGCAGCAGGCTTTCAGCGAAACTTTCAACCGCAAATTTGCGGGCCTTTGAAATTTCTTCTTCGGCGCGGCGGCGTGCATTCTCTGCATCGGCCTTGGCGCGCAGGTACTGATCAGCCATCTCGGCGCTCTTGGCTTGCAGAATGGCAAATTCGGCCTGCAGTTGGGGCAGAGCCTCTGCTTCTGTGGCGTTCAGGGCAGCGACCAGTTCTTCTGCGCTCTGTTGGCTGGACGCTTGGTCTTGGGAGTTGGCGGTAGGGTGGGTAGGTTCAGACATGCTGGTGGAGTCGCAAAGAAGGCTGCAAATAAAACGATGCCCCGCAATTGGGGGCAATCAAATCGGTTTCAAGAGCCCGTCCCGCAGCGAGGGCAGGTTTGGGGCTGTGCGATTTTTTTAGACGCCGAGCAATTCCACGTCAAACTTGAGCGTGGCATTGGGCGGAATCACGCCACCTGCGCCGCGTGCGCCGTAGCCCAGGGCAGCAGGGATGATCAGCGTGCGCGCACCGCCAACCTTCATGCCAGCCACGCCTTCGTCCCAGCCCTTGATAACCATGCCAGCGCCCAGGCTGAACACAAATGGGTCACCACGGTCTTTGCTGGAGTCGAACTTGGCACCCTGGGTTTCGTCGTTGTAGAGCCAGCCGGTGTAATGCACTTTCACACGATTGCCGGCAACTGATTCAGCTCCTGTGCCCTCGACTGTGTCCAGATATTGAAGTCCGCTTGCTGTTGTTTGCATGAATAGTTCCTTGGTTTGTGCGCTTGTCACGGGTGCGCAGAAGAGCCCTAAATTATGCCGCATGAGACCGGCGATTACGGCACAGGAGCAGACGAAAACAGGTTTGGCGCGGGTGGGAGACTGCCGATTTGTAGAGTCGGGCCTATTTGACCAGTTTGGAAAGGCCCGTGGCCCACTTGGCCGCAAAGGGGGGCAAATCACCGAGCCGCTTGACCAATTCGGCTCCGACGGGGGTTAAGCAGTAGCCTTCATTGACGTGGGTAAGCAGCCCGGCCTCACGCAATTCTTTGATGCGCGTGTTGAGCGTATTTGGGGTGATACCGCCCACGCTGTCTTGTAAAAGCCGAAAGGTTTGCCCATGGCCATCCTTGAGCGCCCAGAGCACTCGCATGGCATAGCGGGCTTCAAGTAGGCCCAGCAACTGCCCCATGGCAGGCGACTCTTTTCCATTCATGCACAAGCCCTTTAGTTTTTGATTACTTTTTTTCAGCTTATCCCAATTCTTTGCCTGCTACAAGAATCATAGCTGTGGCTTCGGGTAAGTCTTGTCAGCGCCGGGGCGAGGTGCTAAGGTCGGTCGCAACTAATTTGTCGCGTGTGATGCGGAGGGAATTCATGGAATACAACTTTGACCAGGTTCACAATTACTTTGAGCGCTTGGTATTTGAAGAGGTGGCGCGCCGCGCGCAGCAACCCGCTTACTCTAGCTATACGGCCGACATGCTTGCCGATGTGGCTTGCCTTGCACTGAACCGATTGCCAGCTCGCTATGTGCGCCACGATGTGGACATGATGTTTTATCTGACCGAACAGGAACGCCAGGCGATGGAGCACTCGCTAGACGAAGTTTTGAAGTTTTCCTTTGCCTTTGTGCTGGAGCGCAACGCGCGTTCCATGCGTTAACTTGTGGTGTTGCGGTCACACCGCAGTAATTCACCATTCAAATCCTTTAACCATTGCGCCCGCTGTAATCCGCGCAAGGCACTACACACCACGAGTTGCTCGGCTGATTTCACATCGTCCTGACTCAGGACTTTTTCGCCGATGTGCGGGAATCGTCGGAGTAAGCGATTTCGCATTACACCGGCCAGCACGCCGCTGGCCAGCGGCGGTGTCCACCACCGGCCATCTATTTTTACGAACAGACTGCTGCGCGCGCCCTCGGTCACTTCAGCCCGTTCATTCAGAAAAATCGTGTCAAAAGCCTGATGCGCTATAGCTTTCAGAATGGCGGCGTCGTAGGTGCTGCGGAGTGAAGTCTTGTGGTTTAACAAGGCCGCCTCCGGTGCGGGAAGGGGGGCTGATGCCAGCAACAGGAGTGCCGGTCCGGCAGGCAAAGGGGTAAGCAGGCTGGTTTGCAATCCGATGCGCCCGTCGTGCTGCAGGTCCAGGCGCAAGCGAAAAGACCGGTTTGGATCGAGGCTCAACAATTGCGCCGCCAGCGCATCGTGCACTGCCTCCTCGTTCAAGGCAAAACCCAGTGCCAACGCACTGGTTCGCAGGCGTTGCGTGTGGTGTTTGAGATTGCGCAGCCGACCTTGGCTTATCCGCATCGTCTCAAAAAGCGTAAAGCCGGGGTCCATGGTTGTCAGGTAATGCATCTTGGTTCGCACTTCCTCCAACTCCTCGTCGGCCTTGGAGTCGATTACGATGCCGCTGCCCACTCCGAGCACGGCGGTGCGCCGCCTTGCATGTTCCGTACCCAAAACGATAGTGCGAATAGCGACCGAGAGGCAAAAGTCGCCAGCCGGGGATTGCGGTGTTGGCCTGTCGCACCAGCCGATGGCCCCGCAGTACAGCCCGCGCGGACTACTTTCCAGGCCAGCAATCAAATCCATGGTGTGCAACTTGGGCGCACCAGTGATTGAGCCGCAAGGGAAAAGCGCACGCAATACGTTCGGGAAGTTAACACCTTCACGCAAAGTGGAAGTGACGGTGGATGTCATCTGGTGCACCGTTTTGTAGGTCTCCACGGCGAAAAGCTTGGGTACGGTGACAGTGCCGGTTTCAGATATCCGACCCAGGTCATTGCGCAAAAGGTCCACGATCATGACGTTCTCAGCGCGGTTCTTGGCGTCATGTGCAAGCCAGTGTGCGCGCTGCTGGTCTTCTGCCATGTCGGTGACACGGGCAGCCGTCCCTTTCATGGGGCGGGTTGTGAGTTGATTGGTGCAGTTACGCACAAAGAGTTCCGGTGAACTCGACAGAACCCATGTGCCTGCATCGCTCGATGTGTCGTCTACTGCGGCCCGTGTGGTGGGCAGCAACGCCAAGGCACCAAAGGCTACGGGTTGCGCGGCGCGCAGCCTACGGTAAAGGGCCAAGGGCTTGCCGTACTGCGACCCCTGCATGCGCAACGTGTAATTGACTTGGTAGGTCTCGCCACGTCGAATCAATTCATGGATGTGAGCGATATCGGCATCAAAGCGCTGTTGATCGACACTAGGTTGCAAACTGCAAATGCCGGCAGCAGAGGGTGTATCGCAACCTTCCTCTTGTGCCAGCCACAAAGCCACAGCATCGGCCGAGAACTGCTCCAATGTGTGGAACATCAACACCCGCAAAGCACTGCAGTCGTCTTGTGTGACGTGCTGTAGTCCAACCCGCTGCAGTTTGGCGCCCCATTCGTAATCGGCAAAGACTGCCGCATGCAGCCCCTTTTGCTGGTCTGCGTCTACTGCATTCCAGACTGCGTCTAAAGTTTGTGGATTGGTACAGCGGTGCTCACGCACAAAGCCGCTGTACAGCCTGCTGGTGGGCTCAGCCGTAGTGGCGTGGCAGTCATCCAGCAGGACAAAAACTTCATCCAAATCAAACCCCTATAACCGTGAACCCCCACGCTCACCCGCTGCGCGTGGTTCGCTGCCCCCCGAGGGGGCGCGTTCCATCTTGGGGCGGCCCGGCGGTGAAAAACAAAGTGGGCCAACTGCCCACCCTGTTTTTGATTACAGCGTATCGGTGAAGCTGCGTAGTTTGTCGGAGCGACTTGGATGTTTCAGTTTGCGCAAAGCCTTGGCTTCAATCTGGCGAATCCGCTCACGCGTTACGTCAAACTGCTTGCCCACTTCTTCCAGCGTGTGGTCGCTGGTCATCTCGATACCAAAGCGCATGCGCAGCACCTTGGCCTCGCGCGGCGTCAGGCTGTCGAGAATGTCCTTGACCACATCGCGCAGACCGGCCTGCATGGCGGCTTCCATCGGGGCGGTGTTGGCACCGTCCTCGATGAAGTCACCCAGATGGCTGTCGTCATCGTCACCGATGGGCGTTTCCATGGAGATGGGCTCTTTGGCGATCTTCATGATTTTGCGAATCTTGTCTTCTGGAATTTCCATCTTCTCAGCTAAGACGCTGGCATCTGGCTCAAAACCAAACTCTTGCAAGTGTTGGCGGCTGATGCGGTTCATCTTGTTGATGGTTTCGATCATGTGCACAGGAATACGGATGGTGCGGGCT